>NZ_AP028867.1:2231390-2550161 GCF_036511535.1 Indolivaga capnocytophagoides | reverse complement strand
TCTGTTAAATCACGAATTTGAAGGTGTAGTTCCAATACAGTTCCAAAAAGATTTTAGAATGAAGAGCTTACCTTTGATGAAGTGGACCAACATCCTTTCTTTCAATACCCGTGCTATTGTGTTATTTATATCTGTACTGATTAAAGAGCCATTTTTTTATTTTGTATTTGAACTTACTATTCTGAACCCAATTATGATGTATATGATATATTGCCACGAAAATATATGCCGTTCTTTTATTCAAAAAATAAACAAAGGGTATTATCAAAAAGAAAGAAAAGAATTGTATTAGATTAACATCGTTACAGTATATTATTAAGCTTTACATATTGAAGGAGCATTATAGTCTTGGCATCTTTTATTTCACCAAGTTCAACCATTTTCATTGCTTTATCAATGGTTAGTTCTAGCACTTCTATATTTTCTTCTTCCTCTTCCAGACCGCCACCATCTGTAACTTTCATTTCAGTTGCATATTCGGCGATGAAAAAATATAAGATTTCTGTTACTGAGCCAGGAGACATATATGCTTCGAATACTTTTCGTACGTCTGTAATTTTATAGCCTGTTTCTTCTTCAGTTTCACGTCTAATACAGTCCTCGGGGTTGTCTTTTTCGAGCAATCCAGCACAAGCTTCAATAAGCATACCAGTTTCATTTCCATTGACAAAGGTGGGAAGACGAAACTGCCTTGTAAGAATGACTGTGCGACTGTCTTTGTTGTATAGCAATATAGTAGCACCGTTTCCTCTATCGTAAGCTTCTCTACTTTGAATGGTCTTGGAGCCATCTTTTTTCAGATATTCATATGTTATTTTTCGAAGTACGTACCAATTATCTGAAAGAATCTTAGTTTCTAATATTTTTACATTATCGACCATATACAGTGTGATATTACTGGGTTTGAAATTTTGAATAAAAGTAATGATTTTTTTAAGCAAATGATTCCATTACGATACATTTGCGTTTCTATATTCTTTAGGTGTCATCTTGGTTTGTTCCTTAAAAAACTTGGTAAAGAAAGAAGCATTCGGAAAATTCAGTTCTTCCGAAATCTGAGAGATAGTCATATCTGTTGTTTCCAGCAATATCTTTATATTCGTAATAAGATGGCTGTTTATACATTCCTTAGCAGTCTGTCCTTTCATTTCCTTGCATATACTCGACAGATGTCTCGACGTTATACATAGCTTACCTGCATAAAATTCAAGCTCGCGATGCATACTATAATTTTTAGCCAACAACTCCATAAAGTTAAAGTATAATTGATTCTTTCTTGAGTAAGGAACCTGCTTCAGGGGCTCTCCTTTTTTATAGATACCAATGACTTCATAAATAATAGAGAACATCAAATGCTTTGATATTTCATCCCTGTAGAGATGTTCTGTTCGTAAATCATGTTCTTTCAGAAAGTCACACATTCGTATAAGGTTTTCCCTGTCTTTGTCTTTCAATGAAATACACGGGTTATCTTTAATATACAGATAAATGGATGTTCCGGAAGCTACATTTAATAGTTGAAAAAAATCAGTTGTGCAAACAAGTAAGTATCCTTTAAAGTCAGCACTTTTATTTCTCACATAAAGTATATCATTTGGAAAAATAATGCACAGATCATCTTTCTTTACAGGATAGCTTTGCGAGCCGATTGTTATTTCAATCTCACCTTCTAGACAGATACATATACCCGCAGCATCAATAATACGGGGATATTGTTCCAAAAGTAGGAGGTCACTGTCTGATCCATCTAATACGGAATTGTCAAAGAAACTCTCATTGGTTGTGTCGAATACTAAATGCTCAAGTGTACTTTTTTTTGACGGTTTAGATTTCATTGCTCTATTGTTTTCTTTTTAGGGCTAAAAATAGGTATTATTATTTTTCAAGTACAAATAAAAAATCTATAATTTCCGAAATAGAGCATTTTGTCCTCAAAAAGGGAAAGGCTTATGGAATATCTCCCATATACCTTTGTGCATCAAACAATAAATAAAATATGTAAATCAGATGAGGATGAAATTAGTTTCACTTATTTGCCTGAGTGGATTTGTTCTGTTTACAGGATGTGGACAGAAAGAGGCAGAGAAAGATACTGTCAGGACAGTTAAAACAGTTGTAGTAAAAACAAGCGGAGGTGAAAAAACAGCTTCTTTTCCCGGTAAAGTAAAAGCGGCTTCCGATATAGACCTTTCATTCAGGATAAGTGGGCCTATAACAAAGGTCAATGTTACCGAAGGGCAGTTTGTACGCAAAGGAGAGGTCGTAGCTGAAATGGACTTGCGCGACTATCAAACACAGCTATCAGCTACCGAAGCCGAATACAAACAAGTAAAGGCTGAAGTAGAACGCATAACTATCTTACACGAAAAGCAAAGTGTATCGGACAATGATTATGATAAGGCTGTATCTGGCTTACGTCAAATGACTGCAAAATACAATGCACATAAAGATGCCCTGTCAGATACAAAATTGAGGGCTCCCTTCGATGGATATATACAAAAGAGATATTTCAATCGTTCCGAGGTTATAAGTGCAGGTATGCCGGTCTTTTCAATGATCAGTACAGAAGTCCCGGAAGTAGAAATAAATATTCCGGCTAGTGAATATATCCGAAGAGATAAGTTCGAATCATTTTCTGCTCATTTCGATATATATTCAGGTAAAGAATTTCCTCTTGAACTTATATCGATTAATCAGAAAGCAAATTTGAATCAGCTATATACAGTTCGTTTGCGACTTAAAGTTACCGACAAACAACAAATGCCATCAGCCGGAATGTCGACAATGGTTACAATCAAATTCAAACCCGAAAATTCAGCCCTGGTTTCAATTCCTCTTACTGCCATATTCGAGCAAAATGGCAAACAAACAGTCTGGATATATAACGATAAATCTAAGACCGTACAATCACGATCTGTTCGGATCGCTGAAATACCAAACGACGGAACTGCTATTATTTCAGAGGGAATATCTTCCGGTGAACAAGTTGTATCGGCTGGAGTATATACTCTAACCGAAGGAGCTAAAGTCAAATTATTACCGGAGGTTTCCTCTACAAATGCAGGAGGAATATTATGAAGGACTTGGGAAGCTGGGCATTAGATAATAAGAAGCTGGTTTACGTTCTTATTCTGTTATTTACCATCGGTGGCATATTTGCTTACGATGGCATGAGTAAACTTGAAGACCCCGAAATTAAAGTAAAGCAGGCAACAGTCGTTACACTTTATCCCGGAGCATCGGCTCATGAAGTGGAGTTGGAGGTTTCGGATGTATTGGAAAAAAGTATTCGTTCGATGAACAATGTGGGGGATATTACCAGCCGTTCGCAGAACGATATGTCAACAATCAATGTAAAACTACCCTCGACAGTATCAAACGAAAAGGTAGAGGAAAGCTGGAGCCTTTTGAGACGAAAAGTAGCAGACGTACAAGACAACCTGCCCGAAGGAGCCTCTACTTCTATCGTAATGGACGATTTTGGCGATGTATATGGAATCGTGTACGCACTGACTTTTGACGGATATTCTTACAAGGAAGCCGAAAAATATGCCGATCTGATAAAGAAAGAAGTATTGAAGATAAAAGGTGTTTCTAAAATTGAGATCTATGGAAAACAGAATGAATGTATCAACATTGAACTTTACGAAGACCGGATGGCTAACATGGGAGTGCATCCTGCCGAAGTTATATCCACACTCAACGGGCAAAATGCAACGATATATTCAGGTTATTACGAAACAGGAGATGTGCGTATGCGCGTATCGGTGAATGATAAATACCGGAATGTAGATGATATAGGCGACCTCATACTGCAAGGACATGAGAACGATCAGTTGCGTTTGCGTGATATTGCCCGTATAACGGAAAGCTATGAAACACCTGTACGCAATGAATTGCGATACGATCAAAAACAGGCATTGGGTATTTCTATTTCAGCCAAAGCAGGTACAGATATTACCAAGATAGGAAAAGAAGTAGAAACACTAATCAGTAAATTGGAGCAGGATCGCTTACCGGCAGGAATGGAAACCAATAAAGTGTTTTTCCAGCCAGACAGGGTAAACTCGGCACTGTATGTTTTCATGAAAAGTTTGATTGAAGCCATTGTTATCGTTATTGTGTTGCTGGTATTTACAATGGGGTTCAAAAGTGCTTTTATTCTTGGGGTTAATCTTATTGTTGTTGTTTTGGGTTCCTTATTGATATTAGGTGCTTTAGATGGAGCTTTGCAGCGAGTCTCTCTGGCTGCATTTGTATTAGCTCTCGGTATGCTTGTCGATAATGCAGTAGTAGTACTCGATGGCATTCAAATCGATTTGCAGCGAGGTTTATCCCGAAGAGAAGCTCTCACTTCAATGGGACGTAAAACAGCTATGCCTTTATTGGGAGCTACGGTGATTGGTATTCTTGCATTCTTTCCAATCTACTTATCTCCAGATGATACGGGGATTTATGTCCGCGATTTGTTTGTAGTACTGGCCGTGTCTCTTTTATTAAGCTGGGTGTTAGCCATAGCCCTGATACCTGTTCAGGCAGATGGATTGCTAAAAGCTAAGCAAAACATAGAGCAAAAAGATCCTTATGACAACTTTATTTACCGAAAGTTACGAGAAATACTCACTTGGGTTTTATCCCATCGCATTATCACAGTGAGCATTGCCGGAGTGATGGTGGTTATCAGTATGTTTTGTTTCCGCTTTATGCCTCAGAGTTTTTTCCCTGATATGGAATACGATCAATTGTATATTGAATACAAACTTCCTGAGGGATCAAATACAACACGTGTAAAAAAAGATTTGGAAAGTATCGAAAGTTATCTGCTTAAGAGAGAAGAAGTAACCCATGTGACAACTTCTGTCGGAGGAACTCCTAGTCGTTATAATCTGGTTAGAGGAATTGCTGACCCTTCGCTCGCTTACGGTGAATTGATTGTAGACTATAAAACCTTTGATGACCTGTTAAGCTCTATGGCTGAGATTGACAGTTATCTGAAAACGAATTATCCACAAGCCAGGGTTCAGATGAAACGCTATAATCTGATGGGGCAATCATACCCGATAGAAGTGGAGTTTCGAGGTGCTGACCCGGCCATACTTCGTGATTTAACAAAACAAGCCAAAGATATTATGCAGGCAAATGCTGACATCGGACTGGTTACATCGGATTGGGAGGTAAAAACACCCTTATTGATGATTGATTACAATCAACCCATCGCCCGCAATATAGGTTTGAGTCGTCAGGATGTTGGTTTATCCGTAATGAGTGCAACGGATGGTATTCCTACAGGTACTTTCTACGAAGGTACTAAAAGTAAATCTATCCTTATAAAAAGTGTAGACAAAGACGGAAAACCCATAGAGTCGCTTGAACATACTCCCGTATTCAGTATGATGCCTTCATTGACAGGAATAGATCAAAAAACAATTGAAGGATTAATGACAGGGGCCGTATCGGAAGAAGATGTGATAGCCTCTGCACTACGTACTGTGCCTTTGAGTCAGGCTGCCAACGGCATAAAACTACTTTGGGAAGAACCGTTGGTGATAAGACGTGATGGCGAGCGTGCAATGCGTGCACAATGTAATGTTCTGCCCGGAAAAGGAACAGAAAGTGTCCGTGAAAATATTGCTTCACAAATAGAGAACATCAAGTTGCCTGAAGGCTATACAATGAAATGGAAGGGAGAGTTCAGCACAAGTAACGAGTCGATGGATTACCTGCTTAAATACTATCCATTAGCTATAGCATTGATGGTTATTATTTTGATCTTGCTTTTCAAAGACTATAAGAAGCCACTGATCATTATTCTGTGCCTTCCGCTGATGTTTATCGGTATCGTTCCGAGTATAATATTGACAGGGAAAGCATTTGGATTTGTTGCCATTGTAGCCACTTTAGGCTTGATGGGGCTGATTATCCGAAACGGAATTATTCTGATGGACGAAATCGTATTACAGATATCAGAAGGTGTAGAGCCTGTCAAAGCTCTGTTAGAGAGTTCAGCCAGCCGTCTGCGTCCTGTCATGCTCACCACTTTTGCAACAGCCTTGGGGATGATACCATTATTGGGGGATGCTCTTTTCGGATCGGCAGCAGTAGTTATGATGGGTGGATTACTGATTGGTACGCTTGTCGTACTCTTGTTCTTACCGGCACTGTATGCACTGTTCTTTGGTATAAAAAATAAATAATCAAGTCATGAAATATCTAAATATAAATAAGGTCAGATATATTCTTATAGCTGTATTTTGTTTCTTTTCATTCTCCAGTCTGTTTGCTCAGGAGATAACACTGGAAGAGTGCCGTGCAATGGCATTGGCAAACAACAAGCGGATAGCTATTGCTAAACAAGATAAAGAAAGAGCAGATCTGGTAGCAAAGGCTGCCAAAACAAATTATCTGCCAAAAGTTTCAGCCGAAGGCTTTGCTTATTATGACAATGCAAAAACAGATATGAAGATGAACATGGGTGAATTAGGGGATCTGAATATGAAACTGAAAACCAGCAATTCTTATCTGGGGCAGATAACCGTAGAGCAGCCTATATATACAGGTGGAAAAATTACATCCGCCAGTAAAATGTCTAAAGTTGGAAGTGAGATTGCCCAATTAAGCCGACAACTGACCGAAGATGAAGTTATCTTAGAAACAGACAAGGCATATTGGCTCTGTGTTCAGGCTCTCGAAATGCGTAAAGCAGCTTTGAGTTATCAGCAGACAATAGATGAATTTTTAAGAGTAATTAGCAATGCCGCCGATGCAGGTATGAAATCGAAAAATGATGTGATGAAAGTGCAGGTGCAAAAAAATCAGGTGGAACTGCAACTTAATCGTGCTGAAAATGGTATTCGTATATCGCAGATGAATTTATGTGACATTATTGGTCTGCCACTCAATTCAAAAATCAGTTTTCCAGAATCCTTTACTGAAAATAATTTTATACTCAATCCCAATGCAACGGTTACGTCCAGACCTGAATATAGTATATTGACAAAACAGATAGAATTGAAAAAGCATGAAAAGCAATTTGTAAAGAGTGACTTTCTTCCCCAGATTGGCTTTGCCGGTTCTTACGGATATATTCATGGTCCCAAATTGGATAATGAACCATTATTCAATACAGGGAATTTCTCGGCAATATTTTCTGTTAAGATACCATTGTTTAACTGGGGAGAGGGATCGAAAAAAGTAAAAGCAGTGGAACGTGAGATGGCAATGGCTCAACTGCAACGAGATGATTTGAGTCAGAAAATGAATCTGGAACTTCAACAGGCAATCAATGCTTACAATGAATCTATGCTGGAAGTTAAACTAACATTACAGGCTCTTAAACAAAGTGAAGAAAATATGAGAATGAGCAGAGATCAGTATGATGTGGGAATGGAAACCATATCTAACTATCTGGAGTCACAAACCATTTGGCAAAATGCCCAGGCTGAACATATTGTAGCAAAAACTAAATTGGAAATTAACAAGACGCAATATCTCAAAGCATCGGGTAATATTTAAGTATAAACATTTCATCCTTACCTAATATACTTGTGATTGCAGGGCGAATATAGTTTTAAGTAACAAAACTTTCGCCCTGTTTATCTTATTATCAATCTAACAAAACGTTTCGAAATATGTCGGTAGTAATTAAAGCAATAAATTCTAATGATAATAATCTGAAAAAGGCTTTTGTCAAATTTCCTATAAATACCTTATACAAAGATTGTCCTTTTTATGTTCCACCTCTAATTTCGGATGAGCTGGAATCTTTAGATACTAAAAAAAATCCGGCTTTCGATTTTTGCGAAATGCAATTATTTCTGGCATATAAAAATGACAAGATAGTCGGTCGAATTGCAGCTATCATCAATCATAGAGCAAATGAAATATGGAATAAGAAGCAGGGACGTTTCTCTTTTGTCGATTTTATTGATGACAATGAGGTTGTCGAAGCTTTATTTTCTGCGGCTGAAAAATGGTTGAAAGAAAAAGGCATGGATACAATCATCGGTCCAATTGGTTTTACAGATCTTGATCCCGAAGGACTTTTGATAGAAGGATATGACAAAATTTCGACAATGGCAACCCGATATAGTTATCCGTATTACAGAACTCAGATAGAACGTTTAGGCTTTGAAAAAGATGCAGATTGGAATGAGTTCTATATTCCGATTCCCGCCCATACGCCTGAGAGACATCAGCGTATAGCTACTATGATAGGTGAACGTTACGGGTTAAAACTTCTCTCATTCCATAATTTTAAACAGGTAACACCTTATGTATCCAAGTTATTCAAATGTCTGAATAAAGCATACGAACCTTTGTATGGCTTTTCGGCTCTGACCCAGCATCAGATAGACTACTACGTGAAGAAGTATGTACCACTTTTAAGATGGGATGTTGTTCAGATAGTTATAAAAGAAGATACTGATGACGTAGTTGGTTTCGGAGTTGGAATCCCGAGCCTATCTGCAGCTCTGATTAAATCACGGGGTAGATTGTTCCCTCTTGGTTGGTTTCAGCTAATAAAAGCTCTTAATAGTAAGAACAATAAAACAGTGGAACTGATGATTATGGGTGTATTGCCCGAATATCAAGGTAAAGGAGTAAATGCGATGATATTTAACGGTTTTATTCCATCTGCTTATAAATCAGGGTTTAGATTTGCTGAATCAAATCCGGAACTTGAAATGAATAGTAAAATGCAATCGCTTTGGGATGGCTTTGAAGCAACTAATCATAAACGACGTAGAGCATATATCAAGAAGTTGAGATCGAAGATTGGCAATAGTAATTGGGGCAAAAGGTAATCACTAACACCTAAAATACTCAAGGATAATCTGATTTTCAGGGAAGACGGCTAAAACAAGATTTACGTATACAAAAATGATACTTAAAAAGAACAAAAAATATATTTGAAAACCTCTACTAAATAATAGGTTTGAAACTTTTTCGCAATATTTCTTTATATTTGAAAATTAAATTAAAATTGTGGCGAAAAAATACTTTATTACGATCGTATTGTTATTCTCTGGAATTGTGAATATATATTCACAATATACTTTTCGTCATTGGGATATAGTAGATGGCTTATCTGACAACCAAATAAGAAATTTCACTATGATTTCGGATGGACGCATAGCCATACGCACTGTCTCTATTCTTAATATATATAATGGTGCTACCTTCGAGCATTTCTATCACGATAGGAGAAAAGACTATAAATGGGACTTTAACAGATATCAGATTTTTAAAGAATATCACGATGCCGAGGGACGTATGTGGATGAAGGCTCCAGGATATTTGTCTTTATTTGATCTGAAAACGAACAAATTCATCTATGATATTGACCACGAGCTGAAAGTATTCGGTATCAATCAAAAACTTAGAAACTTATTTATAGATCAAAGTAAAAATTATTGGTTTCTTACAGAAGATAACTCTTTCTATTTATATGATATTCTCAAAAAAGAATTGATAAAGATAGAAGACGGAAATAGCAGCTCTTTTACTAAATATGGAGTTCCATACGAACTTACACAATATAAGAACCTTTACTATATAATATACTCCAGCGGCATACTCCGTTGCTGGGATTCGGCTTCACGAGAGTTTACAACTCAGGAAACTTTTTTTGTCGACAAAATATCGGATGCAACAGATCGGCTAAATATTATACCAACATCATCCGGAGATTTATGGCTGATGTACAATAATGCTGTTTGCTACTACAACTGGACTGAAAATAAGTGGAAAGAAGTTGCAACAATAAAAGGTGTCTCCAATTTTTTCACCTGCATGGATTTAGATAAAGATGAAAATGTATGGGTTGGCACTTCCTGGTCGGGTTTGCGAAAGATAAATGGAAAAAGTCATACCCTCGAAGTTATATCAGGCTTGAGGCTTAGCAATGGAGGTATATTGAATAACGATATACAATGTTTGTATATTGACGACAACAACGGTCTATGGGTGGGTACATTATGGCAGGGTGTATGTTATTACAATCCCAGTATGTATAAGTTCGGGTTGATACAAACAATCAACAATGAAACTTTAATCACCAACGAATCAATACGCTGCCTCATAGAAGATAATAATGGAGATATACTTATAGGTACAACCTCTCATGGACTCAAACGCTACAATCCTGCATCAGGAAAAATATCCAATGCTTTTGCAGGAATCCTGTCAGACGATTTATGCCTCTCACTGTATCACGACCGAAAAAAACGATTGTGGGTAGGGACATATCTAAACGGCTTCTATTGCATAGATGGCAGTAATATAAAAATATACAACAAGTCATCTTCCAATATGGAGTTATATCCTAATCAGAATATATCAAGAGCCATATACGAAGATCCTACAGGCCGCTTCTGGGTAAGCGTAGCCAATGAAGGAGTTGGAGAGTTGAATCTTGAGACAGGCAAAATATTAATGCTCAAAGACAGGCATCCGGAAATAAACTTTCACAAAATAGACTATAGCTTTTATCCGATAGATAACAATACCTTTGCTGTATACGGCGAAAATGGTATTTACTATTACGATACCAAAAACGATAAAATATTCATACCTGAAATAGACGATCCTGAAAACCCCAAATATGCAGGGCCTAATGTCAGATATTATTATATCTATAAAGATAATAAAGGTTTAGAGTGGTTTGGAACAGAGCAAGGTATACGTATTTGGGACGACAAGAGGAAAAAAGTATATATTATTGATGTAAGCAATGGCCTGTCAAACAATTCTGTTTCGGCAATAGAAGAAGATAAAAATGGTATATATTGGGTATCAACAGTAAATAGTATAGCAAAAATTGAAATAAAGGGAACTTCCGGCGATTATAAGTTCTCTGTAGTAAACTTTGGGCAGGAAGATGGCCTGCAAAGTGGAAAATTTTATGATCGATCCTCTTTGGAATCTGGTAAAGGGGTTCTTTATTTTGGTGGACATCATGGAATAAATTGGCTGAAACCAGATAAAATACACTATAATACGAATAAAAATAAACCAGTATTTACAGCTTTCTATCTGTTTAATAATTTAGTAAAAAATGATGTTGAATATAACGGGCATACTATACTCAAATATCCGATAAATAATACTACAGAGATACAACTTAGACATACCGAAAATTCGATCTCGTTCCAGTTTGCAGGGCTCAACTATGTTAATCCGTCTCACACTTATTATCGGTACAAATTAGAAAATTACGATAAAGAATGGACGGAAATAGAAACTTCGGGCGGAGGAAGTGCATCTTATACCAATTTGCATCCGGGAGAATATAAGTTGATTGTTTATACTGCAAACAATGACAAAATATGGGGAGATGTACCTGCCGAGATGGTTATTATCATTAAACCACCATTCTGGGCAACTATCTATGCCTATATTCTTTACACTATATTAGTCAGCATTGCGATCGTGTTTATATTTAGATACTTAAACAAAAGAAGATTACAAAAGCAACTGGAGCAGGAAATATTGGAACGCAACAGGCAGAAGGAAGAGCTGGATCAAATGAAGTTTAGGTTTTTCACTAATATAAGCCATGAATTTCGCACGCCCCTAACGTTGATTATGACTCCGCTCAACACGCTGATACAACAATCAGAAAATCCCCTAAAAGATAAGTTAAGATCTATCTACAGAAATGCTAATAGCATGCTGGATCTGATTAATCAATTATTAGATTTTCGTAAATTAGAAATGGGTGGAGAAAAACTGAAATTGAATAATGCTAATTTTATAGAATTTGTAAAATATGTCTATTCATCATTCAAAGAAACAACCGTAAACCGCAATATTGATTTTATTATAGAAAGCGAGTGTCCCGAATTGTATATGTATTTTGATAAATCAAAAATGCAGAAAATTCTGAACAATTTATATTCCAATGCTCTTAAGTTTACACCCGACCGGGGCTTTATATCTACTAATATCAGGCTGCTACAGCAAGACGGTAGAGGGTTTGTATCTGTCGACATTACGGATACAGGATGTGGCATCGACGAAAGAGATCTTGAATTTATTTTTCATCGCTTCTATCAGAGTGACTCAGAGAATCTGGCCGGAGCAAGCTCGGGTATAGGCTTGCACTTGGTCAAAGAATATGTATCGCTACACGAAGGCGAAATTTCAGTTAACAGCAAGAAGGGAGAAGGCAGCACCTTTTCTCTGCTCTTGCCTACAGACCTGAGAGGAGACAAAATAGAAGAAACAGAATCGCACCCATCAGCTATTGAAATTACTCATGACTACACAGAACGGAAAACAGTGTTGATAATAGAAGACAATACAGAATTCCGACATTTTTTGGTAGAGCAACTGAGTAACAGATTCAATATCCTGCAAGCCAACGATGGCGAAAGAGGAGAAGAGTTAGCCATTCAGAAATCGCCGGATCTGATTATTTCAGATCTGATGATGCCAAAGGTCGATGGCTTAGAACTTTGTACCCGTACTAAAAGCAATATTCAGACTTCACATATACCATTTATTCTTCTCACAGCACGAATATCTGATGAGGCACGAATAGACAGTTACAAGGCCGGAGCAGACTCATACATATCCAAGCCCTTCAACCTGGAAGTATTGCTAGCAAGGATAGATATGCTCTTTGAACAACTGGAAAAAAGGAAAGAAGCATTTCATAAGACAATAGAAATATCTCCAAGCAGTATTACAATAACATCTTTAGATGAGGAGTTTGTAAAAAAAGCAGTAAAATTTATTGAAGACAATATCGACAACACAGAATATTCGGTTAGTCAACTGAGTAGTGACTTAGCCATGAGTCGCACTCAACTGTATAGAAAATTTCAATCCATAACAGGCTTAACTCCAAACGACTTTATCAGATCGGTACGATTAAAGCGTGCTGCACAATTATTAAAAGACACTTCTTACAATATTTCCGAAATATCAGATATGGTAGGATTTAACTCTATTAAATACTTTAATAAATATTTTAAAGAACAGTTTGATTCTACACCGACGCAATACCGTTCAGACAGTATAGATTAACAAAACTCTCTTGTAGCATTGCTTTTTGGGTTGCAGTTGGGATAAAATGACCATACATTTGGTATTAATTATCCCAGCCCTATAGTGTTTTTTAGTCTACTTTTGACTTGTGAAATAACTATAAATTCTAATATCATGAAGAGACTTTTATCTAAAAGGTCTGTTGCATTAATTTTGTTTATCCTTTTGATAAATATTATAGCAATAGATATTTATGCTGAAGAAAACGGAATAGCCCGCATTCTTCAAGAAAAAACTAAAATAACCGGAACTGTTGTAGATAAAGACGGAGAGCCTATCATAGGAGCTACGGTTATTGTTGTAGGAACTACACAAGACACTAATGCCGACCTCAATGGAAGGTTTGAGATAGATATCTCAAACAAACAATCTTTGCTATCTTTTTTTTGTGCCAAAAACAAAAACTTTCGAAAATTAGCCCCTCACTAATATCGTTTTAGAAGAAACCGCCAAAATTTTCGATGAATATGGTGGCAAATTATTGCACAGAAATAAGAGTTTATACACCCATGGCTATTTTGTGGGACGATACTGATATGTACAAGAGTGCTGTAGATGTCTTGTTGGGAGGTAATGATAATGGTATAATCCCCAATTATAACAACCAAGAGTGGCAAAGGGTCAAGAAAGTGGAAGAGATCAGGCTCATGCTCAGTTTGGCATAGGGATTTGCTCTCTATTTGCGAAATTGCGTATAAGCAAGATAATGAGCTGTTGGGAATGCTGGATAATTGCTTGCTCAAAGGCTATGAAAACGCTGTCAATTATAATTTCGGGATATGATGACTTACGTTCGGATGTTACTGGAAAATATAGTACAGACATTCTATAAGTAATCTTTACAGGGGCGAATTCAGATCTATCTATGCTTTAGATTATAATTATTATGTAGTAGGTAAAGGGTTGAAAATGCCATTTACAGCTAAAGTTTTGGTGAGATACCCGACAGGAAAATATGACAGAAACGGAATTGGCTGTGATGTATTTCAGTTTTGTGATTAAATAATTAATTGTAGCTATTAAAAATTAATGAAAAAATGTTTTAGGAAATTTGATAATTCGAAATAGAATATTTGAAGAATGTTATCTAACTATATTTAATAAATGTAAAAATCTAAAATCATGAGAAAATTCTATTTGTTATTTTTTATTATCATTGTTACTTCATGTACCGATGACGATAAAGTCAGTGAAATAGCGCCAGCTAAAGTCACCGATCTTGCAAGCTCTTCAGGACCAGGTGAAGTGTATCTGTCTTGGAAAAATCCAAATGATCCGAATCTAATGTATGTAAAGATTGAATACATTAATTCAAAAGGAGAAAAAAGATATAAACTAATATCAAAAGACAAGGTTGATAAGAACGGTGCCTCTGCAGATACGATAAGAGGTTTCGCTAATACCGAACTCAAAACATTCTCAGTATTTACATGTAGTCTAAAAGGTTCTAATCAAGGCCCTGTAAATATAGAACAGGCTCCTGATAATCCGGTCTTTGAAACCGTAGCTAAGACTGTAAATATATCAGCAGATTACGGAGGCATACGCATTGATTGGAAGAATGAAACAAATTCATTAGTCTATATTGCTGTTGATTATCATTCGATTGCTGATTCTAATAAAAAAGGGACAAAGAAAATCACCGCAAAGGCAAATACTAATGGAGAGATTTTTACTCAGCTGTTTTATGAAGAACTCTCAGTATTGATTGGAGAAGAATGTATTGTTAATATGACAGTACAAGATGAAGAAGAAAATTCATCGGAAGTCAAAGAGTTTAAATTGACTCCCAAAGTGATGACTGCAATATCAACTAGTTCTTGGTCTTTCCCAGGATATAATGATTCTTCCAATTCGCAAACAATTGGATATAGTTCTCAGGAAGCAGGAGGAGAAGGAGCATCACCTAAAGGACGGGTAATAGCTATGATTGATGGTGATCCAAGTACATTTTGGCATGCTTCATGGAAATCAGCATCTGATTATCCTCACTGGTTTATTCTTGATTTAGGCCAAAATTATGATATCACTAATGTCGAATTGGTTAGACGTTTAGGTAATAATAAAGGACAAAAAGGACAACAATTTTTTACTTGTTCAACTGAAAATGCAATTGGAGCTGATCCCACTTCCTGGGCATGGGTCGATCAAGGCTCTTACAGCTTTAATAACGAGACCAATGCACCTCAAAATTATCGGTTCTTCACTAATCCTAAAACCCGTTATGTTAAAGTCTATTTTGGAACAGAGTATAAAGGCTCAACTAACTATGCAATGGTTTCGGAGATTAGAGTTTATAAAAAATAAAAAATAAATATAATGAGAAAACAATATTCATTTTTAACAGCTATTTTTTGCTTGATAATGATATTTCCTGCATATAATAAAATCTGTGCAACAGAGACAGAGATACATGATGCAAAGCAACAAGGTAAAAAAATAGAAGGTAAAGTTATTGACGAAAGTGGAGAAGCTTTGATTGGAGCATCAGTATCAGTAGTTGGTACTAATATTGGAACAATAACAGATTTGGATGGAGGATTTAGTATAATAGTCCCCTCTGATAAAAAAGAAATAAAGATTTCCTATATCGGTTATCAATCTCAAATAATAGATGTTTATAAAATTTCAGCTTACGATATAGTATTAAAATCGGTTCAAGAGCTGGATGAAGTGGTCGTAGTTGGTTATGGTGTGCAACGAAAAGCATCCTTAACCAGTGCTATTTCAAGCATTAGTGGAGATGACGTGTTTAAGGACAGGGGAGTAAGCAATGCAGGGGTTGCATTACAAGGAGAAGTCCCCGGATTAATCGTTACTCGTAAATCATCTCGTCCGGGAAACGAAGGTGTTGATTTCAAAATACGAGGAGATGTGTCTGTTAACAGCGGTTCTTCTCCACTGGTAATAATAGATGGAGTTACAGGATCAGTAAATGAACTATCCCAACTAAATCCGAATGATATAGATAATGTGTCTGTATTGAAAGATGCTTCGGCTGCTATATATGGAGCTCGATCAGCCGGAGGGGTAATTCTGGTTACAACCAAAAGAGGAAAGTCTGGAAAAAATAAAGTTACATACAATGGCTCTGTAAGTAAAACTATCAATGGTATTGATGTTCCCATCACAAATAGTAAAGAATGGATGCAAATGTTTGTTGAAGCTCAAACAAATGATGCAAAAACAACTGGACAAGCTTTCAATAACTGGGTGTTTCCTAACAGGGAAGTGATAGACAGGCTTTTAAATGGAGAGGAGTTTGAATACTATTATGCTGATTGGGGGATGGATATGTACTACAAAGCTACCGATTTGCAAAAAGAGATGTATGGCAGTGCAACCTCATCTAAGCATGACTTATCTTTCTCAGGAGGAAATGATAAGGCAACATATCTCGCATCTATTGGATATGCAGATAATCGTTCTCAATTAAAACCGGCTTATGATGGAGAAAAGAAATGGAATACTCGTTTTAATTTAGATTATAAAGCTTCGGATTTAGTAAAACTCGAATTTGGAACATCGTATGACAGACGCAAGGTTCAATCTCCCAGAGATGGTGTAGGAGCAGGATATTTTGACTTTTACATTTTTCCAATCTATGATCAGAATGGAGATTTTTATAGCACTTTTGGAGGTCGGAATCCGGTTGCTTCAATAAAAGCCGGAGGGGTAAGCACAACATTCAACGAAACTTTTCGATTAAATGGGAAAATTACACTGGATATGGATAAGTATGTAAAAGGCTTGTCATTTAGTGGAACTGCGGCATTTAAAAAATATGAAACCAAATTCAGTGAAGTAACAAATACTTATAAATTGTATGACTGGGTTGGGAAACAAACTGCACACGTGAATAATGCTTCCGCTGGTGTAAAAGAGGAAATAAAGAATTGGGAATACCAAAGTTATGGGGCTTTTGCTAATTATTTGAATACGATTAACAAAGTCCATAATGTAGGAGCAATGATTGGGTTTACAGCTGAAAAGGAACACTATAAGCTTGTTGGTGCAAGCCGTAATGATGGGTTTATATTTGATGGCTCAGGATTAGACGATTTGAATACGGTTAATAAAGGCGAAAAGTCAGACAATTGGGGCGGGCAGAATGAATGGGGGTTTGCCTCATTCATTGGTCGATTAAATTATGATTTTAGCAATCGATATTTAATTGAATTTCTAGGTCGACGAGATGGTTCGTCTCGTCTGCACAAAGATTCACGATGGAAAAACTTCTACGGCATATCCGGTGGCTGGAGGTTTACAGAAGAGAAATTCCTGCAAGACCTTGATTGGAAGTTTCTGTCATATGGAAAACTAAGAGCCAGTTATGGCGAAACAGGAGGCATCTCTGGTATTGGACAATATGACTATATAGCTGAGATGAAAACGGGAACTACTATATTAGGCAATGATAATGGATTTCAAACGTCAGCTTGGATTAATGGAATTAGGAGTAAAAACAGAAGCTGGGAAACTATAAAAAATCAGAGTTATGCCATTGAGCTAGGTTTGCTGGATAACAGGTTGACTTCTACGATAGAATATTTTAGTCGTAAAAATGACGGCATGCTTATTGATATTACATATCCTGATGTGTTAGGAGGAACAGCTCCCAAAACAAATAGTGGAAGTTTCAGGACTCGTGGATGGGAAATTGAATTGGGATGGAGAGATAAAATTGAAAAAGTACGATACAATGCATCTTTCCAGGTTGGAGACAACAAATCCAAAATACTCAATATAGCAGGAGGTAAAATAGCAGAACCTGGTAAGAATAGTATAATAGAAGGTAAGCCTCTCAATTCCCTTTATGTCTTTCAAACAGATGGCTTTCTTCAAACACAAGAAGAGGTCGATGCTTATTATTTGTTATATGGACAAGGGGGGATATTGCCAAATGCAGCTAGCGATGACCGTCTGAGACCAGGGTCTCGTCGAATTGTAGATCGCAATGGCGACGGAAAAATTACGAATGAAGATATTTATTATTATGGAGATACAAATCCACATCTTTATTTTGGTATGAAGCTTGGGGCTGAATGGAATGGTTTTGATATCTCAACATTCTTTCAAGGTGTTGGCAATCAAAATGTATTAAGAAGTGGTTACCTAACCGCACCATTTATCACCAATTACACAAATCAAAATCGAATATTTTTAGGTAAGACCTGGACTGAAGAGAATCCAAACTCAGAATACGCAATTTTATCAAGAAGTCAAAATCTTAATAAATGGAACTATATGAACAAAGACGTATCTGTACAGAAATCGAGATATATTCGCATGAAGTCTCTAATAATAGGATATACACTACCCGAGACTATTGTTAGTAAGGCGAAAGTGGAGCGAGTACGCTTTTACTTTGCAGGAGAGGATCTTTTTGAGCTTACTTCAATAAAAGATGGTTATGATCCTGAATTTGGAGAAAACTCTAATAATACATTTCCTTTCTCTCGCATGTTAACATTTGGTGTAGACATAACTTTCTAA
This sequence comes from Indolivaga capnocytophagoides, assembly GCF_036511535.1. Lineage (GTDB taxonomy): Bacteria > Bacteroidota > Bacteroidia > Bacteroidales > Dysgonomonadaceae > Dysgonomonas_A > Dysgonomonas_A capnocytophagoides. Next base: position 2,531,612 of record NZ_AP028867.1, on the reverse strand, counting down.
AATAAAAGAATTATGAATAATAATAAATATATAATACTACTATTATCAATATTAATTTTTAATAGTTGTAATGAATTCCTAGATCAAGAACCACAAGATACAGGTACAGAAGCAATTTATTACAAGACTCCTGAACACTTTAAAGCTGCATCAAATTCGCTGTTAGATAATGTCCTTTCCTTCAAAAATGGTTATGGTGGAGATGTCATCTATGACCACTTCGATAAAAGTACAGATATAGGGCCAACTGATCTGAATAGAGGACAAATTCAATTAGGAATGTATGTAAAGCCTGAAACTAATACTTATTGGAGTAAAACTTATGAATACATAAGAAACGCTAATATTATAATTGAAAAAGCAGAAGAATATCAAGGTGACAAAGATGGAATTAAGAAGCATGTTGCAGTTGCATATTTCTTTCGAGCTTGGCAGCACTTTTTCTTATTACAAAGATTTGGGGGAGTGCCCATTGTTACTAAAGTTTTGGATCCGGCCGTAGATAAAGAGTTACTATATGCCGCAAGAAATAGTCGCTATGAAGTCATTAAGCAAATAATCAACGATTTGGAGATCGCAATAACTGATTTACCTAAAGAAAAAGATATTGCAGATGTAGATAAAGGACAAATAAGTAAAGAAGCAGCTATGTCTTTTTTGGCACGAGTAACGTTATATGAAGCTACTTGGGAAAAATATGTTGGTACATCTACGGATGGAGACGGGACTAATGAAGGTGCAGGAAGTACAAAACCGGATAACTATCCATCTGTTACCGATATGCTTTCAAAAGCTAAAGAAATGTCCGGAAATGTAATAGCAGAGGCTCAGGCAGGTACATTTAAACTTTGGAACGAGGCTGATACTTTAAGTTATTATTACTTGTTTTCTTTAGAAGATGCAGGCTCAAACCCTTATGGAAAAACTAAAGCTTCTAATAAAGAGTACATTTTCAAGACAAAATATGATTTTGAAAAGAAACAAACAGGATTGAATATTAGCCATGCAACGGCTTTTGAAATCAGTGCAGATCTAGGAAATATGTTTTTATGTAGAAATGGTTTGCCTATCATTATAAATGGATCTTATAATCCGGATTTTAAGGGATACGATAAATTCGAATATGAGTTTTATAACAGAGATTACCGTTTTGTGAGCTCAACTTATTTGCCCAATCGATATTATTGGAGCTATGGAGGTTCTTCAGCTGGAGGCATGACCGTGAATAAGCCATTTCCTGATCCGGCAGATGGTTTTACCGGTGTTATGAAAAAACCAGCTCTACGTAATACTAGCGGAGAAGGATATTCTTGTAGGAAATTTATGTCAGAACATGCCGGCCGCGAGACAAGACAAGAGTCGTATGATTATCCTCAAATACGTTTAGCTGAAGTCTATTTAATATATGCCGAAGCTACATGTGAATTAGGGAATGGTAGCATAAGTCAAACTGACTTAGATATGTCAATAAACATGACCCGTGCAAGAGCCGGAATTGACCCATTAACAGCTTCCCTTATTGCAGGAAAAACGGATGAGAGGGGAAAGCCGATGACTCTTTTAGGTGAAATAAGAAGAGAAAGAGCATGTGAATTATTTAGTGAGGGTTTTCGTTTCGATGATCTAAAACGTTGGAATATTGCAGAAGAAGCGCTAAATGGAATTAAGTTAGGTATAAAAATAACGGGCACACAATATGAGGATATTACGGTTTTAGGCAATGATGGTAAACCTGCTTATGATCCAGTGAACTATCCTTTAAGGTATGGTGTAGATAATGCAACAGGGCGTGCAATTGCTGTACCATCCTCTGTACGAAACTTCAAGAAAAAAGATTACTTGTGGCCAATTCCGAATAAGCAAATATTACTTAATTCTAGTTTAAAACAAAACCCGGGTTGGTAAATCATCTAATAATACAATCCAGTAGGGGAAACTCCCCTGCTGGATATAATATAACTATAGAATTAAGAACTCATTTATATGAAAATAATAACAATAACTTTTACTCTATTCCTATTGCTAATATCGTCAACTTTATTTGCGCAGCAAAACGAATGGGAAAATCCTACTGTTTATGAGTGGAATAAAGAGAAGCCACATGTCGATTTAAAGCTTTATACTACTATTGAGGATGCTATTACAGATATAGCAACAGATTCACCGTGGTATAAATCATTAAATGGAACATGGAAATTCACTTATGCATCCAATATAGCTGATAGCAACAAAGAATTTTACAAAACAGGTTTAAACGATTCAAAATGGGACAATATAAAAGTACCCTCCAACTGGGAATTGGAGGGATTTGGCGAACCCATTATTCGCAATATACAATACGTTTTTTCACCTAATCCGCCTTATATAGATGTCGACAATCCGGTAGGAACATATCGTAAAACATTTACAGTTCCCTCCGACTGGTCAGACAAAGAAATAATCCTCCATTTCGGATCCATCACAGGTTACGCGCAGGTGTATATCAATGGAGTTAAAGTTGGAATGAGCAAGGCCTCAAAGACACCCGCAGAGTTTAATATAACCAAACACCTGAAATCCGGAGAAAACCTTTTAGCAGTACAGGTATACCGGTGGCATGATGGCAGCTATATGGAAGACCAGGATTTCTGGCGTCTTACAGGTATTGAAAGAGATGTTTTCCTTCAGGCCTACCCTAAATTAACGATATGGGATTTCTTTCTACAGCCGGATCTGGATAAACAATATAAGAATGGAACCTTTAATGCGACAGTGGACCTGCGCCAATTTGAAGGCAATACCGTAAAAAAAGGCAGTCTTAGGGTAGAACTATTTAATAAGCGAGGTCAGTCAGTATTGCAACAGCGAAAAAATTTTAATTTGAATACTGATATTACAACACTTTTATTTTCCGGTAATATTAAAAATGTTCAAAAATGGAGTGCCGAAAAGCCCAATCTCTACGATTGTGTTATCACTCTATTTAACGATAAAGATAAAGAAATAGCCATAACCAGCTATAAGACAGGATTTAGAAAGATCGAAATCAAAGATGCAAAACTCCATGTTAATGGTGTACCGACATATATAAAAGGCGTAAACCGCCATGAGCATAATGATAGTTTAGGACATGTACAGACTAAAGATATAATGATGCATGACCTTAAATTGATGAAACAGCTGAATCTGAATGCTGTTCGTCTGAGCCACTATCCCAATCATCCGTTATTCTATAAGTTATGTGACGAATATGGCTTCTATGTAATAGATGAAGCTAATATAGAAACTCACGGTATGGGTTCTGTTCCCTATTTTAAAGACACGATTCCCCATCCGGCCTATCGTGCCGATTGGTATGACGCCCATGTGGACCGTATAACCCGTATGGTAGAGCGCAGCAAAAATCACGCATCAGTTGTCGGTTGGTCATTAGGTAATGAATGTGGAAACGGCAAAGTTTTTCATGATGAATATCTGCGATTGAAAAAATACGATCCCAGCCGTTTTGTTCAATTTGAGCAAGCCTGGGAAGATTGGAATACCGACATTGTTTGTCATATGTATCCTAATTTCGGACGGATAAAAGCCTATCGGGAATCAGGGAAACAACGCCCGTTCATTATGTGTGAATATGCCCATGCACAAGGTAACAGCAATGGAAATCTTCAGGACTTTTGGGATTTAATCTATGATAGCCCGAATCTTCAAGGGGGCTTTATTTGGGATTGGATGGACCAGGGAATCAAAATGGAGACAGAGGAACGTGACGGGCGTTCTTACCGGATGTACAATGGAAAAATGGGTAGTTACAAATGGGTTGAGGACAAACGCGGAGAGTGGAATACCGGAACTGATGGTATGATCTCAGCTGATGGTATTCCAAAACCTCAAGCTTATGAAGTGAAAAAAGTATATCAATATATTCAGTTCAAAGACAAAGATTTGGCTAATGGGATTGTTTCTATCAAAAACCGCTATGATTTTACCAATCTGGATGAGTATGACTTTGTCTGGGAAATATACAAGGATGGGATAAAAGATGCAACAGGTACATTTAACGTATCAATCGCACCCCATCAGGAGAAAGATATAAAACTAAATTTACCCGGACAGACAGGAGATAACAGTGAATATTATCTGAATATCTATGCCTATACAAAAACAGGAACAGAATTAGTTCCTGCCGGATACGAAGTTGCCCGAGAGCAGTTGAAATTAAGTAACAGTTCTTTCTTTGATAATGTATTCAAAGCTAATGGTAGCTTAACCTATAAAAGCGAAGACAATACATTGACATTCTGGTCAGGCAATGTTTCCGGGAAAATTGATCTGAAAAGAGGTATCCTATATGATTATAAAATAGAAGGAAAAGAACCGATCAATAAATGGCAATATCCTGAGCCTGCATTTTGGCGTGCTCCTACCGATAACGATTTCGGAAATAAAATGCCGTCTAATATGGGTGTATGGCGTACAGCCCATACAAATAAAAGTGTAAAAAATGTGATCGTGGGTGATACGTCTGAAAAAGGCTTGCCTGTAAAGATTGAATTTATGCTGAATGATATTCAGGTGCCTTATACAATTGAGTATTTGATTCTGAATGATGGGGCTATACAAGTAACGGCTTCAATAGATATGGAAAATAAATCACTTCCTGAATTACCTCGTTTTGGTATGCGTTTGGAATTGAATAAACAATATGACAATCTGACTTATTATGGTCGCGGACCGTTAGAAAACTACACCGACCGATGGACAAGTTCTTTTATCGGGAAGTACCAAAGTAAAGTAGCTGACCAATATTACTGGTATAGCCGGCCACAGGAATCAGGAAACAAGACGGATGTTCGCTGGTTGACTCTTACTAATGATAACGGTGTTGGCTTACAAATAACCGGAGTTCAGCCACTTTCTTTTTCAGCATTGCATATTGCTCCTGAAGATATAGATCCGGGACTGACTCGCAAAATGCAACATTCCATAGACATCATTCCACGCAAAGATGTAATTCTCCATATTGATTTAAAACAAAGAGGTTTGGGAGGCGATAATAGTTGGGGCGAACTACCACATCGAGAATATCGCATGCTGGATAAAACATATTCTTATAGCTATATCATGAAGCTAATAGAGAAATAAATCAGAAACTATGCATAAAGTATTATTAATTATACTGTCTGTTTTCTTTTTATCATCGGCCTATGGGCAAACGGTATTAGAAAATACACAGTATCAGGTGACTTCTCCTGATGGTAAATATGTCTTTGAGTTCTATCAAAAAGAGTTTGGAGAGAATAAAAGACAAATGTACTACACTATTTCATATGCCGGAAAAACCATTATAGAAGAATCCGAACTAGGTGTCCTTATCGAAAACAGGTTGTTTGAATCGGCTTTAGGCATTCCTAATGATGACTGTGAACTTTGGGGTGAAAATCTCATATTGTCGGGTGAAAGTAAAAGTACGGTCAATGAAACATGGAAACCCTTGTATGGTGAACGAAGTAGAGTCAGGAACAATTACAATGAATTGATCCTGCAGTTCAAAAAGGGAACTGAGGCCATTGGGGTTAAGGAACACGGATATGACAAACGCCGTTATTATATGATGGATTTTGTTGTTAGAGCTTATAATGAGGGTGTTGCTTTTAGATACCATTTTCCTGAAGCTAATAATGGCTTGTTTATTCACATTGCGGGCGAACAGACCCAGTTTACTTTACCCGAAGGTACGCTGGCATATTATGAGCGTTGGGCGCAAGGTCCCTATTCTCTCCTGCCTCTCAAGGGTTGGGTAGACGAGTGTGAACGTCCATTGACTATGAAGTTGCAGAATGGATTAACAGTCGCTTTGAGCGAAGCACAAATGGTTGATTATGCACGAGCGAAGTTTCGCTTAAGTGATAAAGCCAATACATTACAAATTTCGCTATACAGTAGCGTAGACATAATAACTCCTTACGATACCCCTTGGCGTGTGATCATGGCAGGCGAAAGAGCTGTAGATCTGATTGCTAACAATGACATTATTCTAAACCTTAATCCGGAGAATAAAATCAAAAACACGTCATGGATAAAACCCGGTAAAGTAATCCGTTCCGGACTTAGTCAGGAAGAAGCTATGGCTTGTGTTGATTTTGCCGCTGAACGGGGACTACAATATGTACATCTTGATGCAGGATGGTATGGTCCCGAAGTAAGTGTGAAGTCGGATGCGACAAAAGTACGATCAGATAAAAATATTGACTTCCCTGTATTAACAAACTATGCTGCAAACAAGGGGATCGGTATTTTTGTATATGTCAATCAACGGGCGTTATATCAACAATTAGATGAAATCCTTCCTCTTTATAAAAAATGGGGAATAAAAGGAATAAAGTTCGGTTTTGTACAAATAGGCAATCAAAAGTGGACTACATGGTTGCACGATGCCATTAGAAAGTGTGCTGAATACGAAATACTAGTGGATGTACATGATGAATACCGACCTACAGGATTCAGCCGGACTTATCCTAACTTATTGACTCAGGAAGGCATACGTGGCAATGAAGAGTTTCCGGATGCAACCCATAATACTATTTTGCCATTTACTCGCTTTATCTCCGGAGCAGGGGACTATACAATCTGTTATTATGACAAACGATTGAAAAATACACATGCCCACCAATTGGCAATGGCGGCAGTATACTACAGCCCATTACAATTTATGTATTGGTATGATAACCCTAAAGCATATGAAGGAGAACCTGAGATAGAATTCTTCGATAAAATACCTACGGTTTGGGATGATACCAAAGCTGTAGCGGGAGAGATTGGGGAGTTTGTAACCATTGCGCGTCGCAACAATAAAGATTGGTTCTTAGGTACATTAGGCAATAATCAGGCACGAATGGTTACCACTCCCCTTGATTTTCTTGAACAAGGACAAAAATATGTAGCAAATATATACACGGATGATGAGAGTGTAAAAACGAAGACCCAAGTCAGAGTCACACGGCTACTGGTGGATAAACAAACTATTCTGAATTTTGACTTGCAGGCAAGAGGAGGGTGTGCCGTACATCTATCTCCGGCATCAAAAGAAGATTTGAAAAAATATAAAACGTATAAAAACAAGAAACGATTATAATTATATATATGAGAAAAAATATTGCTTTTAGCCTGTTGTTAATCAGTTTACTTACAATCAGCTCTTCAATTATTGCAGGCAATAGACTTATTACCTACCCTGCACCAGAAGGAGCTCTTTTGAATGACGATTTTACAATAAAGGTAAGACAAGCCGGGCAAGAGTGGCAAGAAACCCCTTCCTATTTAGTGAAAGTGCAAAAGGTCGAAAACCTAGAACGTTCGGTGGAAGATGCATCGGTGAGTTCATTTGATTTTGCCGGTGAGGTAGAGGTGTCGGTAATTTACAATAAAGGTATTATAAACACCGCTAGAGTACGTCCTCTATCGTATGCTATACCTCATCAAATCGATGGAAATATCCTTACCTTCAAACTGACTAAGCCCAGTAATCTATCGGTCGAAATAAACGGAGACATTTTTCATAACTTGCATCTTTTTGCCAACCCTGTGGATGAATTTGTTCCCAACAAGAAAGATCCTAATCTCATCTACTTTGGTCCGGGTATACATGATATACCACGTGAAGGTTTAAAGATCCCTTCCAACAAAACCGTATATCTGGCAGGAGGAGCAGTTCTGAAAGGACAACTACTGGCAGATAGTGTTGATAACGTAAAAATATTAGGAAGAGGCATAATCTGCCATACAGTGAAACATGCAGTAAAAATATCCAATTCCAGGAATATACTGGTCGAAGGCATTATTCTGACTCAATGCTCGACAGGTGGCTCCGATAATGTAACCATTCGTAATGTAAAAAGTATAAGCTATTACGGCTGGGGTGACGGAATGAATGTATTTGCCAGCAACAATGTATTGCATGAAGGTGTCTTTTGTCGTAATTCCGATGACTGTACGACTGTATATGGAACCAGACTTGGGTACGAAGGCGGATGTAAAAATATCACTATGCGTGACGCTGTACTATGGGCAGATGTTGCCCATCCTATCTTTATAGGGATACATGGGAATGCAGAAGAACCTGAAATATTAGAGAATCTGAACTATGAGAATATTGATATTCTTGATCATCGGGAAACTCAAATAGACTACCAGGGATGCTTGTCTATCAATGCCGGAGATAATAATTTGATTCGTAAGATCCGGTTTGAGAACATTCGGGTAGAAAACTTTCGGGAGGGGCAACTTATCAATATTCGTATATTTTACAATCCTAAATATTGTAAAGCTCCGGGAAGAGGCATTGAAGATGTATTGTTTAAAAATATTACCTATACAGGAGACAATGCAGAAATATCTATCATTGCAGGTTATAATGAAGAACGAAAAGTTAAAAACATTCGTTTTGAAAATTTGAACATTAACGGAAAAATTATATTTGATGACATGCCGGAAAAACCCAAATGGTATAAAACAGGAGATATAGCACGTTTTTCTATTGGTGAACATGTTGATAATGTTACCTTCATTAAGGAATAATTACTTTACTTAAAGGATCATATATAATGATAAAAATACAACTGATTTCATTATTACTTCTACTTTCTCAGACTATTGCATCGACATCCGTTTGGCAATGGTCAGTAGATGTAACCGGTTTTGTATCTTCAGAGACAAACAGCCATCCTCGTGCCTTTTTGTGGATTCCGGAAGACTGTCAACAAGTGAAATCAGTAGTATTCGGTCAGCATAACATGTGTGAAGAAGCCATATTCGAGCATCCGGATTTTAGAAAAACAATGTCAGAATTAGGTTTCGCAATTGTGTGGATGACTCCCGGATTTGAGCAGCAGTGGGATGTAAGAAACGGGTGTCAGAGAACCTTTGACGATATGCTGGCAGACTTGGCGGAAGTAAGTGGTTACTCAGAATTAAAGTATGCTCCAATAATTCCTTTAGGGCATTCAGCAATGGCAACATTTCCCTGGAATTTTGCGGCTTGGAATCCCGAACGCACATTAGCTGTAATTTCCTTTCATGGAGATGCTCCTCGCACCAACCTAACAGGTTATGGTCGCGAAAATCTGGAATGGGGTCGCAATCGTAATATCGATGGTATTCCCGGATTGATGATTGAAGGCGAATACGAGTGGTGGGAAGCCAGAGTAAATCCGGCATTAGCATTTCGTATGATGTATCCCGAAAGCTGTATCTCATTTCTTTGCGATGCCGGGCGAGGACATTTCGATGTTTCGGACGAAGTGGTAGAATATATGTCTGTCTTTCTGAAAAAGGTTGCGCGTTATCGACTACCTCAAGACCAGGATTTGGATAGTCCTGCCAAATTGAAGAAAACAGATGTGAAAAGCGGATGGTTGGCACATCGTTGGCATCCGAATCAAACAGATCGGGCAATTGCAGCTCCATTTTCGGAATATAAAGGAAATGTTCATGATGCATTCTGGTATTTTGACGAAGAGATGTCAAGGCTAACAGAAGAATATTATTCCCGAGAAAAGGGAAGGCAGCAGTATATCGGATTCAGCAACAATGGAAAATTACAAAAATATAATTCCACATCTCATGGTAAATATAGTGTACATTTAGATTCTTTGGATGAAAGCTTGACATTCAATATATCTGCAATTTATACTGATAGTTTGAGGGAAATTATAACCGGAGAACATTCGAAAGAGAAAATAAATATCTACCCACTTTGTGGGCCGGTCAAAAAAATAAATGATACCACTTTTGCTATTCGATTCTATCATATGGGATTGGATAATAAACGCCGTAGTGCCTCCATTTGGTTAGTAGCACAAGGCAATGGCGATAAAGTCTATAAGACTACAGTGCAGGAAATCTCTGTCAACTTTCCTTATCCCCAAACAGAGGGGAAACAGCAACAAATACGCTTCGATGCCATACCGGATGTCAGGAAAGGTAAAACCCATATTGCATTAAAAGGTAAAAGCGACAAAGGACTTCCTGTTTATTATTATGTAAAAGAGGGTCCCGCAAAAGTTGTAGATGGAAAACTGGAATTAACTCAGATTCCTCCCCGTGCCAAATACCCGGTAAAAGTAACAGTCGTAGCCTGGCAGTATGGTAAAACACTTGGAGATAAAATTCAATCGGCCAATCCAATTCAAAGAACTTTTTATATAAAATAAGACCATGATTAAAACCTTTAAATATCTCTGTTTTATATTAATCGTCATATTATTTGCGTGTAATACAAAAAACGCAAACGAAGAACAGACTGATATCCCGGCTTTAAAATGCCTTGACAACAGGATTGCATCCTGGATAGATAGCGCATATTATGACGGTGCATCAGTACGAATAGTTAAAGACGATAAGATATTCTTCGAAGCTGATTATGGAGGATATTCCGATACGACAGCATTGCATGTAGCTTCGGCCGGGAAATGGGTTGTAGCTGCTACTGTGGCTACTCTTGTGGACGAAGGTAAATTGTCTTGGGACGATAAGGTAAATAAATATTTGCCCGAATTTTCAGATATAAAGGGAGAGGCGACGCTTCGCCAATTGCTGTCTCATACGGCAGGTTATCCGGATTACCAGCCCGATGGGAAACACAGGGACGATTATCAAACATTGGAAGAAGCGGTTGCCAATATTGTAATACTTCCGGCAGATACCTTACCGGGTACAAAATATCGTTATGGAGGACTAGCTATGCAGGTTGCCGGGCGTATGGCAGAAATAGCTTCCGGAAAAGATTGGGAAACACTTTTCCAAGAGAATATAGCAAGACCATTGGGAATGAAGTATAGCTTTTTTGTTCCGGTAAGTGAAGAGCCGGGATTCAACCCAATGCTTGCAGGCGGTTTTAAAACGTGTGTGAGAGATTATATGACCTTCCTGAATATGATTTCCCATTTTGGTCAATTCGGAGGAAAACAAGTCCTTTCCGTAGCTTCGGTCGAAGAAATAGAATCAGACCAGATAAAAGATATAATTGTACAGCAACCCGAATATGTGATGAACTCTCGCCAGAACAATCACAACGGTTTATACGGACTTGGTTGTTGGCGAGAAGAAATAGACGAAACAGGTACCGCAACCCTGATAAGCAGCCCTGGTTGGGCCGGAGCTTATGCGTGGGTGGATAGAAAAAATGACATCTATGGATTTATAATAGCCAAAGTAAATGAGCAGGCTAATACGAATGGTTTTTCATCTTTTTACAGTAGTGCTACATTGCCACTTGTAATCAGGGATGCCATTAACCAAAAGAACTAACAGAATAAAAACGAAAAGCAGATATTGGCAATACAATAATTTATAATGAGGAGATCGCAACTTTGAAAAAGAAAGGTGTAGAAACAATGAAGCGAGAATGGGTTAATGGGTTAATGAAATCGGGTGGCTCACAAAAAGAAATAATACGACATTTTTTGTGAAGCATAATTTATCAATGGGATGCATGGCAAGTTTTGCATAAAGAGGTACGAGTTATAGCAGATAGTGATGCTTATTATAAATTGAAAATGAATAAGTCGAATATTCCAGTATTGATTATTGAAGGAAAACCAAAATACAAGTACTGTATATTTGATTTGTAAATGTTTGATTATATGCGTAATGGGTGAATTGTAAAAATAGATGATTGCAGATATATGCTAAGTATGGAGTGTCCTGAAGTATTTAATAATGTAGTTCTGATGTTTATAAATCAGAAAAAAAATGAGAAATTTATGGATATAAGAAAAAAAGCTATTGTTGTTTTGTTTGTGTTATGCTTTCAAATAACACTTGCACAGACAAAAACAGTCGATGAAATCATTTTTGGAAATACATTATCTGAAAAAAAACACGCATTCTTTGAAAAAAGTAGCCAAATCATAAAAGGGGGAATCAGCGAACCGGCACGTATACTGTTGCCAATTGAAGGCGAACGAGTAGAAGGAGGTAGCATGACTTTTAAGATGAAAGTTGACCCTCAAAGTCAGAACTACCTGACTGTGCGTTTTTGGGGATCAGACACAGGGAATAATAATATACTACTACTTTTTTGTGAAGGGAAGCAGATTGGTTACAGACATCTGGGAGATTATGACATGTTAGATCGCTCCAATAATCAAGCACCTTGCCCGGGCAGTTTCTTTTATGTAACCACTCCCATTCCAATAAGCGAAACACAAAGAAAAAAAACAGTCGAGTTGAGTATTCGATCTACTGGACGTATTTGGGGATATGGCAATACGCTTGACGAATATCAGAAAAAAATGGAAGAACCTACAAGAGGTATCTATAAAGCATATACACATACCAACTGTTATTTCGAACCATCTTCGAATGAAAAGCAGGGGACAAAACATGTTCAAAAAGCCCCTGTTCGTCCTATCCAACAAGACAAAGATGTGTTGGAAAAAGTAAAAGATAGAGTGAATAAAGAAATTGAGGAAAAAATAAATAAGGAGCATCTCAATCAAATGGATATTTGGTTTTTATCTGATGCTTATTATACAAAGTGGACAAAAGGATATAAAAACGATATTATATTTGACAAAGTAGTGAGTTCTATAGATCATTTTTACGATAGATATGAGAAAGATTCTAAAGCCATTATTGAAGATGAGTGGGCTACGACCGGCCCCTTGTCTATAGCAATTTATCGATTTGAACCACGCATTAGAGGTATCCTTGACCAAAAAATGAATAATGGTAGAGCACGGCGAGAGAATTGGTCAACAATGCTTCAAGCTAGTGTTAATTATGCAAAAACACATCGGAGATCATATACCAACCAGTCTATGATTATCGACTGGTTTTTATATGAAGTAAACAGAGCTTTGATGATTGTAGATGCTCCAAGAGCTCTACCTGGTTTTCAAACGCTAAAATACTTATATGAGTCTATTGGATTATCCCCTTGGTTGGGGAGTGAGACCTCAAATGGAGTTGAAAAACCTCTAGGTGATAATTACTTTCAACTGACAACTAAAGGATTGACAAAAGAACTGGGTTTTGTAGGTAATTATGGAGAAATACCTCATTGGATTGTTCGCATTTATGAGGCTACAGGTCAACAAAATATATCTGATTCCAGAGATCAATTGATAAGAGATCAATTACTGAAAATGTTGAAGGCTCGTAGCTATTTTCGTTATCCATCTGTAGATAATGAGGGAAATAGAGCCATGCGTGGCGAAGCTGTGATCGGTTGGCGCGATGGAGGACATTATCCAAATGATATAATTTATGGTGAACGTGGAGTAGCCAGAGAAGCCACACCAATGATGACAGCGGCAACAACATTAGATCCCGAAGCCGTTGCATTTGCCCAGCAAATGGTAAATGACAATCAATTTTCGCCAATGATACTTGAAAAACTTAAAGATAGTAACATTAGAAGTACACAAATGCTTATGAGGATTCCCGACGAATATGAGCTTATAATGCAGCAGCCTAAGTATAACGTAAAATTGCCCATGTCAGAAGGAATGCCTGATATTGTATTCAGTGATGAAGAAAATGGTGTTATTGCAATAAAAAATGGGCAGGAATACTTTTATGTTTCTTTGTACTGGCGTGCAAACTATGCAGTAAACTTTCTGGCACGTATTCATTATATAACACCCACTATGGACCGTGTAGCGACAGTATTTCAAGATGTTGAATTTACAGATAGTGGTCTTCGTTATAAACGTCCGGAAAGGACCAATATGTTCTTCTCGGATGCCAGAAATTTTTATCCAGAAGTAAAGTCAGCCCATACAGGAGAAGAACTTCCTGTTGCAAAAATTCCAGAGGGAGTTAAATATGAACTTGGTTGGGAAAATGTTTATGCCGGGAAAGGTGAATTTTATACATTACGCTATGGGAAGTATTTGATTGGAATGAACTGTACAACTAACAAAACATTTGAGCTAGATATCCCTAAGGCAAATAAAATTTTAAATTTTCCAACAGGGGAATTAATAGTTCAAACTTCACTTTCTATAGAACCGTTGACAACAATAGTACTAATTGTAGAGTAAATAAATACCTAAATTAAAAATATATAATGAAAAAAATATACACATTATTAACTGTTTTACTAATATCATCGTTCGTTTACAGTCAGAAAATACCTTTGCCCTCACATTTACCACAAGGACATCCGCGATTATTAGTCACCGATAAATTTAAGCCAACACTTCAAAACCAAATAAAAGAAGAAGCCTGGGCAAATGAAGTCTATCAAGGTATACTGAACCGGGTAGATCCATATGTGCTTAAGACGCAATCGCAGCCCGACTGGCTATTATCCCGTTTGATGATGTATTGGAAAAGCAAAGCTACGAATGTGTATATTCGTGGTGGAGTATATTCCCATGCAGACGGTGAAGCCCCTGTCCCGACAGTTCGTTTTGGTAGTACAAGAGGTGTTCACACATCTTACAAGCGTCCCAAACTAGAGGATGTCATTCCTTATATGGATGATACCAAAGGTGTTTATTTTCATAATACAGCCAAAGAAGGTAACCCGCTGGAGTGGGTAGAGCAAGGCAATGTTTCTGATCGAAATATAGAGAACATCAATACAGAAATACTACGTTTGGGACGTGATGGCGCTTTCATTTATTGGTTGACGGGTGATGCGAAATACGGGAAATTTGCCTATGATATACTTGATACTTATTTGACGGGATTGTACTATCGAAATGAAGCTTTCGATTTGGGCAATGGGCATGCTCAAACACTAGCAGGGCTTACCACTTTTGAGGTTATTCAAGAAGGTGTTATTTCCGATGTTGCTCAATATTATGACTTCCTTCATAAATATATAAAGGAGAACCATCGTGAAAAGATGAAGATATACGAAACAGCGTTAAAAAAATGGATAGATGTAACCATAAAAAACGGTGTCCCTCATAACAACTGGAACCTACATCAAGCCAACCTTATTTTAGGTGTAGCGATGATTCTGGAAGATAATAAGCATTATACCGATGATAAAGGGAGGGAATATTATATCGATTATATACTTAATCAATCATCACCCCGGCAATGGTCACTTACAAAACTGATGCAGTACGGTTATGACTATAATAACGGAGTTTGGAATGAATGTCCCGGCTATGCACAAAGTGTAACCCGTGAATTTATGCATTTTATTCGCAATTATGACAACACATTCAATCAGGATCTATTGGCTTATAATCCGGTAATGTACAAAGCAGTAGAAGTATTACCACAATATTTGTTTCCCAATGACAAGATTACTGCATTTGGCGATACTTATTACAGTGATTTGAATATTGATCCGATAGCAGATATGATTCGTATGGCACAGAAGTACGAGAAGACAGATAATGAAATATATTTTACTAAAATGTATAAATATTTTGCTCCTGATGCAGGGTTAGAAGATACAAGTAAAAAATTACCTGATCAGGTAACATCATTTTTTACGAATAAACCTTTGGCTTTGAATCAGAATATAGAAGCCGGAAACCTGAAGGAGTATATTACTTCAACATTCTATGCCCCCAATGTCAGTTGGTTTGTTCAACGGAACAAGTATGACAGTAAAGAAAATGGTTTGATGATTTCGCAGTATGCCTCCTATGGTAATCATGCCCATAGCAATGGTTTGGCAATTGAATTGTATGGCAAAGGCCATGTGCTGGGTGCAGAATCAGGTATAGGTTCGAGTTATTTTGAAAAACCATATCTGGAATACTATTCGCAGTTCCCCGCACATAATACAGTGATGGTTGACGGGATTTCCAAATATCCGGAAATGCTGAGTAATCATCCATTTGACTTACTGTCATGTTATCCGGCATCAGGACAAAAAGACGGTTACTATTCAGATATAACTTATTCTGAAGCATATTTCCTGGAACCAGAGAGCCAGAGTGACCAAAACCGCTTGTTGAGTATTGTCAGCACAGGAGAGTCAACCGGTTATTATGTGGATATCTTTCGTTCCAAAAAACAACGCAAAGGGGATAAATTCCACGATTATTATTATCATAATTTAGGACAGGAACTTTTTATTCAAAACATCAGGGGTGAAAATTTAGATCTTCAACCCAGCGAAGAAATGGCGTTTGCCGGAGGGCATTTGTTTGCACTGGATTATATGTGGGATAAACGTTCGGCAAAAACAGATGAAGATTACACCGCTACATGGAAAATGAGTTATCCCGATGGCAATAATATCTATATGAATCTATGGATGAAAGGATATCCGGACAGAGAGATCTTCTCTATTAAGTCACCATCATGCAAAGCGTATCGCAACAATAACGATTTTCCGTATGAAGTTGACAAGTCACCCTATCTTACCATTGCTGCGCGTCAGCACGGCGAGGCATGGAATCACCCATTTGTCTCCATATTCGAACCTACAACAGAAAATGAAGGTAAATCCATTGAATCCATTGAATCGTTTGACGTAAAGAATAGTCCTTCAGATTTTGTTGGGTTAGTTGTAAGAAGTAAATCAGGTCGGACTGATTATATATTCTCATCAGTGAAAGACCAGGAGGTGTCACATAAGGATATGAAAACTAATGCAACTTACTGCGTGATCTCGGAAAAAGGTAAAGACTTTACCCTATTCATGGGTAATGGAATTATGGTTTCGGGGAAAGGTTTTACAATCCATTCTACAGAAAAGGCAAATGCGACCTTAGAATATAAAAATGGAGAATATTTCCTGACTTGCGACAAGCCGGTTGTTATCACCACGGCTAAAAACAAGAAGCTGAAGATGAATAAAACAAGTTATCAAAACATAAAAATATAAGCCTAACAACCATCGTGTTATACTGAATCATCAATGTTTTGACCCGCTATTCCCCAATATAGAGAAAATTGAGTGTTGTAAGTAATTTTGATAAAAATAGAAATAATGAAGATTGGAAATATCGTATACTTTATAATCATTCTGTCCGGAATTTATTCGACCCCAGTATTTTCCCAATATAAATCAGGACCGGAGAATAAAGATTTCGCAGGTTATCTATTTGCCTATTTTACTGGGAATTCGGATGATCAAGAGGCTGTACACTATGCTGTAAGTCCGGATGGATATAATTATTCAGCCCTGAACAAAGGACTGCCTGTTTTAGATTCAAAACAAATAAGCTTGACCGGCGGAGTTAGGGATCCTCATATTCTAAGATGCGAGAATGGCTCGGGTTTTTATATGGTTCTCACCGATATGACTGCCCGGAAAGGCTGGGACTCGAACAGAGCAATGGTTCTCTTGAAGTCAGATAATCTTATAGATTGGTCATCCTCAGTGGTAAATATACAAAACAAATATGAAGGACAAGAAGCCTTGAAAAGAGTTTGGGCTCCTCAAACTATTTATGACAGGTCGACTGCCAAATATATGGTATACTGGTCAATGAAGCACGGAAATGACGGGAGCGACATTATCTATTATGCCTATGCCAATGACGATTTTACTGATTTGGAAGGAGAACCCAAAGTGCTGTTTATGCCTCAAAACAAAAGATCGTGTATAGATGGAGATATTGTCGAAAAAAATGGACTGTATTATTTGTTTTATAAGACCGAAGGCGACAGTAATGGTATCCGTTTGGCTATAACCAACTCATTAACATCAGGGGTATGGATAGAGCAACCGGGCTATAAACAGCAGACAAAAGATGCAGTGGAGGGGTCGTGTCTATTCAAACTGAACAATACCGACACTTACATATTAATGTATGATGTTTACATGAAAGGACGATATCAGTTCTGTGAAAGTAATGATCTGGATGTCTTTAAAGAGGTTGATAAAAAGATAACGATGGATTTTAAACCCCGGCATGGATATGTTGTTCCGGTTACCCGAAGAGAGCTTAAATCATTGACTGATAAATGGGGGCTTCCCGATGGGTTTAATATACCCCAGGAGAAGAATCCGGTTCTGGAAGGATATTATGCCGACCCGGAGATTCTATATTCAGAAAACACTCAAAAATATTATATCTACCCGACAAGTGACGGTTTTGAAGGATGGGGAGGATACTATTTTAAAGTCTTTTCATCAGAGAATATGACAGATTGGACAGATGAAGGGCTTATTCTGGATTTAAGAGAAGATGTTGATTGGGCGAATAACAATGCATGGGCACCGGCTATTATAGAAAAGAAAATAAAAGGAAAGTATAAATATTTTTACTATTTCACTGCTGAGAAAAAAATAGGTGTTGCTACATCCGATCACCCTACCGGAAGATTTAAGGATTCTGGAAAGCCTCTTATCGATTTTAAGCCAGAGGGAATAAAAGGAGGACAGGAAATTGACCCGGATATTTTTACAGATCCAAAGACCGGGAAAAGTTATTTGTATTGGGGAAATGGATATTTGGCTGTTGCCGAATTGAATAAGGACATGGTTTCGATTAAGAAAAATACGATGAAAGTAATGACCCCCGATAAAACTTTTAGAGAAGGCATTAATGTATTTTATAGAAAAGGAGTTTATTATTTTTTGTGGTCGGAGCATGATACCGGAAGTGCGGATTACCGTGTGAGATATGCTATGTCGAATTCGCCAACAGGGCATCTAACGATTCCTAGGGATAATATTATACTTCAGAGAGATAATTCGAAAGGAATATATGGAACAGGCCATCACTCGGTGTTGCAAATTCCGAACACTGATGAATGGAATATTGTATATCATCGAATCGCTCGTCCAGATGGAATTAAACAGCCTTATCCTGGGATTTATCGTGAAGTTTGTGTCGATAATATGGAGTTTAACGAAGATGGAAGTATAAAAAAAGTATCACCAAATTTATAAAATCAATTAAATAATTTGCCATGAAGAATAGTGTTCTTATAATTTTATTGACTAGCCTGTGCTGCTTATCATGTAAATCGAAGCATGAAGCATTGCAAGTAGGTAAATATGAGCCGACATGGGAGTCATTGTCGCAATATAGCGAGGCTCCAGAGTGGTTTAGAGATGTCAAATTTGGGATTTGGGCACATTGGGGTCCTCAATGTCAGCCCGAAGGCGGAGATTGGTATGCTCGTAATATGTATGACGAAGGAGGCGGGCAGTACAAATATCATCTGGACAAATATGGTCATCCATCCGAGTTTGGTTTCAAAGATGTTATAAATGAGTGGAAAGGGGATAAATGGGATCCTGAAAAGTTACTGAAGTTATATAAAAAAGCAGGAGCTGAATATTTCTTTGCCATGGGTAATCATCATGATAATTTTGATCTGTGGGATAGTAAATATCAAAGATGGAACTCTGTCAATCTTGGACCAAAAAGAGATATATTAGGAGAGTGGGAAAAAGCTGCTCGCGCGAATGACATGTATTTTGGAGTGAGTATACATTCTGCACATGCATGGAACTGGTACGAAACTACGCAACGCGCAGATAAAAAAGGAGAGAAAAGTGGTGTCCCCTACGATGGGAAATTAACGAAAGAAGATGGAAAAGGGAAGTGGTGGGAAGGCTATGACCCTCAAGAATTGTATGTGCAGAATCATCCGTTGAGTGAAGGGAGCGATGATATAAAAAGAATTCATCAACAATGGGGTTGGACAGATGGGGTATCTATTCCATCAGAAGAATATTGTCAAAATTTTCTAGACCGAAACATTGATATGATAAATAAATATAATCCGGATTTAATATATTATGATGATACAGCACTACCCTTATGGCCAGTAAGTGATGTTGGCTTAAAAGCAGTTAGTCATTACTATAATAAAAGTATTAAGGAGAATAATGGTAAAAATGAAGTAGTTGTTTTTGGTAAGATACTTAACGAAGATCAAAAAAATGCGATTGTATGGGATGTTGAAAAGGGGGCTCCGGACAAGCTTCAGGAAAAGCCTTGGCAAACCTGTACATGCCTTGGTGGGTGGCATTATGATCGAGGCATATATGATAGAAATCGTTATAAGTCTGCGAGCAATGTAATTCTACAACTTATTGATGTTGTCAGTAAAAATGGAAATTTACTGCTAAGTGTCCCCATGCGCGGAGATGGAACAATTGACGAAAAAGAAGAAGTCATTTTAGAGGGTATTGCACGCTGGATGGATATAAACAAAGAAGCCATTCATGGAACTCGTCCTTGGAAAGTCTATGGTGAAGGACCAACATTTGATACGGCTAATCCTATACATGTTCAAGGTTTTAATGAAGGGCGATATAAATTTACATCAAATGATTTTCGATTTCTCTCAAAATCTGGGGTATTATATGTTCATGTGATGGGGTGGCCTGAAGATGGGCAAATTAATATAAAATCATTATCGAAAGAAAGCCCTTTATACCCGCAGGAAGTTAAATCTGTAGAAATGCTCGGCAGTAACAACGATATTCAGTTCAATCAGGCAGAGGAAGGTTTGTTGGTAAAATTACCTGCGAATGACAGGCCGAACGAAATTTCGTTTGTGTTGAAAATAGATTAACAGGGTATACATCTTCGGAGTATGGAGCGGGTGCGTGTTCTTCATTTCGACTAAATAACACTTCTGAGATACCCGTGATTATTGGGACTTGAAAGTATTATAGAAGAAAATGAAGAGCAAGATAACACCATAAAATATAAAAAACGATGAAACAACTATCCTTCATATTTAGTTTAACGATTTGCCTGATGTCCAATGCCCAAACTTCAGAATCGGAAGTTTGGGTAGCAGATCAAGGTGATGGAACATATAAGAATCCCATTTTATATGCGGACTACTCTGATCCGGATGTTATTCGGGTAGGTGATGACTATTATATGACAGCATCCAGTTTTAATTGTGTGCCGGGCTTACCCATTCTCCACTCCAGAGATCTGATAAATTGGACAATTGTAAACTATGCTCTAACAGATCTAAATTTAGAGGGAATTGTCCCAGCTGATTTTTTTGATAAAGCACAACATGGCAAAGGTGTATGGGCGCCCTGCATACGGTATCATGATGGAGAATACATGATCTATTGGGGTGACCCGGATTTTGGTATTTATGTTGTCAAGACAAAAGATGTTTTAGGTAAGTGGGATAAACCTATACTTGTTTTACCGGGTAAAGGACGCATTGATCCCAGTCCTCTTTTCGATGATGACGGTAAAGTATATCTCACACATGCATGGGCCGCAAGCCGTGCTAATTTGAACAGTGTGATGACTCTATGCGAGCTGGATCGTACAGGCACAAAGGTTATCAGTGAAGAATCACTGATATACGATGGATTGAGAGATGGCAATCATACAACCGAGGGTGGCAAGTTTTACAAGAAAGATGGTTACTACTATCTGCTTGCTCCTGCCGGAGGTGTTGAGATGGGCTGGCAAATAGCTTTACGCTCAAAAAATATTTATGGTCCATACCAGATGAAGAAGGTCTTGGCGCAGGGCAATACAGATATCAACGGTCCACATCAAGGGGGATTGGTTGAGACTCAAACCGGAGAATGGTGGTTTCTTCATTTTCAGGACACAGGGGTCTATGGTCGCATTGCGCATTTGCAACCGGTGAACTGGAAAGAGGGTTGGCCTGTGATGGGAGTCAATGATAAGGACTACTGTGGCGAGCCGGTTACTACTTACAAAAAGCCCAACGTAGGTAAAGTGTATCCAATAATAACACCTGCTGATAGCGATGAATTTAATTCGTCTAAATCAGGTCTTCAATGGTCGTGGCATGCCAATCCAAAGCAAACATGGGGCTTTGCATCCCATGACGGATGTTATAGAATGTACGGACAATATTATCCGGAGAACTTCACCAATTTCTGGGATGTACCTAACCTGTTGATGCAAAAATTACCTGCCCCCGAGTTTACTGCAACGATGAAAGCGACTGTTGTATTACTCAACGAAGGTGACAAAGCCGGACTAATAATAATGGGATGGGATTATGCTTATATAGCCCTTATTAAAACAAAAGAAGGCTATCAATTGCAACAAATAAGCTGTGTCGATGCAGAACAGAAAACTTCCGAAATAGAAGAAAAGCGTATAGCATTAAAAAACGTATCAATAAAAGAAATATACAATTACCAAACCCAACAGGAACATCTACTATTCTATTTCAGAATAAAAGTCATGGACAGCGGTCTGTGCACATTCGCCTACAGCCCTGATGGTAAAAAATATGAGAGTTTAGGACAGTCATTTCAGGCACGTCAAGGCAAATGGATAGGTGCTAAAGTAGGGATGTTTATATTGAACCGGGCTCCCGACTCTCCGCGCTCATGGATAGATATAGACTGGTTTAGAATAACAAAATAAGTAATATATAACTAAAAATAAATATTTATGAAACTAAAAAGCTTACTGACGGTTTTTTCGTTAGCTTTCTTTCTTTTGTCTTGTTCACAAAGAACGAATTCTCCGGTTTTTAATGTGGACAAAGAATTATCTTATACCAATAATCAAGTCGACAGAACGTTGTCAGAAATTGCAGGCAGGGATATGATGCCCCGAAATATAATGGACAGCCTCAGTCATTGGAAACTTGTACCTGTGGATATAACAGAATGGACAATTGGCTTTTGGCCCGGAATTCTATGGTATAACTATGAAAATACGAATAAACCTAACGATGCCGATGCTGCAACTTATTATACTGATTTATTAGGGCAGTTAACTATTCTTCCTGCGTACGATCATGATTTAGGGTTTCAGATATTTTGCAGCTATGGCAATGGGTATCGATTGACCGGTAATGACAAATACAAACAGGTCATACTCAATGCAGCCGATACATTAGCTACGCTTTTTAATCCCAAAGTAGGGACAATACTGTCGTGGCCCAGAGAAGTTGAAAACGGAAGATTTGCTCCTCACAATACGATTATGGATAATATGATCAATCTGGAAATGCTATATTGGGCAGCCAAGAATGGGGGAAATAAAGAACTTGCCAATATCGCTACCACACATGCTGAAACAACCATGAAATACCACTTCCGTGAAGATGGAGGATGTTATCACGTGGCACTGTATGATCCGCAAACCGGAGATTTTATCAAAGGGTTAACGCATCAAGGCTATGCCGACAATTCGCTTTGGGCAAGAGGTCAGGCATGGGCGATCTATGGTTATACATTTGTCTATCGGGAAACAGGAGATAAGAAATTTCTTCGTTTTGCAGAAAAAGTAACGGACTTGTATCTGTCAAGACTACCTAAAGATGAATATGTTCCGTTTTGGGATTTTGACGATCCTGCTATTCCCAATGCACCTAGAGATGCTTCGGCAGCAGCGGTTGTAGCCTCTGCTTTGCTTGAGCTTTCACAACTGGAAGATAATCCTCAAAAAGCAGAAGAATACAAACAGGCGGCCACTAATATGCTTATCGAACTCTCGTCCGATAGATATCAGAGCAGAGAGTCAAAGCCCTCCTTCCTGCTACACTCGACAGGTCATTGGCCCAATAAATCCGAAATAGATGCTTCAATTAATTATGCAGATTATTATTATATCGAGGCTTTGACCAGATATAAGAAAGTGCAGGAAGGGTTAAAAGTGACGGATAATTATAGAAAAGACTGACGTGGTAGCTATTTCCGTAGAGTTAAATTAAATAATATATAACAATGTAAAAATGAAAAAAATACTATTATTCTCTTTAGTTATTATAGGCATAATTGCGGGCTGTAAGCAAAAGCCATCGAACTCTTCTTCTAATTCGGGAGAATCACATTTAATTGTTTCAGGAGCCGAGTGGTTCGATACAGAAGGTAATATGATCAATGCGCATGGAAGTGGTATTCTTTATCATGAAGGAACATATTATTGGTATGGAGAATATAAAGGGGATTCAACCTATTGGAATCCTAAAGTACCAAGCTGGGAATGTTATCGTACCGAAGCAGGAGGTGTTTCTTGCTATTCATCGAAAGATTTATCCAACTGGAAGTTTGAAGGTGTCGTTTTAGAACCGAATTTGACCGATACTTTATCAGAACTTCATCCGTCAAACGTATTGGAACGTCCCAAAGTTATATATAATGATCAAACCAAAAAGTTTGTTCTATGGTTGCATGTCGATAGTCACGACTACGCTAAGGCAGCAGCAGGAGTTGCCGTCAGCGACACACCTAACGGCAAATTCGAGTATCTTGGCTCAATGCGCCCAAATGATGCAATGAGTCGCGATATGACTCTATTTAAGGATGATGATGGAAAGGCATATCACGTTTATTCTTCAGAAGAAAACAGAACACTGTATATCAGTTTGCTTACCGATGATTATCTAAAACCCACAGGTAAGTTTACTCGCAATTTCATAGATCAATCCCGTGAGGCTCCTGCCGTATTCAAACGAAACAATAAATACTATATACTCTCATCAGGCTGTACGGCTTGGGATCCTAATCAGGCGGAATATGCAGTTGCCGACTCTATGTTAGGTGAGTGGAAAGTAATGGGTAATCCCTGCTCAGGCAAAGATGCCGATATAACTTTTTATGGGCAAAGTACCCATGTGTTGAAGATTGAAGGTAAAGAAGATGCTTATATGGCGATGTTCGACAAATGGAATAAGACTGATCTTATAAATTCCCGTTACATCTGGTTACCAATCCAATTCAGCGGTGACTCAATCGATATTGCATGGAGAGATAAATGGTCTGTAAATGAGGTGTTTTAATAGAAGATAAACAGATAGAGTTATTTCTGATGAAAATAGCAATATTTATTACCGTATTGATGCTGTCAGGGCTATCTTGTATAGGGAAAAAACCGATAAAAATCCTTGTCTCAAATCCGTTGGCTATTGACAGATTAAATGAAATTGTAGAACTGCCTATTTCTGAACTAGAGAATCGGATAATCTTACAAGACGGCATGAGCGTCCTGGTCAAGAACCAAGCAGGAACAATTATCCCCTCTCAGGTAACCTATGACGGTAAGTTAATTTTTCTTTTCTCGGTAAAAAAAAATGATACTGTAAGTTATACAATTTCCGTTGATACATTACGGACTTATGAATCTCAGGTTTTCGGTCGTCACTATCCCGAACGCAAAGGCGACTTTGCCTGGGAGAACGACCGTGTCGGGTTTCGTTTCTATGGAAAGGAACTGAAAGAAATACAAGCCCCGACAAGTGCACTTGACCTATGGTACAAACGCACGGATAAGTTAGTCTTGGATGAATGGTACAGAAAAGATTTATCAGGAGAAGCATCCTATCACGTAGACCATGGCGAAGGTTGTGATCCCTACGGCGTAGGTCAAACCCTTGGAGGAGGCAATATGGCGATTTTTGCAGATAGTATATTGCATCTGAATGAAAATTTTGAAAGCTTCGAAGTTTTGGACAATGGGCCATTACGAGTCACTTTCAGACTGACTTACCCTGCTTTAATAATTAATGGGCAGGAAATTGCCGAAACCAAAACGGTTTCACTTGATGCCGGTAGCCAATTAACAAAAATCGTTCAGGAATATACAGTATCAGAGCCTCTGGTAGTGGTGGCAGGCTTTCCTAAAAGACAAACAGGTGATTCCACCCTCTATCAGAAAGGGCAAAATTATTTTGTATATCAGGAGCCTGTAAGTGAAGAAAACGGACAAATTTATTTGGGTATTCTTATTCCGGAAGGCATAGATCATGTATTTATCAGTGAGAAAACACAAATTGGTAACGCTACAACTACTCTTACTTCACAACCGAATGTAGTAGCCTCTACTACTTATACATCAAATAAACCAATTGTATATTACACCGGATTTGGTTGGAATAAGTACGGTTTTGAAAGTGTAGAAGCATTCGATAAATATATGCAGGAGCACAGCCAAAAGCTGGAGCAACCATTAACAATAACGATAAAATAAAGAAATTATTCACGTATGAAAAAAGTAGTTACTTTCGGAGAAATCATGTTGCGTCTGGCAACACCCGGATATCAGCGATTCATTCAATCAAACAACCTAAATGCCACCTTTGGGGGTGGAGAAGCTAATGTCGCAGTCTCACTATCTAATTATGGCATTCCAACAGACTTTGTAACACGTCTCCCTCAGAATGATATAGCTGATTGGTGCATATCTGACCTGCGAAAGTACAATGTCGGTGTAAAAAATATTCTCAGAGGCGGTGACCGTGTAGGTATTTATTTTTTGGAAACAGGAGCAGTAGCCCGCGCCTCGAAAGTCGTTTATGACCGTGCCAATTCAGCTATTGCTGACATCAAACCCGGTATGATAAATTGGCGTGAGATATTTAAGGATGCCCAATGGTTTCATTGGACAGGAATTACTCCTGCCCTGTCGCAGGGAGCAGCAGACGCATGTCTCGAAGCTATTAGAATAGCGAATGAGATGGGAGTCACTGTTTCTACCGACCTTAATTATCGCAAAAACCTTTGGAAATATGGTAAAACAGCCAGCGAGGTAATGCCTGCATTGGTAGAAGGCTGTGACATTATTTTAGGTAATGAAGAAGATGCAGAAAAAGTCTTTGGCATCAAGCCCGAAGGTTTCGATGTCGCGCATACAGGCGGAGAAGTTGATGCCGCCGAATTTGAATCGGTATGTACCCAGATGATGAAACGTTTCCCTCGTGCCAAGAAAGTGATTGTCACATTGAGAGGTTCTATCAATGCAAACCATAATACCTGGGGTGGATGCTTGTATTCAGATAAGCTCTATCAGTCGAAACGTTATGACATTACTCATATCGTAGATAGAGTAGGAGGAGGCGACTCGTTCATGGGTGGCTTAGTTTATGGATTGATTACCTATCCAAGCGATGATCAGAAAGCGTTGGAGTTTGCCGTTGCGGCTTCATGCCTGAAACATACAGTTTATGGCGACTTCAATTTGGTAACAGTATCAGAGGTTGAAAACCTAATGAAGGGCGATGGTTCGGGTCGAGTATCAAGATAAATTATTAACTAACAAACTAAATAAAATAAAGAAATATGTTTAATCAATTTTCATTAGAAGGAAAAGTCGCTCTTGTAACAGGAGCATCGTATGGTATCGGGTTCGCTATTGCTTCGGCATTAGCCAAAGCTGGCGCAAAAATAGTATTTAACGATATAAATCAACAAGCCGTAGATAAAGGATTGGCATCTTATAAGGAAGTAAATATAGAAGCCAAAGGCTATGTCTGTGATGTGACAAATGAAGACGGTGTTAACGCCATGGTCACCCAGATAGAAAAAGAAGTGGGTGTTATTGATATTCTTGTGAACAATGCGGGTATCATTAAACGTGTGCCTATGCATGAGATGTCGGCAGCCGAATTTCGTCAGGTAATAGATATCGATCTGAACGGTCCGTTTATCGTAGCTAAAGCTGTTATCCCAAGTATGATGAAAAAAGGACATGGTAAAATCATCAATATTTGTTCGATGATGAGCGAATTGGGGCGTGAAACCGTATCAGCTTATGCGGCAGCTAAAGGAGGACTGAAAATGCTTACTCGTAATATCTGTTCCGAATATGGCGAATACAACATCCAATGTAATGGTATCGGTCCAGGCTATATCGCTACGCCTCAAACAGCTCCACTCCGCGAGAAGCAAGCTGACGGATCGCGCCATCCGTTTGATTCGTTTATCATTGCTAAGACACCTGCTGCCCGTTGGGGTACACCGGAGGATTTGCAAGGTCCTGCTGTATTTCTGGCGTCAGAAGCTTCCAACTTCGTAAACGGACATGTATTGTATGTAGACGGAGGTATTCTGGCTTATATAGGGAAACAACCATAAATAAGATTGAATTAGGTATTCAAAGTTGGATTGCTTGTTTTAGATCAGCAGGAGGTGCTTCGTAGTAAAAACCTTCTGCTTTAATAGCCTAATTGTACATGAGAAAGATAATAATTGAAACAGATAGATATAACCATCTATCAAAGACCTTTTTTTACTCAAAAATTAATAGATATGTCGAAGTTTACACGTATAGAAGTTTTTTTTGCAATGCAGAAAGCACCGATCATTCCGGTTTTCTATCACAAAGATATAGAAGTTGCTAAACAGATCGTCAAAGCCTGTTACGAAGGTGGAGTCAGAGCCTTTGAGTTTACCAATAGGGGCGATTTTGCCCATGAGATATTTGGCGAGCTGAATAAGTGGGTCTCCAAAGAATGTCCCGATATGATAATGGGTATTGGTTCTATTGTCGATGCTCCCACAGCATCGCTTTATATGCAGTTAGGAGCCAATTTTATTGTTGGTCCTTTGCTTAATCCTGACATTTTTAAGGTTTGTAATCGCCGTCAGGTAGCTTATATTCCTGGATGTGGCACGGTATCGGAAGTGGGCTTAGCTCAAGAACTAGGTGCAGAAGTAGTGAAAGTATTTCCAGGTGATGTCGTTGGTTCGTCTTTTGTAAAAGGAGTGAAAGCTCCAATGCCTTGGACCAATATGATGGTAACAGGAGGAGTAGCTCCCACAGAAGAGAATTTGAGCAAATGGTTTCAGGCAGGTGTTACTTGTGTCGGGATGGGTTCCAATCTCTTTCCCAAAGAAGCTATTGCACAAGAAGATTGGAAGCAAATTACTCAATTATGTAAAGATGCTTTTCTTATTGTAGACAAGATAAAAACTCAATGATATAAAATAATTAAAATATGAAGATCTATGATTGAATCATTCTCTTTAGCTCTCGAATCAGCTTTTAGCTATATAATAGGTTTGGGAGCTCCTGTTATGATGCCTATATTATTTACTATTTTGGGTATATGTATCGGTATCAAACCCGGCAAAGCGGTAAAAAGCGGCTTGTTGGTTGGTGTCGGTTTTATAGGACTGTCCATTATTACGGCTTTGCTGACTAGCGCTCTTGGGCCTGCTTTGAATAAAATGGTTGAGATTTATGACCTCCAACTCAAGGTATTCGATATGGGATGGCCTGCCGCAGCTAGTATTGCGTATAATACTTCTGTAGGAGCATTTGTTATTCCAGTGTGCTTGGGTGTCAATTTGCTGATGCTGATAACTAAAACGACTAAAACCGTTAATATAGACCTTTGGAACTATTGGCATTTTGCCTTCATCGGAGCATTGGCTTATTATACTACGGACAGTATATTCTGGGGATTCTTCGCAGCCGTTATTTGCTACATCATCACTCTTATTGTAGCGGATTGGATGGCTCCACGATTCCAAAAATTCTATGAGAATATGGAAGGTATATCTGTTCCGCAGCCTTTTACTACAGGTTTTGCTCCGATTGCTTTGGTGCTAAACAAAGCATTGGACTTGATTCCGGGTATCAATAAAATTAATATCGATGCTGAAGGACTGAAAAAGAAATTCGGATTGTTGGGCGAACCTCTCTTTTTAGGGGTAATCGTAGGTGCTGGGATAGGTATTCTTGCTCAGTATGAGCTTCCCAAAGTATTGATGTTGGGCGTACAGATGGGTGCTGTGATGGAACTCATCCCAAGAATTACTAGTCTGTTCATAGAAGGACTTAAACCAATAGCAGAAGCAACGAAGGAAATGATTGGCAAGAAATTTAAGAAAAGTGCGGGCTTATATATAGGAATGAGCCCTGCTTTGGTCTTAGGGCATCCGGCTACGCTCGTTGTTTCTCTGTTGCTTATTCCGGTAGTGTTGCTACTATCTGTCGTTCTTCCGGGTAATGAATTTTTGCCGCTGGCTTCTTTGGCAGGTATATTTTACTACTTCCCATTGATCCTTCCTATAACCAAAGGAAATGTATTTAAAACATTTTTGATAGGACTTATCATTCTAATTGGAGGTGTATATCTGGTAACAAACTTGGCTCCTTACTTCACTCTTGCTGCTCAGGATGTATATGCTCGCACACAAGATGCAGCTGTAAGAATCCCTGATGGCTTTTCGGAGGCAGCAGCACTTGACTTTGCATCCAGTCCGTTAGCATGGGGCATCTATCATCTGACTGCCAGCATCAAGATCATAGGACCTATTGTGCTAGGCTTAGGTACTTTGGCATTGATGATCTGGAATAGAATGAGAATAGTAAAGCAATCAAAACAAGAATCAAACATTTAACAATAAACAAAATCAGAAATGAAAAAAGTATTATTGGCACTAGCCATTGCAATGACAACAGTATTACAATTATCTGCACAAGATGTAAAATATGAAGTGCGGTATGCGACTAATCCCACTGATTTTAAAAGCTACGAAACAGAACGTCTGAGAAAAGATTTTTTGATGGAGAAAGTCTTTGAAAAAGATCAAATCAATTTGGTATATACGATGTACGACCGCTTTATTGTAGGAGGAGCATTTCCTGTAAGCAAATCGGTAAAGTTAGAGACCATTGATCCATTGAAAGCACCTAATTTTCTTCACAGAAGAGAGCTGGGAATCATCAATGTGGGTGGAACAGGAAAAGTGAAAGTTGGTGATAAAGAATATACACTCAAGTTCAAAGAGGCACTCTATGTTGGTAGTGGAGACCATGAGGTAATCTTTTCGTCGAACAACTCTTCGGAACCGGCCAAGTTTTATATCAATTCGGCTCCCGCGCATACTTCATATCCTACAAAACTAATAACAATGAAGGAAGCCAATGTGATCAAAGCAGGATCTATGGAAGATTCAAATGCACGGACAATCAATCAGTTGATCGTTAAAGAAACAGTACAAATATGTCAACTACAAATGGGATTGACTGAGCTTGCGTCCGGTAGTGTCTGGAATACAATGCCTGCACACACGCACGATAGACGAATGGAAGCTTATTTCTATTTTCAAGTTCCTACCGATCAGGCTGTATGCCACTTTTTGGGAGAACCACAAGAGACTCGTCATATCTGGTTACATAACGAACAAGCGGTGCTCTCTCCCGAATGGTCTATCCACTCTGGAGCAGGGACTTCTAACTATATGTTTATCTGGGGGATGGCAGGAGAAAATCTTGACTATGGGGATATGGATAAAATAAATCCAGTAGATTTGAAATGATTTAAGGTCTAGCTGAAGAAGGAATACGATCATTAGATTTATCTTGATATGAAGACTCTTATTGACAGGATGCAATGCAGAATGTGTCAATAAATCAACCCAATGGAGATGTTGTAATTAATATGAAATGGCCTGAGCGGAGATTACATCCAATTAATCAAGATACTTTAGATTGCAATGATATACTTAAATCAGATCAAAATTCAGATTGTTAATGTTGTTATATGGCATATTTGTTTTACTTAATGCTTCTCATAAAGTATTAATGTATAAGTTAGTGTTGGTCTTTAAGTGATATATTATAAGCTATTCATGGTTTTAGCTCTTTTTTCTAAAAGAGCTGAGATGTATTAAAAGATTGATTAAACAGTCACCCTTGATTAAATATAAAATAGCGAGGGTGATTATTATTTTTTAAATCATAAAATAAATACTTTGTCCAAAATTCATATTATCAAGGTAAACTTTTAATCTGAGTTTATGGTAAACTATCCTTTGTGTAGTAATTTTTGATATTTATTCAAAATAAAAATTAAAATACAATTCTTTAGTAAATCTTTATTATTAAAATAAAGATTTACTAAAGAACCTAAAATCAACTTTCTGGTGAAGTAGTAACGCAAAGGTTTGCGTATTTTTTAGGGGTTATTAGTTATAATGCTCTTTTATTTTAAAGTATATTAGTATTTCAATGATATTTTTTTACTACTCAGCTCAACATAATATTTGTTAATAATATAAATAGTTCTAATGTATACTAAGTCATCTAATTGGTTAAAAAATAAAATACTATACCAAATAACAGTTTTAGTATTTCATACAATATAAAAACTGTTATTTTAATAATGAATTACAGATTAACTATTTATAATCACAAAAGTCAATTTATATAAATATCATGATCAAAAAACTAAAGGCTTTTATTCTTTTTTCTTTTCTTTCAATTACTGTTTTTGGACAAAAAGATCTCAAGTTATGGTACGACAAACCAGCTGTCGAATGGATGACTTCAGCCCTCCCTATTGGTAATGGAGAACTGGGCGGAATGTTTTTCGGAGGAGTTGAAACCGAACATTTGCAATTCAATGAAAAATCATTGTGGCAAGGAAGTCCAAAGGTCAGAGGAGCATATCAAAACTTCGGAGATCTGTATCTCGATTTTCCTTCGCATAGAAATTATACCGATTATAAACGTATACTTTCTTTAAATGATGCCATCGGGACTGTGACATACAAAGTGAACGGGGTTTCATATTTACGTGAGTATTTTGTAAGCAACCCCGACAGCGCAATAGTCATGCGGATAAGCTCACCTGGAAATAAAGGTAAGATATCATTTTCAGTTAATCTAAAAGATGCACATCATACTGGCGAAAATCAAGTTAAAGAGAACATATTCACAATAAAGGGTAAACTCAATTTGATTTCGTATAATGCCCAAGTCAAAGTAATTAACGAATCGGGTCAATTAACTTCGACTCAAGATGAAATTTTAGTTGAAAATGCTGATGCCGTGACCATATTACTGACAGCAGACACTAATTACGATTTATATTCAAGTAACTATATTGGAGAAACAGAGAATCAATTGCAGAAAAGGCTGTTCGATAGAATAAGTTCTGCGTCATCTAAAACATATGCTTTATTGAAAGAAAGACACCTAAAAGACTATCAGCTTCTTTTTGACCGGGTGCAACTAGACTTAGGTGCAACGACGCCTGACATTCCTACTGATGAGTTAATACGAAAGCATAAAGAAAGTATTTACCTAGATGCACTTTATTTTCAGTATGGTCGTTATCTCATGTTGAGTTCCTCCAGAGGTATGGATTTACCAAATAATCTACAAGGCATTTGGAACAATGATAATATGCCCCCTTGGGAGTGTGATATACATACCAATATCAATATCCAAATGAATTACTGGCCTGCAGAAAGTACTAATCTTTCAGAATGCCATTTGCCTTTTATTAATTATATAAAAACAGAAGCGTTAAGAGAAGGAGGTTCATGGAGACAATTAGCTGAAAATATAGGTGCTCGAGGATGGACTTTGAATACACAGAGCACTATTTTCGGACATACAGACTGGAATGCTAACCGTCCGGCTAACGCATGGTATTGTATGCACCTTTGGCAGCATTATGCTTATTCGAATGATGTTGAATATTTGGAAAAGACAGCATTTCCTGTGATGAAAAGTGCATGTGAATTTTGGTTCGACCGATTAAAAGAAGATACTAATGGTAAATTGGTAGCACCCGATGAATGGTCTCCAGAACAAGGAGACTGGGAAGATGGAGTAGCCTATGCCCAACAACTCATTTGGGAATTGTTTAATCAGACACTGAAAGCATCCCAAATAATAAACGCTGATCCAGAATTTGTAAATACATTGAAGATAAAATTTGCAAAGTTGGACAACGGGATTGAGATTGGAGATTGGGGGCAGATTCGTGAATGGAAAATTCAACCTGACATAAAAGGGAATGATCACCGACATCTTTCACATTTGATGGCTCTTTATCCAGGTAATCAGATCTCATATCATCTGAATAAAACCTATGCTGATGCAGCAAAAATTTCATTAGAGTCAAGAGGTGATGAAGGAACCGGTTGGAGTCGGGCTTGGAAAATAGCATGCTGGGCACGTTTATTTGATGGTGATCATGCGTATAAACTGCTAAAAGCAGCATTACATCGTTCTACCCTTACTGTTATCAGTATGGATAATGATAAAGGAGGAGTATATGATAATCTCTTTGATTCACACCCCCCATTTCAGATTGATGGAAATTTTGGAGCAACAGCAGGAATTGCAGAAATGCTTCTTCAAAGTAATTTAGGTTTTATTCATATTCTGCCGGCTTTACCTTCGGCATGGACAAAAGGAAGTATAAAAGGACTAAAAGCCGAAGGAAATTTCACTGTCAACATAAACTGGGAAGATAGTAAACCTATAGTATGTACTATATATTCCGGATCAGGAAATAAATGTAGCTTATATTCTGACCTGAAAATAAATAAAGTTGTAGATCAAAAAGGGAGGTCTATAAAAATCAAAAAAGATAAAGCAGGATTTTTCTCTTTTGAAACAAAAGAAAGAGAAATATACAGTATCTCTTTTTCTGATAATAAATAATTGAAACAATTTCAAAATAAAAAATAAAAAATGAAGAAACTGATTACTTTTCTAGCGTTTGTCATTTTTATCAGTAATTATTTATCTGCTACAGAAGTCCGACAAAAAATTAATTTGAATCGGGAATGGAAATTCAAACTAGGTGATTACGGTGAAGCAAAAGATTCGACTTATGACGATTCTGAATGGGAGGATATTGGATTACCCCATTCATTTAGTATTCCTTATTTCATGTCAAAAGACTTCTATGTAGGATATGGTTGGTACCGAAAAACCTTAAATATTCCCCCCAATTATATTGGAAAAAAAATTTCAATTGAATTTGAGGGGGCTTTCCAAGTGACAGAGTTATTTATTAATGGCAAGAAAGTTGGCCAACATAAAGGCGGATATACTGGGTTTATATTCGACATAACTGATTACATCAAAGAAGGAGATAATAAAGTTGCAGTAAGAGTAAATAATTTATGGAATGCAGGTCTGGCTCCACGTGCGGGCGAGCATGCTTTTTCGGGAGGTATTTACCGTGATGTTTTTCTACATGTTACGAATCCTGTACATATAGCATGGTATGGAACATTTGTTACAACCCCTGAAGTGTCGAAAGAACAAGCAATTGTAAATATAAAAACCGAGATTAAGAACCAAGAAATAAAAACGAAGAATATTGAGTTAATATCTAGAATATACGATCCTAGTGGCAAGATAGTCTCAACAATTAAGTCAAAACAGCAAGTTTTATCAGGACAAAGCTATATTTTTGATCAAACTTCCACAGTAATAAAGAATCCTCTACTGTGGCATTTTAATTCTCCAAAGTTATATGAGATTGTTACCGAAGTATATGATGGTAAGAAACTGGTGGATAATTATAATACTACGTTTGGAATCCGTTGGTTTGAATGGACTAATGACAAGGGGTTCTTTCTGAATGGAGAGCATGTATATCTTAAAGGAGCTAATGTCCACCAAGACCATGCAGGATGGGGCGATGCGGTAACAGATGCCGGGATTCGGCGAGATGTCCAAATGGTAAAAGATGCCGGTTTCAATCTTATTAGAGGTTCACACTATCCCCACGATCCGGCTTTTTCGAGAGCATGTGATGAGATAGGTCTACTTTTCTGGTCAGAGAATGCGATATGGGGGACAGGTGGTTTTTCTGATTCAGACGGATATTGGAATGCAAGTGCTTATCCGATCTTTGAAGAAGACGAAGCCGATTTTAATGCAAGTGCAAAACAACAATTGACCGAACTGATCAGGATACATCGCAATCATCCGTCTATTATTGTATGGAGTATGTGTAATGAACCATTTTTTACAGCTTCCAAAACATTAGATAATATGAAAAAACTATTACGGGAATCTGTAGAACTTTCGCACCAGCTTGACCCAACACGCCCTGCCGCAATTGGTGGAGCTCAGCGCCCATTAAGTAACGACCGTATAGACAAATTAGGGGATATTGCAGGCTATAATGGAGATGGAGGAGTTCTACCCGATTTCCAAAATCCAGGTATCCCGAATATGGTTTCTGAATATGGAAGCGTAACAGCTGAACGTCCTGGAGAATATGATCCAGGATGGGGTGACCTTGCTAAAAATGATTCTTATAAAGGTTATCCTTGGCGCAGCGGACAAGCAGTGTGGTGTGCATTTGATCACGGTAGTATAGCAGGAAGTGCATTGGGGAAAATGGGCATTGTCGATTATTTCCGTATTCCTAAACGGGCATGGTATTGGTATCGCAATGAATATATGGGTATAGCTCCTCCTGAATGGCCTATGGAGGGGAAACCTGCTCAGATCGTGGTACAAGCTGATAAAATGAAAAACGTACAAACCGATGGAACTGATGATGTAATGCTTACTATTACAATACAAGATGAGATGGGGAAACATATCAGTAATTCTCCCTATGTAACATTGGATGTCATATTTGGTCCTGGAGAATTCCCTACGGGTTCATCGATTACATTTAGCCGTGATAGTGATATACGGATACTGGATGGTTTAGCCGCAATTGAGTTTCGCTCTTATTATGCTGGCGAAACTGTAATAAGAGCGACTTCTGAAGGTTTACCATCTACCGATATTAAGATTAATTTTGTGGGGAACACTCCTTATGTCGAAGGAGTGACACCTAAGACCCTAGACAGAGTATACAAACGCTTCACAAAAGAAGGTCAACCCAATATTATCCAAACTTTTGGACGAAACAACCCTACTTTTCCAAGTTCATCTTCCATAAATAACACGGGGGGCAAAGCAACAGATGGAGATAAGAATACATGGTGGGAAGCTGCTAGTAATGACTCTTCTCCTTATTGGGTTTTAGATACAGAGAGAGGATTGTCCATAACCGGAATAAAGATATGGTTTCCTCAATCACTAGCATACAAATATGTAGTTGAAGTATCGAATGATAAGATTGATTGGCTGAAAATCTACGATAATTCAATAAATAAGAAAAATGAAAAAGAAAAGCATATAGCAGTTCCCAATAATACAAAAGGACGATTTGTTAGACTTCGATTTACCGACAATATTATAACTCCTCAGATTGCCGAGGTTGAAGTATTGGGGAGCGTAAATGAATAATTCTGCGAATTTGATAGTTCTTTTTATATACAATGAAATTAACAAGGGTAGAGAAAAATATTTTTCTCTACCCTTGTTAATTATTTAATTTGAGAGAAGATATAACAGAGTATTATTTCTCAACCACTATTATCTTGATATTATTATACTTTAAATTCTACTTTCTCCTGAAATAACTCAATGATTATAATTATATATAAAAGAACTGAATCTAAATAAGTAGAATGTTTAATATAATTATGTATCATAAAATAGATTGATACTATTATAGTAGCTAAAAACATCGTCTAACCAATCAAACATAACTTGATGAAAAAGATCGTGATTACCTTCTTGGCAATGTTCTTCTGCTCCTTCTTCTTTTGTAAATACACGAATGGTTTTCGGGGCTTGAATGGAATTAACAAGTTCCTCCAACTGATTTTCTGACACAAAATGATCTGCTTCTCCCATAGTGAGCAATATCGGACATTGTATTTTTTCGGAAATACCTCGCAAAGTAGTACGTTTCATTTCATCAAAAACTTCGTAACGGTGCGTTAAACCGTACACCCATTTACCATTATTCAATAACCATCTTAGGTTAGAATTATTCTCTTCTGCTTTTGCTAGCACGGCTTCTTTTTGTTCGTTGGGTAATTCCATGACGGCTTTCAGTTGCGGATTTTGGTTAAGCGTAGATTCGTAAGTGTCATAAAATACGTTGAATGCAATTACTGCTTTAATTCTTGTATCAAAAGCTGCTGCACGAGGAGCAAAATAGCCACCTAAACTCATTCCCAACAATGCCACTTTATCATAGTCCACATCGTTTCTTTTTTCAAGATAATCCAAAGCCGCACCTACAGGAACTTCTGTGTCGTAACGCATTTTTAGGTTTTGTTTACGAAGGGCTTCACCTTGTCCAGGAAGTTCAAAAATCAAACAATTGTATCCTCTTTTTATCGCAGGAGCAGCTCCACAAAAATACAATTCTTGTAAGGTAGAGTCGTAACCACCAATAAAAAGCAATGTAGGCAAAGGCTTTTGTGCATTATAATTTGGAACGCCATAAAAGTAACCTTTCAAATAGGTGTCTTGATATAGGATTTCTACAATTTCAAAATGCGTTTCGTGAAGTTCCATTGCTTTCTCGAAAGTTTTTACACTTTTGTCAAAACTTTCTGTACGACGAGGATCTGTTCCGTCCAAGAAAAATTCGCCTGTTCTGTAGTAATTGTGAGCTCGTAAATATGCTTCTCTCGCACTCTCTTTATGCTTTCCCTTTAAGCAAGCATCTCCAATTCTTTCTACACGTTCGGCAGTTTTCTCCCACTCTTCAAACCAACTATTAAAATCCCCTTCTTTTATACGCTCGGCAGTGGCCAAAGCTTCTCCAATACTAGCTCCTTGGTAGCCAGCATATGTTACTGCTCTCAACAGTTCGAATGAGAATGCTTGGTCGTTAAAATATAATTTCATTTTTCTTATTTTTTAGTTAAAACTTATCATTTAAAAATCTTGTTGACAAAAAATGTTGCGGTTGGTATGATCAAAAATGCCATCAAATATCCAATTGGGAATAGATATATCCACGACTCTAAAAACTGATAAGCCCATCCTTTTTTCCAACCAAAATTTTTCATTACTGCTACAAATGTTAGAATACCACTCATAGGAAGTACTACAAATAGCGTGTGGAATATTTTATGGATTAACCTTCTTGTCATTTCCCTAATCTCTTTTTTACAAAAACAACATTTCATGCAATTAAAGTGCTTAAATTGTAGATAATCTACATTGCAAATGTAGAGAATTTATATTTATATTTGCAACAATAATTGTAAATAATCTCCAAAAAAAATGTCAAACGAGTTATTAGATCAAGATTTTGGTTTTTTAGAGAAACTGATTGTAGGAATTGGTGAAGTATCTGAGATAACAGAAATCCCAATTCGTCAAATCCGATATTGGGAAGAAAAAAATATTATACAAAGCGTATCACAAGAAGGTAAAAATAGACGCTATAATTATTACAACATCAAGAAGATGTTGCTCATCAAAGAATTGTTAGACGAAGGATATACCTTAGACGCATCTGCGGAAAAAGTAAAAAAGAGGTTAGAAAAAATTGAGTCCACCCTTCAGAAAATGAATAAAAAATAGCCTTTTAATAAAGAGGATAAATGTAGATGGAAAAATTATATACGGCTGGATTGATCGCAATAAAAGACAATAAATTGCTGTTGGCGTTCAGTAAAAACAAACAAGCGTGGTATTTGCCTGGAGGAAAATTAGACGAAGGCGAAACCTCTAAGGAAGCTTTGTTGAGAGAAATAAAAGAGGAACTAAATGTGGATCTAAATCCAGAAAAATTGAAATATCTCTACCATATCACGGCTCAGGCTTACGGACAAAATCCACCAAAAATGATGGAGCAAGATTGTTTTATTTATGACTTAACGGAAAAAACAAAGCCCAGTAATGAAATAGAGGCGGTGCATTATTTTGATTATGAAACGTATAAAAAAGAACCTGTTCAAGTGCCAGGAGCTTTAGCCGCATTTAAGAAATTAAAAGAGTTGGGATTGATATAAATTTGATGGATAAATTGTGATAAACGCACCGATAATGGGGATAGAAAAATTTCGTAACGGATGCTCCGAACTTAACTCAACAAGCCATAGTAATAGCGGAAAGCCTGCTCTTGGAGCCCATTCAAACTAAAAATAATAAAAAATGAGTACAATAAATATAGCAGAAAAATTTTCACTTTTTAATGAGTTTTGGTCTCCGAAAATAGTGGGCGAACTGAATGGTCAATTTGTGAAACTGGCAAAGTTTAAAGGTGAATTTGTATGGCATCAACACGATGATGAGGATGAGTTGTTTTATGTGGTAAAAGGTGTGTTGAAAATAGAATTTCGGGACAAAACTGAAACCCTACATGCTGGCGAAATGCTGGTTGTCCCTCGTGGTGTGGAGCATAAACCTGTAGCAGACGAGGAGGTGGAAGTGATGCTTTTTGAGCCTGCCTCTACACTCAATACAGGCGATGCTGACAGTGATTTAAGGAAAGAAAAACTGGACTGGATATAATGACTTTCAAAACATTGCACAAGGTTGATTTAGCTTGTTTGACCAAGGTTTTCAATGCTGCATTTAAAGATTATCGGATACCGATGCAATTGACAGAAAACCAGTTGTCTCTTAAATTGTCTACGGAGTTGTACGATGCTAATCTTTCTGTTGGGGCATTTGAGGGAGATAAGTTCGTTGGCTTTATTTTGCATGGATTTCGAGAACATAAAGGTACTCGACGTGTTTATAATATGGGAACCGGTGTTGTACCCGATTATCGTGGTAAAGCTTTGACCAAAAGGATGTATGAATTTATTGTACCTTCTTTAAAGAAAGCAC
Organism: Indolivaga capnocytophagoides; assembly: GCF_036511535.1. Lineage (GTDB taxonomy): Bacteria > Bacteroidota > Bacteroidia > Bacteroidales > Dysgonomonadaceae > Dysgonomonas_A > Dysgonomonas_A capnocytophagoides. Next base: position 2,491,581 of record NZ_AP028867.1, on the reverse strand, counting down.
AAATTGACACGATACAATTGGAAGTTTTGGAAAATAACTTGCCTGCCATTGCTACTTATTTGAAAATTGGATTTAAGGAGAGCCACCTGTTAAATTGCTACAAAGGAATAACTACAACGACTACCAATAATGTCGTTGTTGATATTATTACTTCAATTGAAACGCTTCCTGACGCGTTGGTTGTGTCGGATTTTGCGTGGCAAAATGAAGTTGCTTTAATAAATGATAGCAACATATATTTGGGAACTTTTATTAACGGAAAATGTGTAGGCTGCTTGGTTTTAAATCCTTCTGTCAAACGCATTCATTATTTGTATGTGCATGAGGATTTTCGTCGTAAAGGCATTGCTAAATCCTTACTTAATCATGTTGTGCAACGCTATGGAGATGATATTTCAGCCATCAACATAAATGCTAAAAATAAGGATTTATGCTCATTTTTTGAAGCTTTAGGTTTAGTGAATTTTACTCGTCAATATGAGATGAAGTATTATTTTTATTAAATTAATATTTGTTTTAATTGAGGTATCTCTCCTCGGTTTAATCATAAATGCGAAAGCTCTGGCCTGCTAAAAATTATTTTTGAGGATACGACACAATAAAAAAGATGGCATATTTAACGTAAGAACAAAATGTAAGCACTCAATAATTCGATATGAGAACTTTGCGTAACTACTCAAGTTTCTCTTTACTTCTCTTTTTGGTTAAAATTCTCATTTTAGGTCGTTTTTTTTTGTCTCACAAACGTTAGAACATCCTCTTGAAGGTTTTTTCCCTTATTTGATAGAATTGGACACAATTATCCCAGAGGATCGCTTCAAATTGTAGCAAATAGCTTGTAGTACATGCTGAGTGTGAGTCTTGTCTAAACCCATATATCGAGGAGTAGATCTACCAAACCATTTTTTAATACTCCCAAAAGTACGTTCTACCACCCAACGTGATTGGCTGCATATAATAATAGATTGACACAATCAAATGATGCTTATATCGACGAATATGTCAGAAGTTTTCTTGAAGGAGAAGCGACTCCTGGTATAGAGTACGAATATGAAATGATCCAGAGAATATTACCTGCAATAGATACTGAAGCTGTGAATGCGAAACTTGCTCAGTTATTGATCTCTGACAATAATATTGTGACTGTTACAGGTCCCGAGAAAGAGGGATACTCTCTTCCTTCTGAAAATGATCTGAGGAATGTATTTGCACTAGTACAGACAAAGGCTATAGAGCCTTATGTTGAAAAAGAGGTTGCTGATAACTTGATGGGAAATAAACCATTGAAAGGTAAAGTGATATCTGAAAAACACGATAAAATTTTAGGCGTGACAACTTGGGAATTATCTAATGGGATGAAAGTACTATTGAAGCCAACTGAATTCAAAAAAGATGAAATATTAATGGGTTCGATAGGATATGGAGGACGCTCTTGGACGGAAGACAATGAAAGTTTAGAGGCTGCTTTTATCCAGTTTGTTCCTATTTGGGGTGGTATAGGTGATTTTAGTTCAAGCGATTTGAAAAAAGTTTTAGCAGGAAAAAATGCAAATTTGAATGTATCAATTGGTAATTGGACTCAGGGAACCTCGGGCAGTAGTTCGGTCAAAGATATTGAGACTTTACTTCAACTTAATTATTTATATTTCACTAAACCTAGAGCAGATTATGATGTCTTTTCCAATTTTCAGAAGATGTTGATTGATCGCTTTACAAATCTAGAACAAGATCCGGCTTTTGGATTTCAACAACAAGTAACATATTCTAAGTATGGAAATAATCCTAGAATGCAGAATATAACGACATCAGATATTAAGTCTCTTAACTATGAAAAAATAATAGAGTTGTATACAATGTTGTTTGCTAGTCCAGGTTCTTTTACCTTTAGTTTTACAGGAAATATTGACCTTAAAGTGCTAAAACCACTAGTTGAAACTTATTTGGCTTCACTACCATCAGGTAATAAAGATGCTATGTATAATAAAGTGAATATTGGTACTAGAACAGGGAAGTATGAGGTGACTTATGAAGAGCAAATGATGAATCCCAAATCTAAAGTTTTCATCAATTACTCAGGTAATACTGATTACAATCTGAAAAACCAAATTGCGATGAGTGTCCTCAATCAAATTCTAGATATTGTTTATGTGAGAACAATAAGAGAAGATGAAGGTGGAACATATGGCGTAGGTGTTAGTGCTTATGTAAATCGTATACCTAAGAATGAATCAGCCATCACAATGACATTTGATACAAATCCAGAACTGGTGAAGAGGCTTACCGGTCTTATCCACAAAGGTATAGAAGCTATTGCGGAAAATGGTCTGGAAAAGGATGATTTTTCGAAAGTAAGAGCATATATGCTAAAACAGTTTGACGAAGATATTCGTACAAATTCTTATTGGTTTTCGACTATATCAAGTCTTGGATTTTATGACGATGATAGTTATTCTGCATTTAAAAAGACATTAGAAGAATTGTCAATTAATGATATTAAAAGCATAGCTTCTGAATTAATTAATCAAAATAATTTGATTGAAGTAATACAGAATCCTATAAATCAATAAATTCAATACACTACTCATTTTTTACTTGATGACAAAGAGAGTGTCTCATACGAGCACTCTCTTCGTTTATATAATTATCAAGATTCTTTTCGTAATTTGACAAATTGAGCTTTTCTCTATTTGGTAACATCTGTTACATGTGTTTCGATAGAGTTGAAAAAAGACAGTCCAGTCGTAAATACAAACTACACCCGAATATCGGTAACCAATGCCTGCAAGCTCACAAATATGCTATTAATAATGATAAAAGGCTAAATGTTTTACAATCGAAAAGTCCCTACAAATTATTTATTTGTGGGGACTTTTGTGTTAGAATATTATAAATTAATGGGATACTAAATTCGTTATAAATCGAACTTCATATTATAGTTATAATAACTATTTTGTTGATACTTAACTTCACCCTCATCTAGTGTTTGAAATCCTAGTTTAATATAGAAAGTTACATTTTGAGGCAATTGAGTGGTTAATCCGACTATATTATATTTTCTATCTGAATATTACAAGAAATCATATTGAATTAGTTTACTTATTAACATTTCAAATATTAAACAAAACTGAAAGAAAATCTATTGCTAAAAAACAATTTTCATACTTTAATCATAAGAAATCTTGGTTATAGTCTTTTTACTTATATTGATAAATCATGGTATATTAAATGTTTTTATTGAAAAATGTTTATATTTGAAGTAGAAATTTATGCACAGAAAAAGACAGACAAAAGTCAGAAAATAGAAGACTTTTTCTTGATCCCAAAGTGTTCACCCAAGAGATCTTAATATACTTGAAATATAGATTGGTAAACGATTGTAGGAAGGATGTTCACCCTCCTCTCTCTCCGCGGAGATTAAAGCCAAAAGGCGATAAAAAAGAGATAAATCCTACAATATCAACAGATTGTAGGATTTTTTTATGTCTATACTTTTCCATTAGACGACATAAAATAGACACTTTCAGACAAGGACTTATTCCTAAAGTGTTCACCCCTAAATTTAAATTCGTTCACCCTATATTTTGTCCAGTATTGGCACTGTTTTGGACGAACATAGAAGTGTGTAAATTACTAATTATTAATAGTGTAAATTAATTTTGACGATTAAAAATGAGGAGTTATGAAAGCTGCGAAAAGTACTTTTAAAATCATCTTTTATCTGAGAAAGGATAAAATGAAGAAAAATTCGTTCACCCCTATTTTCTGTAGGGTAACGATCTCTGGAGAATCTGTAAGTTTTAATATTCATACCGATATTCATGTCGATATGTGGGATGCTAATGCTAGCCAAGCCAGTGGTAAAACAAGGGAAGCCATGAATATTAACCGTATTCTGGATTCTTGTAAGACAAGCCTTCACAATATGTACAGGGATATTTTTGAAAGAGATAATTTCGTATCTGCGGAAAAACTGAAGAATGCTTACTTGGGAATATCTACAGATAATACAATGTTGTTGGAGTTGTTCAATCAGCATAATAAAGATGTAGAATCCTTACTTGGAATTAATAAAACCAAGGCGACCTTACAAAAGTATAAAGTCACTTATACTAGACTTTCTGATTTTATGAGGCATAAATACAGTATTTCGGATGTTAATGTGAAAGAGATTAAATATCAGTTCATCGTAGATTTTGAAAACTATTTAAGAACTGAATGTAACTGTAACGCAAATACTACAGCGAAATTTATTCAATTTTTCAAGCGAATAATAATTATTGCCCGAAATAATGGTTGGATGCAACATGATCCATTTGCGAATTACAAAATTCGTATAAAGAAAGTAGACAGAGGGTATTTAACAGAAGAAGAATTACAGAAAATAAAACAGAAAGAATTAGCAATCGATCGGTTAATCAAAGTACGCGATATTTTCATTTTTTCTTGCTATACGGGACTTGCTTATATTGATGCCAGGAATCTGACCTATGATAATATAAAGAAAGGAGTTGACGGTAATCTTTGGATTATAACAAAAAGAAAAAAAACAGATACACCTGTAACAGTTCCTTTGATGAGTATTCCTTTGGAGATAATTGAGAAATATCGTAATCAGCAGCCTGACTGTAAGGTTTTACCTCTTCTCACGAATCAAAAAATGAATAGTTACTTGAAGGAGATAGGTGATTTATGTGAAATAGAGAAGAATTTAACATTCCACGTAGCAAGACATAGAGAAAACTTTTATCAGCTATTAATCAATAGATTACGCACTATTAGTTTCTCGATAGGTAACGATTTAGAAACCAACTTGGTTCTTAGATCCGCTTAATTTCCTCACGATTTTAAAGAGCAACTTATCTTTTGTAAAGATAAAAAATAAACCTTGTCTTACTCCAATTTCTATTAATTTCTTCTCTTTTATCTGCTGTTCCTATATTCAACGGGTGTCATTAAAAACTGACGTTTAAAAGCTTTGCAAAAGCTGCTTTGGTGTTCAAATCCAATTTGCAAAGCAATCTCCGAAACAGGCATTTGTGTATCCAATAAATATTGCTTTGCTTTTTGCATCCGGTATTCTGATAATACACCATAGACAGTATTATTGTATAATAATCTGAATCCTTGTTTAAGCTTAAATTCATTCGAGCCAATCATTGACGCCAAACGACAAATACTAGGTGGATTCTGATAGAGATTGTAAAGAATATTACGAGCTTCTATAATTTTCTCTTTTTCATGAAAATACAGTTTGTTAATCTCTCCGAGATCTTTACTTAAAGAAAGGTATAATATTTCGAGGATTTTAGATTCTAATAAAATTGAGAATAAAGGATCTTTAGAATCAGTATTAATAATCTCCTGAGTAAGCATTATTATACGAGGGCTGCATGACAAGTTGTTATCAAACATTTTATCAGTCTTCTTATTTTCGTAATCATTCAAAACAGAGTAAAACAACTGTGGAGTCTGATTAGATAATTTCGTTAAGTAATCATACGAAAATACAATCGCAAACTGTCTTGTCTTCTCATTTCGATGAAAAAAAGATTGACTTACCATTTCACGCGATGAATATAAATTCAAGGTGTTCCCTTTCCAAGGTTCTTTTCTATTATTAATTTGTGGGTAACAGTAATCAAAATCTCCTCCCAGATTAATATTTAAACTTAGAGGAATATTTTGTGGACCGGATGAGATTAGAGTTATATCTCTCTTGCTATTTGTTTCCGTATTAAATAACTGATATTGAGGTGTGGTAATACACTGATAATAAGACTTGAAAAGTTCACTTTCCAAAGAGTATCTTTCCGATACTAATTCTCCGGCACCTGATAATTCTTCTTTGTTATATAAATCAGTGCCAATAAATTGCACGCTTGAACTTGCAGAAAAAAGATCAGGCATAATAATCCGAATTGACTAAATTATAATCCGTTTAAGCTAAACTCCTTTTTGTGCACCGAAGTAGCTTTGCGGTTGTTTTATATCATACAAAAGTATAAAAGACCTAAATGTGCTAAAATCGCATCATATAATGATTTTAATTATTTTTTGTACCGATAAGTAGGTATGAAGATGACAGATATATTATGAAGTATAAAATATTCTTATTATTTGCTTTTTTTATAAAGATAACTATAATACAGGCCCAATCGGTTATTGGAGTGGTATATGATAAACAGAGTAAAGAACCTTTAGCGGGAGTCAATGTTACTATTAGCGCTTTAAATAAAACAACTCTCTCTGACTCTCAAGGACGCTTTGTTTTTTCAAATTTACAAGATGGAGAATATGAGATACTGGTGTCTTATATTGGCATGCTTCAGGAAAACAGGGTTTTTAGTATAGAGAATCAGAAAACGACGAAACTGTCGATTTATTTGAGAAACGATCCTAAATTGTTAGATGAAGTAACTGTAACGGCCAAAGGGGACCGCAGAGAAGTCCGAGAAGTGAAACGATCGGGAGTCCCCGTTACGGTAATTGATGGATCTTCTTTTGCCGGAAGGGGTACTTCTATTTCCGATGTGTTGAATCATCAGATTGGTGTTAAACTAAGAAGTACCGGAGGCGTCGGTGATCAGGCAAAAATAAATGTAAGAGGTCTAGAAGGCAATCGGGTTCAAATATACATCAATGGAATGCCATTAAATACACCCGATGGAAGTTTCTCTATTAATGATATCCCGCTCCAATTTATAGACAGAGTGGAAATTTATAAAGGAATTGTTCCTCCTGAATTTGGTGGAGACGGATTAGGTGGTGCAGTAAATATTGTGACTATTGATCCGGAAGGAGGATATCTGGACGCCGCTTATTCTTTTAAATCCTATGGCATACATGATGCCAGCATAACACTAAAACAATATCTGGCTAAACCTCAATTGTATTTAACGCTATATGGTGCTGGGTTGAGTGCAAAAAACAATTACACTATGCTATCCCCATATGTCGATGGATTGAAAATAAAAAGAGACCATAATAAATACCATAACTTTGCTTTAGCTTCGACTGTAAGTTTCGAAAACAGATATTTCGATGAGGTGGAAATAGAAGCATCAGTATATAAAACAAAAAAACAAATACAGGGCGTTGCTAATAATATACGATATGCAGAAACCGAAGTCACAACATTTGGAATTGCCCCTAAATTAGAAAAGAAAAAATTCCTGACTGAAAAATTAGACTTTAAATTTTCGGGAATGGCTGCCTATTATATCTCTTGCCTGAATGACACATCGACTTATTTATATGATTTTACTGGAAATAAGCTAGCAAATAGTGGACGTGGTGAAATAGGTACAGTTCCTAACCTTTCGGATGACAGAATTCAGGATTATCGCTACAATCTGAATTTCAAATATCATTTGTCTTCCCATATGTTTGTGAATTTGAATAATAATTTCAATTTGGTTCATACTCAATTCAGAGATACAATTGCAGACAGGTATATGAAAACAAACTTCACCAATGAAGCATCTACTCTAACCGGAATAATTACATCATTATCAGTTGAGAATAGATGGTTTACTGATAAGTTAACAACCGTTTTGACAGGGCGTAATTACAATTATCATTTATCCGGAAAAATGGTAAACACATTCTATGGAACAACAACAGAACCAGAAGAATTAAGTCGTAATGATATGTACTGGGGATACAGCCTTGCTCTCAAATATGATTTTGCGCGAAACTGGCTTGTTAAAGCAGCATATGAACATAATTACAGACTCCCGAAGAAGGATGAAGTGTTAGGAGACAGAGCATCTGTTATATCAAATGCAAAGATAGAACCGGAACAAGCTGACAACTATAATATCGGAATAATGTTTGATCGTTATTATTCAAGTAATAGCCGTTTACAGGTGGAAGCTAACTCTTTTTTGATAGATGTACAAAATATGATCCAATTGCGTACTAACGCGGGTTATTACGGACATTATAATGTTGGGAAAGCACAACTCTATGGTTTGGAGGCTGAAGTAAAATGGGATATAAACGCAAATTGGTATATTTCGTCCAATATTACCTGGCAAAAATCAATCAATAAGACAAAATATATTGGAGGCACCAATAGTCCTGATGCCAGCTATAATTTACAGATGCCGCATATCCCTATTCTATATGCTAACTGGATGTTCGATTATCGAAAAAACAATATGTTCGGCGGTAAGGCTCAATATTCAAGATTCTACTATGAAGGATCATTTACCGATAAGTATTACTATGGTTACAAACTGAGTTCGAACCAAAATTATAATATTCCGACAACATTAATACATACTCTTGGGATGGAATATGCTGTTATGAACAGACGTTTGTCTTTTGCCCTAGAATGTGATAATATATTAGATAATGAGCGCCAGACGAATTTTAATTATCCACTTCCCGGGCGTACATTCCAGATTAAAATAAGATGGACTAGTTTAAAACTTTAATTGTAAATATATTAATAATATGATGAACAAATTTAATTTATTCGTGCTATCATTGACATGCATTGCTTTTTTTTCGTGCTCTAATGATGACGATACCTCAGGAGAAGAATCAGGAGGTAAAGCAAAAATAGTAATCTCGACTAAAGTAGATGGTGGCAGCACTGCTTTTATTGTTCCGGTAAAAGACCTGAACGTTGGAACTGTCGGATTTAATAATGGACATGAAGTGTATGACGGAGCATATATCGAATCTTTTGGAGATTGGGTCTTTTACAATCCGACACACTACAATACTACTATAAAAAAATACATTCGTTTAGAAAACGGCCTGCTATCTGAGAATGGTAGTCTTACACTATCCAGTAATGCAAAAGCAAATATTGGGCATATATTAGTTGTGAGTGAGACTAAAGCTTATGCTTCGGTTGTGATGGATAACAAAATCGTTGTTTTTAATCCCTCTACAATGGCTAAAACCGGAGAAATAAACTTACAGGATGAAAGATGGGGTGTAAATGGTAGTTCTACACCTAATCCACTAGGAATGATCCTAAGAGATGATATATTATTTGTCGGATGTATGGAACTGACATCAATGCCTATAACAAAAGATGGAGCTTATGTGTTGGCAATAGATGCAAAGACAGATACTCCCATCAAGCTTTTGTCTGACCAGCGGGGATCATCAACCAGTTATTTCGGAGGGGGCATGTTTACTGATGAAAAAGGAGATATCTATGTTACTTGTTGGGCTTCTATGGGGTATGGAGGTGAAAAGCAAAAGTCTGGTTTTCTGAGAATAAAGAAAGGAGAAACTGAATTTGACAAAGATTATTTCTTCAATATAACAGATAAAACGGTTACCGGTGTCGAAGGAGGAAAATTCAGCCACTCCTCATTTAATCATTACTATAAGAACGGAGAAGTATATTTATTCGGAACTTGTCCAGCATTGGTTAGTAATCCGCCAGATTATTTAAATGATAAAAATATCTATGCTGTAAAAGCAAATCTTTATGATCAAACAATGGAAATTCTAGATCTCCCTCTGACAAATAACTATTCAGGAGTAATTACAGAGATTGATAACAAGATATTGTTTGGATTAACCACCAAGTCAAATGGCGTCGGATTGTTCTCGTACGATCCTGTAGCTAAGGAATCCAGTAAATCACCAGTCTTAAGTACAGGTGGGACTGTCTTAGATATTTGTGTGTTTGAGAAATAATAAACGCTAAAATAGAACCTGATATGCTTGATGGATAAGAATCATCCATGAAGGTTTTATACAATGCTTTGTAAAAGCAAAACTATAGGATTCAGGTTTTATACTTGAATCCTGTTTTCTAATTTATTAAAAAATTGATTTAATATTAGGCTCTACTTCTTCTCTATCTCGGTAATAGCCAGATTTTCTAGTAAAAAAAGAAATCGTCATTAATTAAGATCGAACAAATAAAGAGTTCTGAAATTACGAAAGCTCTAGAGGCTACCCGTATACTAGTTAAAGCATTCAATTAATTAAAAGCGGTTATCTTATCATATTATCAAAAACAATATTTGCCAATAGACTTATGTTAAGGTTTTTATTATTTTTGTAAAAAGAATAATTATGAATGCAGAACAAATATTAAAAGAGCATGGTGTCAAGAAAACAGTTTGTCGTAAATGTATTATCGATAAACTGATCGAAAGCGATGACACTGCCTTAACTGAAAATGAAATCAAAGATGCATTTTTAGACTTATTCGATCGTGTCACTTTCTACCGCTCTCTGAAAACTCTGGAAGAAGCAAAGGTTATACATCGCATTGTCCTGAATAATAATACGGTCAAATATGCACTAAGCAGTCTTTTAGTTCTGTCAAAAATACATCCCCATTTTCATTGTACTAGCTGTGATAAAGTGACATGTCTAGACTCGTCTTTATTGGATAAAAACCTTCACCTGCCATCTGGTTATAAAGTTGAATCTGCTCAAGTGTTACTTGAAGGAATCTGCCCCGATTGTCTAAAAAAATAAAACCGAATACAATTTAATATATTCGGTTTTAAATACAAAGAATTTCAATTCCTGTCTTTTATCTTTAAACTTATTGCTTTTAATTGTTGCCACCCGGTCTTATCTGTCAATCTAACCATAAAATGATAGTCTCCGGTATCAATATCTGTCGGTATTGAAATCTCGTTATTTGCTTCGAACACATTCTTCCCGGAAGGAATCGTAAAATCCTGATTATATACAAATGCTTTTACAGGAGTTTTCTTGGGTTCTAAATCACACTCTACGTCATCTGTACTATGCGAATGATGATCGAAATTATTATGAATCTCAATATTGTAGCTTCCCAATTCCTGATTATCAGTAAATACCGCTCTAAAAGGAAAGTTCTCTCCCCGATATAAAACAATACAATTCTGGGGAAAAGCATTGCTACCACTCATATCGATGGAAGGCTTTTCCATATCTTGATTATCATCATCGTCATTGCTACAACCCATAACAAAAAGGCAAGCAAGACAATATAAAATGATTTTTCTATTTATCATATTTTTTATTTTTAGCGAATAATCTTTATTCAAAAACTATTCGCTATTGATATTTAATAATTTATTATGCTCCTGTAATAGTCAATTTTTCCTTTATGGTTTTATTGGCTCCTTTTGCATCATTTGTTCTTATTTCAATTACATATTCTCCTGTTGCGGCACCTGTTGCGTTTAAATGCTTATGGAAAGTGTACTCTTTTACGTTACCAGCTGAAAATTCATCAGAATATGTCTCATTGAATACATAAGTTGTCGGAGTTGCAGCTTTATATATACGGACACGAATAGAGGTCAAAGGATCTGAAGCATTCACCTTAAATTCGGTATGAATGTTAGATGCTACTGCCGAATTATTACTTCCTATTTCTAAACCGGATATAGCAATTCCTGTTTCTTTAATTTCTATATCCATTGATTTTTCGAGAGATTTACCGTTTTTATCATATACTTTGAAGTGTAGATGGTAGTCTCCTGCAGGAGCGTTTTCTGGAATAGAGAGATGTTTATGGAAATCTTTCAATTCGGTTTCACCTGCATAAGTATAAGTAGTATCGAGTTCAAAAGCAGCGGTTTCGCCTTCGCTGTGAATTTCTACAAATATCTTGTCAATTCCATTTTCGGCTTTAATAGATGTCGCCTCTACAACAGGGGCAGTACCGATATATCCGATTTTATTATCAGCAAAATCATGCCCTGCGCCAAAAGTTAAACCTTCAATCGTAATATTTACAGGTTCAGCTTCGATAGTTAGCTCCGACTCTACTGTAGTAGTTTGTCCGAATTGATCTGTAACTGTAAAATGTAGATGATAATCGCCCGCAGGAGCATCAGCCGGAATATCAATATGTTCATGGAAATCTGCATTTTTTACTCCGATATATTTCCCGTCTTTGTATGATTCTTCAATTTTAAAACTACCTCCACTTTCCTGATGAATTTCAACATCAATTTGCTTTATCATCCCATCAGCAACAATGCTGCCTTCCAGATGCAGATCACTTCCGGCAACTCCAATCTTGCTATTTTCACTACCGACTTCAGTCAGGTTTATAACCGGTTTTGCAGGATTATCATCGTCATCACTACTACATGACGAAAAAATGAATAATGACATACTTAAAAGAAGGATTGTTCCCCATAGAAATTTTTGTTTCATAACATTTAATTAATTAAGTGGGCTATATATGCCCGGTTAGAGAATAAATAATATTTAGTGTATTGCGTTAAAAATTATATCCGATCATAACTGATATATTCCGTCCCGGTTCGGGAACATCTATCAGCCGGTAATAACTTGTATGATCGTAATACCGCTTATTCAATAGATTTTGTCCTTGTATGCGTATTTTTATTTGTTTCTGGTTTATTTGCCAACTACGCCCTATCGACATATTTATCGTCTGATATCCTTTTGTTTTGTTTTCGGGAGGTACAATTCTATTCTGCGCTCCTGTTATTTTATACTCTAGCTGTATATCACCATCTGTCCCCAATATTTTATTTTTTGGATGATAAGTAATGTTAAAGTTGCAAGACCAAGGCGGTGAAAACGGAAGGGTATAACCTTTCTTATCTCCGGAGAGCTGCTCTGCATACAAATATTCTCCTTGCGCTCCCAATGTGATCTGATGATTTAATTTGTATTCCAGACTGGCTTCAAATCCGTATCTTATTACTTTTGCCTGTGTATAATAATACATCTGTAAACCTTCGTAATAACCCGATGTCGGGTTCAGATAGATATAGTTTGGAAAGTAATTCAGATAAGGTTCCACCTGTATGTCTAAAACATCATTCTTCCAGTTGATACCTAGATCGATCTGATAAGACTCTTCTGCATTCAGATTTCTGTCACCTTTTTCGTAGCGGAATATGTGATAGTTTACGCCATCAGACCCCAGCTCTTTGGGCGCGGGAGCGCGGAAACTCTTCCCTACATTCGCTTTAAGCATCCAATTGTCTTTGTTATAATTAATGCCAGCTGACCAAGTGAAGCTATTGAAACTTCTTTTCAAGTTGGCAGCCCGTTCTTTATATACCCAATCTCCATTTTCCACAGGTGTCTGATACCAATCGTGATAACTATCGATATGAATATCTGTTTGGTCAGCACGTATACCTGCACTTACAATTAAATCTTCGGAAATAAAGTAACGGTCATAAAGAAAAGTTCCGATGCTGGTCGTCTGAAAGTCAGGTATAATAAACCCCCATCCGCCTCTCGAGTTGTGCTGGTGTTCAATATTAATTCCTCCTTGCAAAGAGTGCCTATCCTTTAATGGCAGTTTGAAAGAGATATTGGATGTATATGTATTCTTATTAAACTTACGCTCTAAGGCGTCGGGCGGGATAGGCATATATCCATGCGAAACAGGTTCAGATAGTTCTTTTCTCAAATTGTTTTGGTAAGCGAAATTTCCTTCAAGATGCAATGTTCCGAGTTGTAAATTGGAGTTATTGATTACCTTGAAATGATTCACCGAATGATAGGGCAGATCGATATCCCTGGAGGATTTGTCATAATCTATATCGGACATACGCACTTCAAGTCCATGCGCATCCGCAAAGAAGCCACTCTTTGAATATACATCTGATATCAGAAAGTTGCTTCGGAATTTTTCATCGATATATCCCAGTGTAATTCCGGCATTTCGATCCTTTCCGGCAGTATTTCGAAGTCGCCTGTCCTTTAGTTTTATATAATAAGAATAATACTGTATGCTATCAGTGGGAACTTTGTAATCTCCATAATCCACATACGTGGTATTTACTTTATAATAAAATCGATTCTTTCGTCCGGCTATCTGACCGGAAAAACCAAGTGATTCATTATTGCTTCTTCCGTAGAGATTTATATTTCCTTCGGTTTTAGCTGAAGGGACATAATTATTGCGTAAACTGATTACTCCACCTATGGCATCGCCTCCGTATAATAAAGAACCCGGACCTTTCAATATTTCAATATTATCTACCGAAAACTGATCTATTTCCAATCCGTGATCTTCACCCCATTGCTGTCCTTCGTGCTTGATTCCATTCTCGGTAACCATCATTCTGTTAAAGCCGAGTCCCCTGATAGCAGGCTTGGACTGTCCCGAGCCGATAGTCATCGCTCTTACTCCCGGTATTTTCTCGAGACTTTGCATCAGGCTACCGGAGAAATTATCTTCGATATATGATTTATCAACCTGAACGAGATTCTGAGCTGATTTCATTTGAAGACTTCTCTTATTGTTTCCGCTGACGATGACTTCTTCCAACTCAATACCTTTTTTTTTAATGATAGAATCTTTCCGCAGAGTTATTTGTCGTTCATCTATTATATCTCCACTACCTTCAGGTGAAGCTTGGGCTGATATATTAAAGGAAAATAAAATGACTATTAACAGTATATAAATATGTTTCATTCGTTCTTTATAAAAAATCCCAGTTATTGTCTGTCAGCAGTTGATTCTGATAAGTATTGTATTCAATGTCTGTACAGAGGCAGTCTTCCATTTCTCTCCTGATTTTCTTTTCATCCATATCCTGTCCGATAAATACAATTTCATTCATACGGTCTCCCCATGTCTTATCCCAACGACTCAGAATATATTCTTCATTCACCTGAAACGAAGGATGTTGATTTCTTTCTTTTATTGGAAAAGAAGCCCACCAAGAACCAATCCGTTCTACCACGATAGAACCTCCTGCCTGACTCAGTAATAATGCCTCATTCTTTCGGCTTGCCAGCCAGAAGAATCCTTTGCTGCGGACAATGCCTGCATCCCAGTTTTTACTTAAATATTCCTTAAATCTTTTAGGATGTAGGGGGCGATGCTCACGAAATACAAATGAACCGATACCGTATTCATCTGTTTCGGGAGTATGTTTATTCTGTAGTTCTTTCTGCCAACCCGAACTTTGTGCAGCTTCTGCAAAATCAAATAAATGGGTGTTAAGTATTTCTTTCGGATCAATCTTTCCATGATTAGCTTGAATAATCTTTGCATCCGGATTTAGTTTTCGGATAATACGTTTCATCTCTTCCTGTTGATGAGAGGATATCAGGTCTACTTTATTGAGTACGATGACATTCGCAAATTCAATCTGTTCCACGAGGAGGTCTACAATGGAACGTTCACTGATTGTATTATCAGGATCCCTGTCTGTTAATGTTTCAGATGATCCGAAATCGTTATAAAAATTAAAGCCATCAACAACGGTTACCATTGTGTCCAGACGTGATATCTTCGTTAGATCCACACCTAAATCCTCAAAAGCATAGCTGAATGACTGAGCTATCGGCATAGGTTCTGCGATACCCGTTCCTTCTATCAGCAGATAATCGAACTTGCCGTTTTCAACTAAGCGGGTTACTTCCTTTACCAGGTCATCACGAAGAGTACAGCATATACAGCCGTTGCTGAGTTGTACCAACTTTTCTTCTGTCCGGGAAAGAGTAGAACCTTTTTCCACCAACTGCGCATCGATATTGACTTCACTCATATCGTTGACTATGACAGCGACTTTCATATTCTCACGGTTATTGAGAATATGATTTAATATGGTTGTCTTTCCGGCTCCTAAAAAGCCACTTAAGACTGTTACAGGTATCTTATTCATTGTTTTTTTAGTTTATTATTCTGCTCTTAATTTGTATATATTTTCTTCTATTTCCAGATTATCCAGATTACGACCGATAAATACGAGCTTGCAATAACGATCTTCATCCTGCTGCCACAAATCGCCCCTGTCAAAGACATAATTATCTTTTATCGCATGCAGGATACATTTTTCGGGTACATCTTTAAAACTGAGAATCCCTTTTACCCGATACGGTCTGTATTTAGCAAAGAACAGGATCGTTTCGAACCAAAAGCGAAAACGTTCAAAGTCCAGATCTCCGGGAATGGATATTCCGATTGATTTGATATCATGCTTTAGATTATTACTTCCCAGAAAGGCAAGATTTTTAAAAGAGGATACAGATTGTTCTATTTTCCTGCCCGAATACTGATGGGTATCTAGGATTTCCAACTGTGAAATATCTGCCTGTGAAGTCGAGTATATCGTTGCCAGTTGGTTAAACCCCTGTATCTTACTGATTAGCTCATCGCAGTAACCTTGCCTTACCAAATCTATTTTGTTCAGCAGGATAATATCAGCAATAGTAAGTTGTTTACGTGCTTCGGGTTCTGAATCTATCAGATCTTCAATATTGACGGCATCCGCCAGACAGATAACTGAATCAATGGTAAATCGTTCTATAATCTCATAATCCGAAAGGAAAGCATTCATAATGGATGTAGGATCGGCTATACCCGTTGTTTCAATCAATAAATGGTTGAAATCATAGCCTCCTGTTTGTAACTTATTGATCAGATCATAAAAATCGGTGTTCAACGAACAACAGATGCATCCGTTGGAGAGTTCGAATATGTTTTCATCAGCTCCGATAATAAAGCTTCCGTCCAAGCCAATTTCTCCAAACTCATTTTCGATAATAGCGAACTTTTTCTCAGGGTGCTTCTTTATCAGGTTATTGATAAGAGTAGTCTTTCCGGCTCCGAGGAAACCGGTTATTATTGTCACGGGTATCTTGCCCTTCATTGTTTAATTAGATAATTCGTTTTATAATAATGATTTCTGCATGGATTTGAATTTCACCCAGATCAGGGCATTGACACAAGCTACGATGCAAATATTAACCGCTCCCAGATATAGTACTTCCATATTAAAGCCGAACTTATATATAATGGGTATCCAATAACTGGGTATACTCCAGACTGAGGCCATGCAGATAGGGCATTGAAGAATCGGTTTGCGCAGATATTTATTGAGTCGGTATTGCTCGTCCATTCTGTAAAACCGAAGTAGTCCCTCTTCCATCTCTATCTTTACCCTGTTGTCAATGTGATAGAGTGTATCTTCTATCTTATTAGAATATATCCCTAAAGACCGCCCTCTGCTTATAATTTTCAATCGGCCATCTCCTTCAATCATATCCAAATCAGGTATCGCCATCCGAATCTTACCGACTAGACTCGTAAACTGAGAACCCTCATAGTATATTTTTTCCTGTTTTGTTCGGCTCAGGTATTTTAAAACCGGATATAATATCATCCCCATACGATCTCTTTGTTTTCCGTTGGGTAGAATTTCAGTGCTGTCATCGGCAGCTATTCGCACACCAACAATAAACAGCGATTGTAGTAATACATAGCCTAATGCAGCTAGTATCCCATAAAATAGATTGCTTGCTTCCATCTTGTTTTATTTATTATCTAAATGCCTTGCTAATACAGAGACCAGTTCAGGTTCGGATATCAGACCTGAATGTCTCCAAATTTCAGTTTCTCCTCTAAGAAGTGTCAATGCAGGTATAGAGCGAACTCCAAACTGTAGGGCTAGATCCGGATTGGAATCTATATCTATTCTTTGAATATTCAAGTTCTCATTTTTCTTCTCTATTGAGGTTATAGTGGTCTCTGTGCGACACGGAGCACACCAAGTTGCATAGAATTCAATTAATTTATATTCTCCTTTTATCTCTTTCATTATTGACTTTTTATATTTGAAAGTTAAACGACAATTCTCGCGAGTCTTCTTCACCTGAATTATTACATGCTTTACAAATTCCGGTTATAGTTATGCTACATGTCTTTTCCGTATATCCCTGCGGAACAACTGGGAGCTGGGCTTCTATCTCCACATCTGTTAATTTTTTACATTCGGTACAATAAAACCGGACTGCTGTTTCACTACTATGATTCTCTTGACAGAAAGTGTATTTGATTATTTTACCTTGAGTGATCATACCCTGAATAATATTTGTTTCCAGCAGACTTTTAATCGAACGGTAGAATGTTACCCTGTCAACTTCAGGTATTCTTTTTTTTATATCGGATTCACTTAAAGGAGCCTCACTATCTATAATCGTATTCAAGATGGCGACACGCGCTGCTGTTCCTTTTAAATTATTCCTGTGTAATATTTCTTTAACAGATTCCATAATGATGTATTTTAAATCTGAGATGAATCTATAATGCAAATGTAATATAAATTCATTTGCAACAAGGTTGCAAATGTGAAAAAATAATTACATTTGTTGAAAATTTTATTAGTTATGGAAAAAAACTTAATAACAGATAGTGTTCAATATTCTTATAATAAGAACTATACGTTCATATTTCCGGATATTGTATGTGAAAAAGGAGAACATTTACTTATTACCGGAGCTTCGGGTTGTGGGAAAACAACATTGCTTCACCTGATTGCAGGTTTGGTTACACCCAAAAGGGGGAGTATTTTGATAAAAGGAAATGACATTGCTCAATTAAGAGGTACCAAGTTGGATAAATACAGAGGACGGGAAATCGGAATTGTTTTTCAAACGCCTCAATTTATAAAATCGTTAACAGCAGAGGAAAATCTAAAGATGGCAGGATCCCTTAATAACTTGTCAGTAGATAATATATATCTGGATAGTCTTTTTGAGACTTTAAATATAGTGCATTGTCGGAATCGTAAAACAAATGAGATGAGTCAGGGAGAATTACAACGCCTGTCTATAGCACGGGCTGTTATAAATAAACCCTCGCTAATCCTCGCAGATGAACCGACATCCAGCCTTGATGATAAAAATTGTAGAGAAGCTATAAAGCTGCTTCGCTACCAGGCTGAAAAACTTCAGGCGGGGTTGGTAATCGTTACACATGACAACAGGCTTATTCAGGATTTCTTTAAAATTGTTCATTTAGAATCTTAAAAAAACAGACATGAATATTATACAATTCAACTTCAAACAAATAAAGAGCCGTCCGTTATCCTCCGTTTTGAATATAATCCTTTTTGCAACAGGAGTTACTATTATCTCTTTGGTTTTCCTCCTTAAAGACTCTTTTGAAAACCAGATGGATAAAAATGCCGGAGGAATAGATCTGGTTGTAGGAGCTAAAGGCAGCCCTTTACAACTTATATTATCAGGAATTTACCATGTTGACTATCCAACCGGAAATATAGATTATAATGAGGCAATAGAACTGAGTAAGAACCCTTTGATTAAACAAGCTATTCCTCTTGCTCTTGGAGATAACTTTAACGGATTCCGCATAGTTGGAACCAATAAGGCATACCCCACTATTTATAATGGACAAATACAAGCGGGAAGCTTGTGGCAAAAAGACTTTGAGGTAACGATAGGTTCGAAAGTCGCTTCAAAAACAGGCTTAGCAATAGGCCGGCAATTTGCAGGGGTACATGGGCTATCGGCAGAGTCGGATGATGTACATAAGAGTACTCCTTATACGGTAACAGGTATCTTCAAAGAAACAGGAACGGTACTCGACCAATTGATCTTAACCAATATTGAGAGTGTCTGGAAAATACATGATAGCCATGAGCATCATCACGAGCATAGCGAGGCAGAACAGGATCATGAGCATAATACAGATGGAGGACATGATCATGAGCACGATGCAGATTGTGATCACAGCCATGAGGAGCATGAACACGAAGATGGGGAGCATCCTAAAGAAATAACAACGTTGTTAATCCAGTATCAAAGTCCTATGGGTGCTATCACCTTGCTACGGCTGATCAATAAATCGACAAATATGCAGGCGGCATCCCCGGTGCAGGAAATAAATCGCCTGTACTCCTTGTTGGGCCTTGGAATAGAAGCCTTGACCTACATAAGCGGATTTATAATCCTAATCTCAGCCTTGAGTATATTTATCTCTCTCTTAAACTCCTTAAAAGAAAGAAAATATGAGCTGGCTTTAATACGCGTTATGGGAGGAAGTCGATTCCGATTGTTTGCTATCGTTATTCTGGAAGGGATAAGTTTTGCGATTATCGGATATATAGTCGGATTTGTGACCAGCCGTTTGGCAATGTTCTTCCTATCTTCTTATACTGATAATAACTTTAATTACACATTGCAAAAATGGGCAACATTAACGGATCTTTCGCTATTGATTGCTTCTATAATTATTGGTGCGGCAGCCGCAGTTATTCCTGCTGTTAAAGCAATGAAAACAAATATATCAAAAACACTTAGTCAATGAAAAAAGTATTTCTTTCTATAATCTTCATTTGTTGTCTTTGTTCGCTAAAAGCACAAAAACCGATTGCCTGGCAGGCATTAAATGACATATATTGGAAACGTGAGTATGTAAAAGCATTAAAGCAATATTACGATGTAGCTCACTTTGGTACCAGTATTGAAGCTCTAAATAATAAGCCGATATCAATCAAAGGCTTTTATGTACCTATTGATATGGAAGGTAAAATATTTGCCCTTTCTAAATCTCCGTCAACGATGTGCTTTTTCTGTGGCACAGGAGGTATTGAGACGGTTATGGAAATTTTTGTAAAAAAAGGACATAAAGAGCTCAAACGAGTTAAGACAGATAAATTTATCGAAATAAAAGGCATTTTACGACTAAACAGAAATGATCCTTACCATTTGATGTATATGCTATATGATGCAGAACTGGTACGGGTTATCAAATAAATTAAAATTACAACTACAGATATGGAAATTAATAATGCTTTATATGCGATATTAAGCGCATGTTTTGTCAGTACCCTGTCATTTGTCGGGGTATTTCTTTTATATTTTAAATCGAACAAATTAAGCGGAATATTAAATCTGCTGATTTGTTTCGCCATAGGGACATTACTAGGGAATGCTTTTTTCCAGCTTGTGCCGGAATCTTATTTTCACATGGAATCAGCCAGATTAACTTCATGGCTCATACTCGGAGGTTTCTTTGTGTTTTTTATACTGGAACAATTATTACATATCAGCCATGGAAACAAAAGAACTATTAAACCATATGGATATTTGAGCCTCTATGCCGATGGAATACACAATTTTGTAGACGGTATACTCATCGGTGCGACATGGATGTTTAGTCCAGAACTTGGAGTAGCTACAACACTAGGTATAATCTTGCATGAAATACCTCAGGAAATCAGCGATTTTGGCATATTGCTCCGTGCCGGATTTAATAAACGTAAGGCTTTGCTATTTAATTTTATTTCAGCCTGTACCGCGATATTAGGAACGATAATAGCCCTCTGGATCGGAGCTCAGGTAGGCCATTTTTCTATATACATGCTGCCTGTAGCCGCAGGAGGTTTTATTTATCTTGCTACAGGTTGTTTAATTCCGGAAATATTACGAGATACTACCAAGAAAAACTTAGTGATAAATATTGTCTTTATCCTATTAGGACTAGGTTTTATATACTGCATAGGACTACAGAATGGGCATAGTCACTGAACTCAATTCTAGTTATTACCTATAAAACAGGCGGTAAAATATTTCTTGGATATCGAAAATTCAATATTCCAAGAGGGACTGAATACGAAATCAACGTTACGAGCACTATACCTGTCTGTATAGATATAGAAGATTTAAATAATACGATAGCCAAATAAAATTTTTAATAATCAAATAAATTATTTTATATGAAAACGATGTTAAGCAAATTTAAATTCATTTTTTTACCACTATTTATCCTAAGTGCATTTTTTACTTCGTGTGACAAGGATGATCCTGAAAATGAAGAACCAAAGGAAACCGCAAAAATCACTAACATTGAAATTGGATTGAATAATAACGAAATAGGAACTATAGGAAAGGATTTTCATTTCAATGCTGAGGTACTAGCAGCAACTAAAATTGATAGTGTTGGGATAAAAATTGTGCCTAGACCGGATGAAACTTATGAGAAGGCTTGGAGTTTCGAGAAAACCTGGCCACAATATCAAAATGTCAAAAATGCACTTATACATGAGCATTTTAGCATCCCGGCAGACGCAGTTGAGGGAAAGTACGATTTTATAATCATCGTTAAAGATCAAAAAGGAACAACCCTTGAAGAAAAAAGGGCTATAACCTTATACTTGGCTGCCAACCTTCCTGTTGATCCTCAACTTTTCTCATTCTACGCAGGTACAGTAGACAATAATTACAAAATTCTTAGAGAAATATACAATACAGCCAATCCTGATAAAACCGATTTACGCATAAGCAAGGATGAACTATTGAACGCTAGGGCTGCGGTTTCAGGACTCAAAGGAGATGGTAAAGCTGTAATCGTACTCATCAATAAAAAACACAACCATAGACCGGAAACACTTGAGGCAATAGATTATTCCAAAGTGATCGTTGTTGACGTTGCGCAACATGTAGGAGTTCCCGCCTCGGGATCATTCTCAACAACGACTGATAGATCAACCACCCCTATCACTCTTCGTAAGCCAAAGCTAAAAATTGGAGCCGATATAGATAATAATACTCCAGCCGGGAATCCGATTGATGGTCTGAAAGCTTGGGAGTCGGGACAATATTATTTGGGGATAATTTATAAGAATACGACCTATAATATGGGATTATTCGAATATATTAATCTTCAGATTGAGTATTAATTTTCGTTTTTGATGGAATTTATAAATAACAGGTTATTCATTTATCTAGATACCAGATGAATAACCTGTTATAACTTTTAAATTCTCTAAACTTATATAACTACTCAGAATATTTAACACGCTAAAATCCTTTTTACGACTTGTAAATTGTCCGCAGAAAGAAATGAGACTATATTGTATGTAATATTTTTCATGGTACTATGGATTTATCATCATCTTCTTGGTTTATTTTATAAGAGCATCAAACTATCACAGTCCAATGCTCTCTAAAATCATCATATACATTTATGCATATAAATGAAAACAATATTTCATAAAATTAAAGAAGTGTCTCTAATAATTAAAAATTTAGCTTTACCCCTGCATAATAATTTCGGGGCATAGCAGGACCATATATATAACTGGAAGCCCGATCCGGGCCTTTATCAAAATCTTTTTGATAAGCATTGAACATATTGCGGATACCTCCATTTATTTCGAGAGTGGAACCTTTATACAAAGCTATTTCATACCCTAGTTTTAATCCCAGTTCAAAAAAAGAATCGGATTTTTCAGTTCTGTTCTTTTCGATATAGCCTGCTTCATGCGGTACAAGCATACTGCCGGTGTAATTTCCGGTAAGAGATGTACTGAATGTCTTCCAGGGTGTTAATGTTGCTACAAAATACCCATATACATCAGGTGTACGCATCATTCTCTTTTCAGCTATAACATCGTCCGTGTCATCATCTGACCACTTTCGGGCTTCATCATAGCGGCTTTTTTGAATTGTGGCTCCTAATTGAAAATCAAAAAGTGTTCCTATAGCCGCACGTCCTTCTAAATTTACACCGTATACTTTTGCACCTGCAGCATTAACAGTCCGTTTAATAATAGAACCGTCTTCTTGCTCTTCTGAGACTGATGTAAACGGATTATTGAGTATTGTATAAAATCCCTCAGCCAAAAAATTTAATTCAGCAGCTCCTACTTGGTGATACCAATCTACGGAGGCACTAAAACTATGAGACTTCTCTTCTTTTAGGTTCGGATCGATTTTTCTTATAATATGCTCTCCTCCTGCAATATCAACGTGCAGATCTTCATCAAATATCTGTGGAGCCCGAAATCCCTGACCATAACTCACTCTGATATTAACATTTTCAACCGGATTATATCTGATATTCGCACGTGGACTGATGACTGCATCATTCATTAAACTATGCTTATCAATACGCACTCCGGCTAAAAAACTCCACATATCATTTTTCCATTCATTCTGCAAAAACGCACTTTTGATATTAATTTTCTGATCGATAGGTTCCGGTCTGTATCCACTTTGATCTTCCAGATCATCATGATTGTATTCCAATCCAGAGGTGAATGTAGAAGGCATAAATAGAAATTTATCAAAATCATAAGAATACTGCCCTCCTACAATATAGGTAACATCTTTCGTTCTTCCGTATGAACCTAGTCGTATATTTATTGCATCCAGTTTGTCCTGATCACTCATATCTCCGGCATTTATAACAGAAACTGGCTCTCCTCCGCCATAATAACTTTTACGGTTTGTCAATTGTGCAGAAGAATATATGTTGATACGATGTTTTCCATCAGGTGAGAATATATTATAATTCAGACCTCCACCGTCAATAGATGATTCTATCTGTTCTGCAATATATGCTTCATGAGGGACACTATTTAACCGGTCTCCACCTCTGCGAAACTCATGCATATTATGATATTCGAAAGAAAGTTTAGAATATGTTCCTGTTTTTATAAAAGATCTAAACCCTAATGTCCTGTTTTCCAATTTTGGCAATTCAGAAAAACCATCTCCGTCATAATCATATCCGGATCGCTCTCTTTTCTGACCGAATACCATAATGCCCATCTTTTGATTATTAGATACCAGAGAAGCGTTAAATCCTGTATTATTTTCAAAATCTTTTACACCGTTAATTGCTGTTATGGTATGGGTAAGTTGTGCCGAATTACGGGTTGGCTCTTTTGTTATTATATTTATTGTCCCGGCTATGGCTGAAGATCCGAAGAGAGCGGAACCTCCTCCTCGTATAACCTCAACCCGTTCAATCATATTAGCAGGGATTTGATCTAACCCGTAAACACCCGTTAATGCACTGAATATCGGACGTGAATCTATCAGGATTTGAGAATAAGCGCCTTCTAATCCATTCATGCGAACTTGAGTAAATCCACAATTCTGGCAGTTTGTTTCAACTCGGACTCCGGGTTGGAAATTTAATCCTTGAGAAAGGGTAACTGAATTAGTCCTATCAAAGGTTTTGGTATCTAATATTTTTACTAGCGTGGGGGCCAGGCGTCTCTCCGTTTCATTGCGATTAGCTGAAACAACTACCTCATTAAGAGAAACGCTACTTTCGTCTAATTCAAAATTAACTTCAAGCGTTTTTCCTCTTTCTATAAATATTTCTTTTGAAGTTGTTTTATAGCCAACGAGTCTTACTTCAATTATAAATTTCCCTTCAGGAAGATCTTTTAGGTAATAATGCCCTGTCGCATCCGTTGTTGTTCCTATGGTTGTCCCTTTTAATGAGACTGTCATATAAGGAATATGTTCTCCGGTCTTTTTGTCAATTATATGCCCAACCACATTCGCATCTGTTTTTTTGATTTCCACAGGCTCATTGGCATATAAATCCAATAGAGAAAACACAAAACACAAAAAAATGTATATATATTTTTTCATTTTATTATTTATTGATATTTTAAAAGTAAGTACATAAACAGATTGAATCTCAATTTGATATTTGGGATTCTCTAAAATAAAATCAATAATAATAAAATGAAGGAGGAGCCCTTAATAGATAAAAATAGTTAGTAAAACCTTTTATTACAGATTCAGTTTTACTTGCTATTTTTATGATATAGTATGATTGGAATACTTTAAAAGTAAAGGTAAAAGTAATTTTTCCAACAGAATGCCACGATGACAAGAATTGGATCAACTGTATTTCTGATCCGGTGTGAGTATGAAGCGGTTTTCCCTTCTCATCAGCTTTATATGGATGTGAATGGACAATTGTAACTCCATTAATAATGTGAGAGTGAAAAAAAAACGTAATGGAACCGGCATAACAAATAAAGAGGGTTAAGAAAATAACCTTTACTATCGATTGTATGTCTTTATTCTGTCGAAACTTCATTCTTTTTGCAATTCTTCTACAAATATAATATAAATTCAATTGATGCAATATAGTTGCATTTGAAATATTGTTCATTTTTTGTCCTGTGATTTTGAATTAAATTAAACCATGAAGAGAGTATTTAACAAGCACAATATTATTGCATAAAACAGATAGTCGTGTATCCAATAACGGCTTGAATAGCTTTTCTCATTAAACCTTTCAATTTGAAGACTATGAGGCTAAATGTTTTACAATCAGAAAGTCCCTCCAAATAAATAATTTGGAGGGACTATTATATTAGGTTCTTATAAGTCTATGAGATCCTAGATAGGTTGGTCTGGTCACGAATTCAGAAATATTTCGACTATTTCTCTCTCTGTTTCTGGTTTTTCTGTAATCAAGCTTTTATATAAAAGAATAGAGATTGAAATTCTTCAATTTTCTCAGATTTTCTGCTTATTGTATATCCTCAAAAAGGTAACGATTATTACTCTGCGTTTTTCTTAGCTTTACTTAGTTGATTTTTAGAGTGTAAAGCAATTTTCGTATATTTCTCTGTGATTTGCTATGTTTTGGATAGTCACTTTACTATACATTCTGGAAGACATAATAAAACACCTTATCGATTATTATACAGTACATTACATCATATTCGTTTTTCAATAGGTAACGATTTTGAAACCAGTTTGGTTATTAGATCTGCTTAATTTTCTAACTATACTAAAGAGCGACTTAATATTTGCAAGTATATAAAATAAGATTAAACATCAATTATATTTATAAAAATGATTTGTAATATCTCTATACATTTTTAATCAAATGATTTTCTAGCGGTACCTAAAAATGGGTGATTTTACAAACTAAGAATTGTTTCTTTCATAATCCATAAGTTTATTTTTAATAACCACTCTACTGAAGAATTTTCCACATTCTTGTATGTTTTAATCTGCAATAAATAGTATCACGACTCATTATCATATATATATAAATGTTGGCTCAATATTTGTTATTACTAAAATAAAAAAACAAATGGCTCTTAGTAATGCTTTTGCTTTTATAAAGTATATTCAATCAAGTAATGATTTTAGAAAATCTTGTTACAGTTGCAAATCAAAGACTGATTTGATAACTATACTAGCATGTTATGAGATTGCATTTACAGATGAAGAGTTTCGTGAAGCAATTAGTGCATCATTATTTAAATGCCAAACGGAGAATGAATCCTTAGAAATTAAGCAAATAGAATGGCTATATAATTTATATCCCGAAAAATGACTTATTATGGATACAAAAGAAAACAAAAACATTATCATACCCAATATAGAAAAAATTCGTTTTATAATTAAAGATGCAACCGGCTTAGACGTTATGTATGCCTATGAAGATTTGTTCTTTGCAGAACACGGTGTTTTTCTAATCAAAGTTTGTGACAATAATCAAAACCTCTTAGAATGCTTCTTTAATCTAGATTGTGATGTACATAATAGTTTGATAATACTCGAGAAGTTAATGACTTCATCTCAACTGAATGGAATGACTCTCCTTAATAAGGGGAAATTCGATATGAAGCAAGATAAGGGAGAACAAACCTTCTCCCTCACATTTTATAAATAGACGTTTTATTTACAAAAATGTTTATTTCCCGATAAGCACTTCTGTAGACTTTATTATGGCATGAGCAACATCTCCCACTTTTAACTCCAGTTCATCCACACTATCTACCGTTATAACTGATACTATAGTTTGTCCATTCCCCAAATCAATAGTTACCTTAGCCATTACAGCTCCTCTCTTGATGTCTGTAATAGTTCCCTTTAAATCATTGCGAGCACTTAGTTTCATATTTTACAGTTTTAATTGATTATAATAGCATAACAGTAAACCCGTTGTCTTTGTTATTTTATATCGAATGCTTTTTCATTGAACTCACCAAAGTAGCTTGTCTAAGTTTATTAAATGTCTGAATAGCCTTATTCGTAAGACTTAATCCGTCTACATTTTGGTAAAAACGATCTCATTAGACTACATAAATGTAGATTTACGAGAACGATTCATTATACATATAATCATATATCGCTGTATATCTAAAACTTACATCCAATGGCATGATTTCTGATATAATACTGAAAAGAAATAGGATATGCATCAACCCTTTCGAATTATATCTAAGCTAGAAATAGAAAAAAATGGAAGTTGTTTTCTCAATGCGAAACGTATTGAACTATTGAAGCGAATTAATAGTCGGGGATCTATTTTGGGAGCCTCCAAAGATATGAAGATGTCTTATCAGCAAGCATGGGTTATAATCAAAGAGCTTAATAGTATCTCGCCATTACCTGTTGTTACACGTCAACGTGGTGGAACAAACGGAGGTGGTGCAGTAATTACAAATTTCGGATTCAAATTAATAGAAAGTTTCGAGAGAATGGTCTCAGAACAAAACAAGTATATATCTGAAATGGAAGATGATATACTGGCATGCTTCATTTGATTTTTTTTACGAATCGTTATTCTTTTCAATTTATATCGATCTATTTTATCTTAATTTATTTAGGTTATGGACAAAAAAAAGTTTTATTCAGGAATTTGTTTTGGCTTATTCTTAATTTTTCTTCAAGGGCCCGTTTATTCGCAATCAGTAAAGATTGACGGAGAAATACGGACGCGGGCAGAGTATCGGAATGGTTTTCAGAGCCCATTAGCAGATACATTGCATAATGCAACTATAGGTTCTCTTCGGACGAGGCTAAATGTTACTTACAGCGATGATAAAATCAAAGCTAAGATTACATTGCAAGATTCAAGAACCTATGGTCAGACAGGTATTAATAGTACAAATAATTCTCTTGGACTCTACGAAGCATGGGGGGCATATATGTTTACTCCTGAACTTTCGGCGACCTTGGGACGCCAGTCTCTCGAATATGACGACAAACGTCTTTTCTCTGCTGCAAATTGGAGTAATACAGGTAATTCCCACGATCTGTTATTACTGAAGTATGAAACTAAAACAGGAGCTAAGGCACATCTTGGAAGTGCATGGAACAATGGAAGTGACGTCCTTTATGAATCTGCTTATACCGTAAGTAAATCATATAAAATGATGACTTATATATGGCTAGCTAAATCTTTTGGAAAATTCGATGCCACAGCTTTATGGGTGAACGATGGTTTTCAACGAGGAACAACAAATGATTTGATAAACAAGTTGAGTTATCGAAACACAGTAGGCGGAAACTTAGGTTTTAAAGATAAAACAATACCATATTCATTCTATGCAACAGCCTATTATCAATTTGGACACAACCCCAAAGATAAAAGTTTAAGAGGCTATTTATTGGCTCTTAAAAATCAATATTCGATGACAAATAAGTGGAGCATAACATTGGGTGGAGACTATTTTTCGGGATCAAAATATGATCTGGAACAAGGGAAAGACCGTACTTTTAATAAGCTGTATGGTGTGAATCACTCATTTAACGGATCAATGGAATATTGGGCTACTTTACCAACTCAAGGGTTATCTGATTTGTATGCAGGCATTACATTTAAATCCAATTCAAAATTTAATGTTGATGCAACATTTCACACATTTTCTCTGACTAAAGAATTAAGCTCAACAGATAAAAAGAATATTGGTTCTGAATTAGATATCACGGCGAACTATACTATTTCACCTGAAATAACTTTGCAAGGAGGTTGGAGTGCTTATTTCAAAACCGATCAGACCAATACTGTAAAAAAGCAAGTGAATATTGATACTAAATTTCCGACTTGGGCATATGTGATGATTTCATTTAAGCCTACCTTTTTCTCTAAAAAATAAAATACTAATAATTAAATAATGAGAACTATGAAACGACTATTATTTACAGTAATATTACTACTATCCGTCTTTATATATACAAATGCACAGAATGTTAAAGTTGCAGCTGCTGCAAATCTCAGATATGTACTCGAAGACATAAAAAAACTATATGAAAAAGAAAATCCAAAAGCTAAAATAGATATCACATTTGGTTCGTCCGGTACGTTAACACAACAGATAGTGAATGGAGCTGCATTTGATCTTTTTATGGCTGCAGATGTTGATTTCCCTAAAAAAGTGAAAGAGAGTGGCTTTGCAAATAGTGAAGTGAAAACATACATATATGGGAAATTAGCTCTTTGGAGTCTTACTCTCGACGTATCTAAAGGGATTAATACTGTACTTCAGTCATCAGTAAAGAAAATAGCAATAGCCAATCCCAAGGGTGCACCATATGGAGAATCCGCTGTTAACTTGCTCAAATCAAAGAAACTATACGATAAGATAAGCAGCCGGATTGTATGGGGCGACAATATTGGTCAGGCAGCACAGTTTGCCTTCTCCGGAAATGCCGAACTGGGTTTTGTTGCACTATCATTGGCTATGGCTCCGGAAATGAGAAATAAAGGTAAATACTATGTATTCAATGAAAAGGATTGCCCTCCTATTGAACAAGCTTATGTATTAATAAAGGGTTCGGAGAAAAATCCAGAAGCATCGAAGTTTATAAACTATGCGATGAGTCGAAAGTGCGATAAGCTTTGGAGTAGCTATGGATACGGCTTATTAAAGAAATAGTAACAGACCAATTCTCTATTGTTACACTAAGAACAATAGGGAACTTATTATATTGAGATATGGAAACTGATTTTATAGATACTCTCTTACTGACTGCTAAATTAGCGACAGCAACAACAGGCATACTTTTTCTTTTGGGATTACCTGTTGCATATATATTGGCTTATACCCGATATCGGATAAAAGTGATCTTTGAAGCTTTGATTTGTATGCCAATGGTATTACCTCCTACAGTATTAGGATATTATCTGCTAGTAGCGTTTAGCCCACAAAATGGATTCGGGCGATTCATTGAGCAATACTTCGATGTCCGATTAGCCTTTTCTTTTGAGGGAATATTGATCGCAAGCGTAATAGCCGGACTACCTTTTATGATACAGCCTCTTCAAAGCGGACTTGCCAGTTTGCCTGCAAGTTTTAGAGAAGCATCGTATATCTTAGGTAAATCAAGAATAACAACATTCTTCCGTGTCTTATTACCCAATATAAAACCTTCTATAATAACCGGTATTTCTCTCACATTTGCCCATTGCATAGGTGAATTTGGCATTGTACTCATGGTTGGGGGTAATATTCCGGGACAAACAAGAATAGCATCAATTGCAATTTATGATGAGGTGCAAACTTTGAATTATAGTGTAGCTAATAAATATTCTCTTATCTTGTTTGTTACTTCTTTTGTGTTGTTGACAATCATTTATAGTATTAATAAAGGATTCAGGATGAAAACCGGAGGGGAATAAACCTCCATATATATGCGAAAGGTATGATTTATATAAATATAGAACGGAAAATGTTGACATCCGAAGGAGAACGCTCATTAAATATAGATATTAATATAGAAGATAAAGACCTTGTTGCTATTTTTGGTCATTCAGGTGCAGGAAAGACAACCTTGTTACGGATGATTGCAGGACTACAAAAGCCTGATAAAGGCGTTATCGCTATAGGAGATAACGTAGTATTCGACTCGGCAAAGAAGATCAATCTCTCTCCACAAAAAAGGAATATTGGCTTTATGTTTCAAGATTATGCCCTTTTTCCCAATATGACGGTGGAAGAAAATATACGTTTTGGACAAGATAAAGGACAAAATAAACAGTATACAGACCAATTAATAGAAACTTTTGGACTGGATATGCTGCGCAAGCGCAAGCCATCAAAATTATCAGGAGGACAAAAACAACGAGTAGCTTTGGCTCGCTCCATCGCTAGGAAACCCGATGTACTCTTGCTAGATGAACCGTTATCTTCTTTAGACGAATCGATGAGATTATCTCTTCAATCTGAAATACTAAAAGCTCATGAATTATTTGCTTCAACAACACTTATTGTAAGTCATGATAAAGAAGAAGTCAAAAGACTAGCGACACATGTCCTTTGCATAGGAACAGAGAGAATCAGTGAGCTGCAGAATCCTACAAAAATGTAGGATTCACTTTTAAATCTTACATTTTAGAACATTTTATAA
Organism: Indolivaga capnocytophagoides; assembly: GCF_036511535.1. Taxonomy (GTDB): domain Bacteria; phylum Bacteroidota; class Bacteroidia; order Bacteroidales; family Dysgonomonadaceae; genus Dysgonomonas_A; species Dysgonomonas_A capnocytophagoides. The sequence goes on along the minus strand of NZ_AP028867.1, from coordinate 2,459,937 downwards.
AATCAGCTATTTTTTATTTCAAAACGATCAAAGATTATCAATCTATCGATCAGGATATTAAACCGTTATATTATTCAAGGTATAACGGTTTAACATGTTATGGCACATGCTTTGGATATATGTTTTCGTGAAACTAAAATTTCTATTATAAATATAATAATATTCAAGGTTATGAGAAAGATTGCGATTTATGGTAAAGGTGGAATTGGCAAATCAACAACTACACAAAATACTGTAGCCGGCTTAGCCGAAATGGGTAAAAAAGTAATGGTGGTTGGCTGTGATCCTAAGGCGGACTCTACTCGTCTGCTGCTTCATGGATTAGCTCAAAAAACAGTTTTGGATACATTACGGGATGAGGGTGAAGACGTCGAACTTGACGATGTGTTAAAAGAAGGTTTTAAAGAAACAAGTTGTGTAGAGTCTGGGGGGCCTGAACCGGGTGTAGGTTGCGCAGGTCGAGGTATTATAACATCCATAAACTTGTTGGAGCAACTTGGTGCTTATGATGATGACAAACATCTGGATTATGTATTTTATGATGTATTGGGAGATGTTGTATGCGGAGGTTTTGCGATGCCTATCCGCGATGGAAAAGCACAGGAAGTGTACATTGTTTGTTCTGGTGAAATGATGGCTATGTATGCTGCTAATAATATATGCAAATCTATATCAAAATTCGGTAAAGTAGGAGATGTACGTCTGGGAGGCCTTATTTGTAATTCGCGTAAAGTAGACAATGAAGCAAATATGATTGAAGAGTTTGCTAAAAAACTTGGAACACAAATGATTCATTTTGTTCCTCGGGACAATATGGTTCAACATGCCGAAATCAATCGTAAAACAGTTATAGATCATGCACCGGAGCATCCTCAAGCAGATGAATACCGTACCCTTGCAAAAAAAATAGACGGAAACAAGATGCATGTAATACCCAAACCTCTTGAAATGGAAGAACTGGAAGAATTGCTTGTCGGATTTGGTATTATGAACTAATCAGAGATTCCATAGATTCCTATTTTCATAAAATTATTCAATTTACAATCATTAAATATCAGGAGGATTTTTTATGTTATTAATAAGAGCCATAGTACGTCCGGAGAAATCGCCAGTGGTTATGAAAGATTTATTTAATGCCGGTTTTCCAGCTGTTACGAAGTTGTCGGTTTTCGGTCGCGGAAAACAACGCGGACTAAAAGTCGGCAATGTAACATACGATGAATTACCCAAAGACTTACTAATAATTGCAATCAACGAAAAGGACAAAGAATTTGTCGTAGAAACGATTATAGCCTCTGCCCGTTCCGGAGAAAAAGGACAGGCTGGTGACGGAAAAATATTCATTACTCCAATAGAGGAAACTTACACCATATCAAGCCGTAAGAAAGAATAAAATTAAATCGTTAAAAGCATGAAATTAATCTTAGCAATTATAAGAATCGCAAAAATAAGTGAGACTAAAGAGGCTTTAGCTGCTGCGGGGCTACCGTCCTTTACTGCAATGCCTGTTTTAGGAAGAGGCCAAGGACATGGCGATTTGGAAAAGATAAAAGCAATATCTAAGCACAACGATGCCGCACCGGAAGATCTGAAAGATGCCTTGGAATTTATCCCTGAGGTACCTCGTTTGAAGTCAAAACGAATGATAACACTTGTAGTTACCGATGAAAAAAAAGAGTTGGCTATAGAAACCATTCTGAAAGCAAACCAAACAGGGAAATCGGGTGATGGAAAAGTCTTTGTTTTAAATGCATTGGGTTCATACAGTGTACATACGGGTGAAGCTGGTGATGCAACATTGGATTAAACAATAAATAGGATCGAAGGAAATATCTATAATCAAAAGAAATTATGGTAGACGATAAAGATAAAATCAAAGATGGTATAATTGCCGATTTACAAACTTTTAAAGATGAGGTGATAACTAAATATCCCAAAAAGGTCGGTAAAAAAAGAGCCAAGTCAATTATACTCAGTGATACTGAACAAACACCTGAAATTCAAGCAAACGTACGTACTATACCCGGTATCATAACTCAACGGGGATGTACATATGCCGGATGTAAGGGCGTAGTATTGGGGCCAACCCGTGATATCGTAAACATTACACACGGCCCTATCGGATGTGGATTTTACTCATGGCTAACAAGACGTAATCAGACAAAACCGACAACAGATGAAGAAGCAAACTTTATACCCTATTGTTTTTCAACCGATATGCAAGATAAAAATATTGTATTCGGGGGAGAAGATAAGTTAAAGCAGGCTATTCGCGAAGCTTACGAATTATTTCATCCGAAAGCAATTGCTATATTTTCAACATGTCCGGTCGGATTGATTGGTGATGATGTACACCGTGTAGCACGACACATGATGGAAGAGATAGGTGGAGACATAAATATTTTCGGCTTTTCTTGTGAGGGTTATCGAGGAGTATCTCAGTCTGCCGGCCACCACATTGCGAACAATGGATTATTTAAAAACCTGATAGGTCGTGATGACGAAGTAAGAGGAAGTCTTAAATATCGCGTCAATTTGTTGGGTGAATATAACATCGGTGGCGATGCTTTCGAATTAGAAAGAGTATTTGAAAAATGTGGCATAAACTTGGTTTCTACGTTTAGTGGAAACTCGACTATAGAGAGTTTCGAAAATGCACATACAGCCGATCTGAATATGGTTATGTGTCATCGTTCTATCAACTATGTTGCAGAAATGATGGAAACAGCATTCGGTATTCCTTGGATCAAAGTTCAACCGATAGGAGCACGATCAACTGCGAAAATGTTACGCAAAATTGCACAATATTTTGGTGATCAGGAATTAATAGATAAAGTAGAAGAGGTTGTAGCTGAAGAAATGGCTGAAGTAGAAGCTGTAAGGGAGAAGATATATGCGAAAACCAAGGGAAAACTATCCATGCTTTTTGTCGGAGGATCACGAGCACACCACTATCAAGACTTGTTTGAAGAATTGGGAATGACTACAATTGCAGCCGGATATGAATTCGGGCACCGCGATGATTATGAAGGACGTCGTGTAATCCCAACTATACAGATTGATGCAGATAGTCGCAATATCGAAGAGATAACCGTAACAAAAGATGCTACACGTTACAATCCGCGCAAGACAGAAAGCGAATTGCAAGAGTTAAACAAAGAACTTGAATTTACGGAGTATAAAGGAATCATGGATCAGATGGAAAAAGGGACTCTTGTTATAGATGACCTTAGCCATTATGAGATGGAGAAACTGATTGAAATGTATCATCCGGATGTATTCTGTGCTGGTATAAAAGAAAAATTCTGTGTCCAGAAAATGGGTATTCCTTTGAAGCAACTTCACAATTATGATGTAGGTGGACCATATGCCGGATTTAAGGGTGCTATTAACTTTTATAAAGACATCGAAATGATGGTAGGTGCAAATATCTGGAAGGAAATAAAAGCACCTTGGGAGAGCGATGCATATGTTGAAGCTCAGTATGCTTGCTAAACTATTATGAACAACTAAAAAATAAAAATTATGTTACTACGTCATACAACAGCAAAAGAGATAGATCGAAAGGCCTTGACCATTAATCCGGCAAAAACATGCCAGCCGGTTGGTGCGATGTATGCTGCATTAGGATTACATGGATGCCTGCCTCATAGCCATGGTTCGCAAGGATGTTGCTCTTATCACAGAAGTGCTTTAACCCGACACTTCAAAGAACCGGTTATGGCTGCAACGAGTTCTTTTTCAGAAGGTTCTTCGGTATTTGGGGGGTCATCCAATCTTGTGGCTGCAATCGAAACAATATTTACAGTATATGAACCCGATGTTATTGCTGTACATACAACCTGTTTATCTGAAACTATTGGCGATGATATGACTCAGATTATATCGAAAGCGAATGAGGACGGGAAAATACCAGATGGGAAAAAAGTTATTTATTGTAATACTCCCAGTTATGTTGGAACACATGTTACAGGATATTCCAATCAATTGGCTGCATTTGTCAAATTCTATTCAACGGCTACCCCCAAGAAGAAAAATGTAGTAAATCTTATTGCTGGATGGATGGAACCTTCTGATATGCGCGAAATAAAACGGATAGCAGCAGTTATGGAAGCCCGTACAATAATGTTTCCGGATATGTCAGGTGTTTTGGATGCGCCTCTAACAGGAAAATATGAGATGTATCCTAGCGGAGGTACGACTCAATCGGATATGATAGCGACCGGCGACAGTAAGTTTTCTATTGGTCTGGGAGCTTATTCGACAGAAGATGCCTGTATTAAATTGGAAAATAAATGCAAGGTCAAATTTGAAGCTATAGAAATTCCTATCGGATTGAAAGCGACCGACCGATTTATTACTTCTCTTAGCCGTCATGCCAATCTTCCTGTTCCCGATGCGTTGACTGAAGAGCGAGGGCGATTAATAGATCTTATTGCAGATAATTCTAAATATTTCTGGGGTAAGCGGGTTGCTCTTTTTGGAGACCCTGACACATTGATTCCTCTTACTGAGTTTTTGGTAACATTGGATATGAAGCCTGTCTATATTGTTACAGGAACTCCCGGCAAGCACTTCGATGAAGAAATGACGAATATATTGAAAGATATACCGGAAGCCAAATTCAAAAGTGGTGAACGAGCTGATATGTTCCAATTACATCAATGGATCAAACAAGAACCGGTAGATCTGCTTATAGGCAACTCATATGGAAAATACATTGCTCGTGATGAGAATATTCCATTCATACGTATGGGTTTTCCAGTCGTAGACCGTCCTGGTCACAATTTCTTTCCGCACACAGGGTATATTGGAGCTACTAATATTGCAATAAGTATTTTGGAAAAATTCTTAGATCATCAAGATAGAACTTGTCCCGAAGAAAAGGTAGAGTTCCAAATGTAACAAATAGAAATAATAAGAAAATGGCAGGCTTTTTAAAAGATAGAGAAAAACAGATTTTCACCAAAGGTGGAAATTCTCAAAGTTTGGTTGGAGGTAAGCCCAGCTTGGCGGGATCTGTCAGCCAAAGAGCCTGCGTCTTTTGTGGTTCTCGTGTGGTATTGTACCCAATAGCGGATGCCCTGCATTTGGTACATGGTCCTATCGGTTGTGCATCATACACATGGGACATAAGAGGCGCTATGTCTTCAGGACCAGAACTCCATCGCAGCAGTTTTTCTACAGATTTGCGAGAAAAGCATGTAATCTTTGGCGGAGAAAAGCAATTATATCAAGCCCTTCATGAGCTTATCGATAAGCACCACCCTAAAGCCGCATTTGTATATTCGACATGTATTGTCGGGGTTATCGGAGATGACGTACAATCTGTATGCAAGCGGGTGGCTAGAGAAAAAGATATCCCCGTAATAGCTGTGATGGCTGAAGGTTTTCAAGGCTCAAAAAAAGATGGTTATAAAATAGCCTGTGATGCTATGGCAAGCCTTATCGGAACTGACAATTCGAAAGAAATATCGACGATGAGTATAAATATACTTGGAGACTTTAATCTGGCCGGAGAGCTTTGGATGCTAACAGAGTATTATAAAAGAATGGGTATTCAGATACTAGCCTCTATAACAGGTGATGGCAGAGTAAAAGATATTCAGAATGCTCACAGGGCATCCTTAAATGTGGTTCAATGCTCCGGGTCAATGATGCATTTAGCTAAGACGATGAAGGAAGACTATGGGATTCCATTTATGAAGGTTTCTTACTTCGGTATTGAAGATATGTCTGACGCACTTTATGAGGTTGCCAAATTCTTTAAAAGCGAAGAGACAATGGATAAAGCTCGAGATCTGGTAAAAGAAGAATTATCTAAACTTCTTCCTGCACTGGAGCCCTACCGTGTAGCTTTACAAGGTAAGAAAGCAGCTATCTACGTGGGAGGTGCATTCAAAGCTATATCATTAGTTAAGGCATTGCGTCTTATAGGTGTGAAAACTGTAATAGCTGGTACACAAACCGGAAATACAGAGGATTACAAGTTATTAGAAGCTATCTGCGATGATGGCTGTATATTGGTTGATGACTCTAACCCCGTAGAGTTATCCGAGTTTGTGAAACAAACAGGTGCTGACCTATTTATCGGAGGTGTGAAGGAGCGCCCAATAGCATATAAATTGGGCATAGGCTTTTGCGATCATAACCATGAACGAAAATTGGCCTTAGCCGGATATGAAGGTATGCTCAATTTTGCCAAAGAGATATATGAAACAGTAAGCAGTCCCGTCTGGCAGTTTGTAAAACGGTCATTCTAAAACATTACAGATCAAATTCTTTCTTTATTTAATATTGATCAACTCAAAATATAAGAATATGAATCTTGCAGAATCAAATAGAACAAAAGATATGCCTTCCGGCGATAGCTTCTCTTCCTCCTGTAATGCCTGCAAACAATGTACCCCACTGGGCGCATGTGTTGCCTTTAAAGGAATTGAGGGAGTATTGCCTATGCTTCACGGTTCGCAAGGTTGTGCGACTTATATAAGACGCTATTTGATAAGCCATTTTCGTGAACCGATGGATATTGCATCTTCCAATTTTAGTGAAGAAACAACCATTTTTGGAGGAAATAAGAACTTTAATACAGGAATTGATAATATCATCAGTCAATATCATCCGGCAGTGATAGCCATTGCAAGTACTTGTTTAAGTGAAACGATAGGAGAAGATGTTCAGCGTTTGATAAATGAATATAAAAGTATTCATAACGATACAGATAATCTTCCTGAAATGATTTTTGCTTCTACCCCTAGTTATCAGGGAACACATTATGAAGGATTCCACGAAGCTGTATATGCAACTGTAAAAGCTTTGGCTGATGGACGGGGAACCGTAGGATCTCACATCAATTTGTTTAGCAATTTTATATCGCCCGAAGATATTCGCCATTTGAAAGAAATAGTGCAGGATTTTGAACTCGACACGATGCTGTTTCCTGATTATTCCGACACATTGGATAGTACTTCATGGGATACATATCATCGTATAGCACAAGGAGGAACCACAATCGCTGCTTTGAGAAAGAGTGCCCTTGCATCGGTTTCTATTGAATTGGGGTACATCTTAAATTCGGGAGGTAAGAATGGTAAAATAAAAAATAATGCAATAGCTCAATCGGCAGGAGATTATTTACAGACAGAATTCGATGTCGTTTGCCGTAAAACGGGTTTACCAATAGGAATAATTGAGTCTGATAAGTTTTTCAATCTCTTAGCCACTATATCTGACAACCCTATTCCAGAGAAGTATCAAAAACAACGAGGTCGCTTAGTTGATTTATATATCGATGGACATAAATATGTTTCAGGCAAAAAAGCGATCATTTACGGAGAAGAAGATTTGGTTGTAGCTCTTGCAGCCTTTACCTCTGAGATCGGGATAAAACCAATATTATGTGCAACAGGTGGCGAAAGTGGAAAACTGCGCGAAACACTCAAACAAACATTAGGTGAGCTGTACGATGAAGATATAATTGTAGGTCAGGGTATGAGCTTCGAAAGAATGGAAGAGGTAATGAAAGATCTACAGCCTGATTTAATATTAGGAAACAGTAAGGGATACTATATTGCCCGCAAAATGGATATCCCTATTGTTAGAGTCGGTTTTCCAATCCATGACCGCATTGGAGCCCAACATACTAAAACTTTAGGATACGAAGGAACAACCGTTTTGTTTGAGCAAATTGTAAATACATTATTAGAAGATAAACAACGAAAATCACCCGTTGGGTATAAGTATATGTAATAAATAAAAGGAGGAAACATTATGAAAGATTTATCCCAACATCCATGTTTTAATGCTGAAGCAAAACATAAATATGCAAGAGTACACTTGCCAGTAGCACCCAAGTGTAATATACAGTGTAATTATTGCAACCGCAAGTACGATTGTTGTAACGAAAGTCGCCCGGGTGTGACAAGTACAGTACTGTCTCCATTGCAATCGGTGCACTATATGAAAGCATTATCCGAGAAAATACCTAATATCAGTGTCGTTGGCATAGCAGGTCCGGGCGATCCGTTTGCTAATGCTGAAGAAACATTGCAAACAATGAGGTTGGCTCAAAAAGAGTTTCCTGATCTTATATTTTGTCTATCATCCAATGGATTAGACTTGGCTCCATACATCGATGAAATAGCCGAAATAGGAGTGTCTCATGTAACGATAACCGTAAACTCGCTGAACCCGCAAACACTGGCTAAAATATATCGTTGGGTACGCTACAAAAGACGTGTATACAGAGGTGAAGAAGGAGGTAAAGTATTGTTGGAACAGCAACTTTATTGTATACAAAAGTTGAAAGAAAAAAATATAACAGTAAAGATAAATACGGTTATATGCCCGGGGATTAATGACCACGAAATAGAGGACTTGGCTAAAAAGGTTGCTGAATTAGGTGCTGATACAATGAATTGCATTCCAATGTATCCAACAGAAAATACTGAATTCGAAATTTTAAAGGAACCATCGAAAGAGGTGATGAAGGACATAAAAGCTCGTATTTCTAAATATATTAAGCCAATGGCACATTGCGCTCGTTGCAGAGCGGATGCTGCCGGATTGTTGGGACACGATAATGCAGAGGCAATGAATATGATAGGTCAGTTTTCATCCTTGGTCGTCAATAAAGGAAAAGGTCGTGAGCGAGTAGCCGTTGCCAGTAACGAAGGATTATTAGTAAATATGCATTTGGGTGAAGCCCGTAAGGTATACATATTCGAACAATCTAAAAACGGATATCATTTTGTAGAGACTCGAAATACTCCCCCCGAAGGAACCGGAATGAGCCGCTGGAAGGAACTAGCAGAAAAGACATTGATGGATTGTCAGGCAATACTTGTTGCAGGGATAGGCGAAACTCCTATGAAGGTAATGCAGGAAAATGGAGTAAAGGTGATCCAAATGAATGGTCTGATAGACTCAGGTCTGGATGCCATTTACCTAAATCTGCCAATAAAGACGCTATGTAGAAGCGAATATACTAAATGTGGAGAGACATGCCGAGGTACCGGAAGCGGCTGTGGATAAAGCACTACTAATCAAAATGCAATTACAATTAAAAAACTAAAATAGAAAAATATATGAAAAAACCTGATTATATGATAATGGTCTGTAATTCTTATAGAGTTGCCGGTGATGCACAAGGATTCTGTAATAAGCAAGGTGCAACATCTTTTGTACAATATATTTCCGAAGAGTGCTCAGATAGGGGTATTAATGCAGTTGTTACCACCACCGCTTGTCTGAGTGTTTGCAGTCAGGGGCCGGTAGTGGTAATTCAGCCCAATAATTTTTGGTATGGAGGTGTGACTGAAGATAAATTAGATGAAATATTAGATGCACTAGAAGAAGACAAAGCTGTAAATGAATATTTGATTACAGATTAATTTTTAGGATTAAATAAAATACACTCTATGGAAGCGATGAAAAATATTCATATTATAGATTCTACACTTCGAGATGGAGAACAAGCCCCAGGTGTTGTATTTTCAGAACAAGAAAAGATTCATATAGCTCAAATGTTGGATGAGGTTGGTGTTGATGAAATAGAAGCCGGGACACCTGCTATGGGTGAAGATGAATGCCACATAATCCGCAAAATTGCAGATATGAATTTAAATGCTCGTATTTCGGTATGGAGCCGTGCCATAAAACAAGATATCTTGTCTGCAGCCAAGACCGGAGCTCAAGGTATACATATCGCATTTCCGTTATCAGACATTCAGTTAACAAGTATGAATAAAGACTGGACAATGATGAGAGACAGCCTTCCTGAGATGGTTGAAGTAGCTAAATATTATTTCGACTATGTGAGCGTAGGAGCTCAGGATGCAAGCCGATGTGGAATAGAAAGATTATTTGAGTTTATAGGTATAGCCGAAGAATTAAGTGTCAGTCGGATACGGCTTGCCGATACAGTGGGAATTTTCACTCCTTTGGGAATTATGGATTTGATAAAAAAAATATTGAATCTATATCCTCATCTGAATATAGACTTTCATGGACATAATGACTTAGGTATGGCAACAGCGAATGCTATTACTGCATGGCAATCCGGAGCATCGACATTGAGTGTAACTGTTAATGGATTGGGCGAACGGGCTGGTAATTCGGCTTTGGAAGAGGTTATTATGACCATGTTGTTAACAGAAAAACAAAATAAGTACTCAACTTCAACATTGTACTCATTATGTGAGTACGTATCCATAGTATCAAAACGTCCAATATCTGTAGGGAAAGCTATTTCCGGTAATATGGCTTTTAGCCATGAATCAGGTATTCATGCTAAAAGCTCTTTAATGGATATAAATGCTTTTCAAGCATTCAATGGAGAACTCATCGGTAGAGAAAGTTCCAGAAATCTTTTTGGAAAACATTCAGGTAAAGGAGCTGTTATCGATTTTTTAGACAAACAACATGTTGCAATAGATAATACTAAGATCGATAGGCTAATGGCAATAATTCATCAAATGGCACAGACTTATCGGCGAAATATATATGGTACAGAGATTATAGCAGCATATTGGGCTTTAAAATAGGATTGCAATGTCAATATGATTAAATTAATCAGAAATGCATATCATTAAGATATTTAAAGTTGAATAAAACGGTAGATGTGTATAAATAATAACTATTTTTGCTTCATAAAGTCGTTTTGTGTTTACTGTGTTAAAATGGGAAAAATATGTATTGCGATAAAATGAAACGTAGCTGCTATGCTGAAACTGATTTAACGTTTTTGGTTAATATAAGCAATGCGATTGGTCATAGTCAGGATATATATAAAGATCTGGAATTGGTATTAAATGATTTGTGCGACTTTTTAGATGCACAATACAGCATGATAACAATAGTTGATCGAAATTATGATAAAATTATGATTAGTGCAGCTCATGGCTTAACTAAAGAGGAGAAAAGCAGAGGAGTATACAAAATAGGAGAAGGTATTATCGGAGAGGTAGTTCAGACCGAAACACCTGTTGTTATAAAAGATATTTCTAAAAACTCTAAATTTTTAAATAAAACAGGAATAAAAAGAAATAACAATCAGATGATGGCATTTCTTTGTGTTCCTATCATTCTGAAGAATGAAATAACTGGAACATTGAGTATTCATAAGGCTCATCAAGGTATTGTAGATTTCTCAGCAGAAATAAAATTCCTGAATATTGTGGGTATGCTAATAGGAAAGAATGTATCAATAAGACGTAAGCACATAGAAGAATTAGAAGAGTTACGAAAAGAAAATATAAAACTCAGAAAAGAAAACTATGTAAAGCCCGATAATATTGTTGGTAATTCATCTTTGATGAATGATTTATATAACCTTATAAATAGAGTTGCACCAACCAACAGTACAGTTATGATTAGAGGTGAAAGTGGAGTTGGTAAAGAACTAATAGCTGAAGCTATACACAATGCCAGTGAAAGAGCTTCTAAGCCTTTTATCAAAGTAAATTGTTCTGCTCTTCCAGAAAACCTCATAGAAAGTGAATTGTTCGGCCACGAAAAAGGTTCTTTCACAGGAGCTAATGCGTCACATATGGGACGTTTTGAAATGGCTAACGGAGGTACAATATTTTTAGATGAAATAGGAGATGTTCCGCTTTCAATACAAGTAAAGCTATTAAGAGTAATACAGCAACGGCAAATAGAAAGAGTTGGAGGAACTAAAACAATAAATATAAATGTACGGATAATAACAGCAACAAATAGAAATCTGGAAGAAATGATCAAGCAGGATACTTTTCGGGAAGATTTTTATTATCGAATAAATGTATTTCCGATCTACGTGCCGTCATTGAGAGAAAGACGAGCTGACATACCTATATTAACGGATCATTTTATTGCAAAATTAAACAAGATTAATAAGACAAATGTAAAACGTATAACAGGAGGCGCGTTAGACATGCTAATGATGTACTCATGGCCGGGTAATATTCGGGAACTGGAAAATGTTATAGAACGAGCTATGATATTGACTATGGACGGAGTTATACACTCGTATAATTTACCCCCCACATTACAGACCGGAGTTTCCTCTGATACTGTAGATAAAGGAACATTAAACAGCATTTTAGAGCGAGTTGAAAAGCAACTAATTATAGATACTTTAATAGCTGCACGCGGAAGTATTGTTAAGGCCTCTAGCCAATTAGGAGTAACAGAGCGTATAATGGGATTAAGAATCAATAAATATAATATTCAGATACAGGACTATAAAAATCTTACGGATGAAGCCAGTTAATATAAACATAGTTAGTTGTGACTATACAAATACTGATCATTTGAATGCGTTAGGTGATTTAATGAATGCATACATTGCTGATAATATGGGTGGCGGTGATGCACTGAATAAGTTAAAGCAATTGAGATTAGTTGATGGCTTAAATCAACATCCAACCTCAATTGTATTATTAGCTATGTGCGAAGATATATTTTGTGGATTATTAGTCGCATTTCAAAATTTTTCCACATTTACAGTTAGCCCTATGATTAATATTCATGATCTGATAGTATTACCGGCATATAGAGGTAAAGATATTGGATGCTTATTATTGAAGGAAATCATAAATATAGCAAACGATAAAAAATGTAGTAGAATTACATTAGAAGTTCGAAATGATAATTTGGTCGCTCAAAATTTATATAAAAAAATAGGATTTGCCGAAGCAGAGCCATCTATGTACTATTGGCGAAAGAATTTACTCTAAATCAGATCATCATCAATCAATTTAAATAAAAATAAAGAATGAGTACAGATTTAATAATTCCGGAAAAAGATTTGTACGCTGTATTATGTACAAGTTTAGAATATGCAAACTCTTATTATTCAATGTTGGCAAAAAGCATCAATACCCCAAAGCCCCGTTTTGATAATGACTTTTTGTATAATCTGGCTATAATGAGCACCGAAAAATATTTTGTTGCGCTTCTAGCTCGTTATGATTGGAATGCTTCTCATCACATGCCATTAGCCATGTATAAAGAGGCATTAGACTTTGATTCCGAACTTCCTGAATCGATAAAACAAACAGCAATTTTTGTGGGTAAGTTTGAAGCAATCTGTTCCATTGACGGTTTCGGATATCGTACACCATCACATCAAGATCTGCAAGAAATGGTAAAGGGTATTGAAGAATTAAAGCAATGGGTTGAAAAAAGAAAAGACGAAATATCATACTTATTCAGCAAATGATCAAAAATAGTTTTTCAATACTAACTTAAAAAGTACAAGATTAAAAAAAATGAAATATTTGGACTATGTTCGATGATCCTTCTTTTGCATATAATAAAATAATAATTTACTTATATTTTACTAATCAAATCAATTCTTAAAAAGAGTGACTTAATTTGGTTTGGCATGTTCTTTTTTCATCTATAGATTTCTCCTTGTAACGACTCTATAATATTTACTGTGAATTAATGGTTTGGGCACAAACGAATTTGAAGTATTTGGCCATGTTTTATTTCTTTCTGTTTTAAGTAGAGGATGTAAACAAAAAATACGAATACTTATATTTCAAATTCTTCTATCCACTGTGTTTTGGACTTTTCTTATATAAAAAGATGGAAATTAAAATTCTGCAATTTTCTCAGAATTGCATCTTGTAGTATATCTCCCAAAAGGTAACGATTATTATTCTGCGTTTTTCTTTGCTTTACTTAGTTGATTTTTAGAAAATAAGGCTAAAATTGTGCGTTTTTCTGTGATTTGCTATGTTTTGAATAGTAACTTAACCATACACGTAAGAAGACATAATGAAACTCATTATTATCTATTAATCAATCGGTTACGTAGAATTCGCCTTTCAATAGGTAACGATTTAGAAACCAGCTTAGTTCTTAGATATGCTTAATTTCCTCACTATACAAAGAGCGACTTATCTTTTGCAAAGATATAAAATGCTTTATTCTAATGTTTCTTTTTCTGTACTTTTTTCTAATTTTCACTTGAAGAAGTTGGTCGAAAACTATGGATAAGAATTCTGTTGTATATGAACAAGCATTTCTATACAATTTCCATTTCTTCAAAAGGTATTCTGCATGTCTTTTGGGGTTTTCTAAGAATATATACTTTCATATGCTCCCTTATTATTTCAAAATTTTATTACTTTCAGCGAGATTCAGGTTGAGAGTATTACTAAAATGATCGAATATATCAATGTTTATGCTAAAGTTATAAATAAAAAAATGAAAATATTTTAATAAGATATTACAAAACAACAAATAAGTCGATTTGTTTCCGTATCTTACATGTCTAACAATATAGTTTTTATTGTATCTTTTCTTCACAATGATTTGCTCCGCCTCTGTTTGCGGATCTTCCCATCGTCAAAATCGACAACAAAATCAACTCGCTTGTTTATAGTATTAATCAGTTATGAGAGCCTATAATGCGGTTGATCATGACACATTTTTGTAAATAAGATGAAATCATTTTTTATAGGGAATATGGAAGTAAAACTTCCGGTTGTCCAAGGTGGAATGGGTGTAGGTGTGTCTTTATCCGGTTTAGCATCGGCGATGGCTAATGAAGGAGGTATAGGTGTTATATCATGTGCTGGTTTAGGCCTCATTCATAAAGGTCACGGAAATTTCATAAAGAATAGTATTTGGGGACTGAAAGAAGAATTGCGTTTAGCCAGAGAAAAGACAAAAGGTATAATTGGTGTCAATATAATGGTTGCCTTATCTAATTTTGCAGATATGGCACGTACCGCCATCGCTGAAAAAGCAGATATAATATTTGCAGGTGCAGGACTTCCGTTGGATTTACCATCCTATCAAACTGCCGATAGCAAAACTAAATTAGTGCCTATTGTTTCCTCAGCCCGTGCCGCAAAGATAATTTGTGAGAAATGGTATAATAACTACAGTTATTTGCCGGATGCGATAGTTGTAGAGGGACCAAAAGCCGGAGGGCATTTAGGATTTAAAAGAGACCAACTTGATGATGAGCAGTATTCTCTTGAACAAATAATTCCAGAAGTTATAAAAACGGTAGCTTCATATAAAGAAATAAAAACGATATCAGTTATTGCCGCAGGTGGGATATCTTCAGGAGGGGATATATACCGTTTTATCGAAATGGGAGCATCAGCTGTACAGATGGGAACAATATTTGTTACTACAGAGGAATGCGATGCTTCAGAAGCCTTCAAGCAGGTCTATCTTACAGCTAAAGAAGACGACTTAATGATAATCAACAGTCCCGTAGGGATGCCCGGGCGTGCCATCAAAGGAGAATTTCTCAAACGTGTTGCCGAAGGATTAGAAGTTCCTAAAAACTGTCCGGTACATTGTATAAAAACTTGTGACTATACTAAGAGCCCCTATTGTATAATGAAAGCATTATTCAATGCATCTAAAGGCGATATGAAAAAAGGATATGCTTTTGCCGGAATAAATGCTCATCTGGCCCAGAAAATAAGTAGCGTTAAAGAAGTTGTGTGCAAATTGAAAGAAGAATTTGCTATAGCAGAAAAAGTAGCATTATCAGCAATAGTTCTATCTCATGGATGATAATTTGATAGAAGAAACCGTCAAAAGATACATCAGAGAATATGATCGTTATAAAAAACTGGCCGATATAGTTTTTGATATATGCCAGATCATAGTCGAAAAGAATCTGACTGTCAGAGCTACTGTTCAACACAGAGCTAAAAGTCCGACAAGTCTGACAGAGAAATTAAGGAAAAGCAGCAAATACCAAACTGTAAACAGTGTATTTGATGGAATTAGCGACCTTGCAGGTGTGCGTATTATAACTTATCAGGAAACAGACAGGCCGAAAGTCGTAGAGGAGATTCGGCGAACTTTTATTGGTAAGGGTAATGATAAAATCAGAATTGAAGTTAAAGACAAGAATGGCGATAATGGCAAATACTATAAAGCGACTCACTGTCAGGTAGCTTTGCCTTCCGAATATCTTATCGATAATCTTAATTTAAAAAATACGACGTGTGAAATTCAGGTTTGCAGCCTATTGTCACATGTATATAATGAAATTGAACATGACTTGCAATATAAGCCCCGGAAAGGAAATTTATCAAAAGATGAAAAGCTTTTGATCGATCAGTTAGGGCTTATAACAAAATCGGGAGATATAACTATTCAACGGTTATTGGAAGCTACAAATGAAAGATTGAAACTTCAGGAAGGTGAGTTTGTCGATGTACATGATTTTACTGTGAGAATGGGAGAATTACTGAATGTTGGAGAACTATTTGCAAATAATGCGGGGTTATTATACGATGAGTTTTTAAACTTAAAATTGGATTCTCCCGAAACAATTATCTCTGAGCTCCTTACTAAAGGGGAAACTCTGATTGATGTTGCAAAATATGAATATGACAAACTGACCCAATATATAGCAAGAAGAAATATAAATATAACAATAGATAAAACATCTTCAGACCTCTTGTTATTAGTTCTATTAAGAAAAAAAATTATAACTATACTTAAAGATCACCCTGTTATTTCGGAAAATGATCGTTCATCCCGCTTATTGCGAATAGTTCAAATATATAAAGATATGGTTTCTGAAAAACAGATGAAATGATAGCTATTGAACAACTCTTTCGTATTTGTAAAAATAGAAAAGGCAGATTTAAAAAAAACAAAAATGGCAGCAAAACAAAGCTCTTCGATAAACAGGAAAGAGGGCGAGATAACCCGCTCTGAAAGAACTTCGGCCACTCAGCAGGCTGAATCTGTATTAAAAAATGTAAAGAAAAAAAATGGGGCTGTTATTCATGTCATAATTAGCGAAAGGACAACAATTGAACTCCCGGCGCATTTGTCTCAGGAGGAAATAGATGCCCGAGTGGATAAATATATCAGATTGCATAAATCAAAGATATAAATCGCAGAACAGCTATTTCTATATAAACAAAGATATTTTAGCAATAAACATGGTAACATCCAATTTGAAAAGTGGTCTAAGAGGCATGATGAATGCTGTAAGGATCGGCCTAACCAATAAGGATGTCTCCAATAATAATTAATAATAAAAAGAATGAACATTTACGTATCGAATCTAAACTTTAGCACAACAAGCGAGAGTTTACAAGAATTATTTACAGCTTACGGCGAAGTAGAATCTACTAAGATTGTTACAGACAGAGAAACCGGAAAATCACGTGGATTTGGCTTTGTTGAAATGCCTAATGATGCAGAAGGCCAAAAAGCTATCAATGAGCTAAACAGTGCCGATTATGAAGGTAAGACAATCACTGTAACTGTTGCTCGTCCTAAAACGGATAGAGGTAGCGGAGGTTACAACAACCGTGGTGGAAATGGTAGCTACAATGGAAATCGTTACTAATCAAACGAGCTGATGTATAATATCAAACGGGTAAGTATAATTACTTACCCGTTTTCTGTACTTATTTAGAATATAATTGAACGATATCTTCTAGATACTTCATCTTCAAACAGCCCTAAATAAATCAGTATATTACAGTCAAATAAACACTCCAATGAAAATATATATCAAATATATGGTTAGTCGCCGTTGCATAATGATGGTGAAATCCAATCTTGAGGAGATTGGAATCAAATATTCTAGCGTTCAGTTAGGCGAAATAGAGACTTTAGAGAAAATTTCAATTGAACAGCAAGAGCAGCTTCGTACAATACTATTGAAATCGGGACTTGAATTGATGGATGATAAAAAGGCAATCCAGATAGAACAAATAAAAATTATAATTATAGAACTTATACATCACTCTAGAGAAGAATTAAAAGTAAACTTTTCTGATTATCTGAGTAAAAAATTAAATAACAACTACACTTATCTAGCCAATTTATTTTCGGAGGCTGAAGGTATTACGATAGAACATTTTATTATTATACATAAAATAGAAAAAGTTAAAGAATTAATTCTTTATGATGAATTGAACCTTGCCGAAATTTCCTACAAATTACATTATAGTAGTGCTGCTCACTTATCTAATCAATTTAAAAAAGTGACAGGATTAACTCCTACTTTTTACAAAAACCTTAAAAATAAACGTCGCAATAATATTGAGAATTTATAAAAGCCTCCTCCAAAGGCTTTTACTTGAGCGTTGAATGAAGCTTTTATGTTTATTCTTCTAGAGGCTCTATAATTCACATCTTGTTACTTTCTAATCCACATGTCCACAAAATGTTCTGTACAATCATTCTTCATATGTAGAGTGTTTAAATCATTCTGCTTCTGCCCATCTAAAATAAGATAGGGTTCTATAGAATCTTCGACTCGATTGAACGTAATATGATAAGCAGTCTCTTGAAAACGATAATGTACTTTGTAACTATCCCATTCTTTTTTCAGATGAGGAGTTAGATGTAGTTTCTCTCCCACACGATTGATACCAAGCAATGTCTCTGTCAACAGCCGATACATCCACGATGCCGAACCTGTATACCACGTCCAGCCGCCTCTTCCGAGATGCTGAGGGTTTGTGTACACATCGGCAGCTACCACATAAGGCTCAACTTTGTAAATGGCAATAACTGCTGCTGTAGCCCCATGTTGTACCGGATTCAGTAAATCGAAAAGCTCCCATGCTTTATCTGTTTCTCCCATCATAGCAAAAGCCAACGCTGTCCAGATGGCTGCGTGAGTATATTGCCCTCCATTTTCACGGACTCCCGGAATATATCCTTTTATATAACCCGGATTTAGAGATGATTTATCAAATGAAGGTGTAAACAATCGGATAAGTTTGGCTTCTCTTTCGACTAGCTGCATATCAACTTGCTTCATAGCCATTGCCGAACGCTCCTTATCTCCTGCACCACTAATTACCGACCAACTTTGAGCAATAGAATCAATCCGGCACTCTTCATTCAAGACAGAACCGAGAGGACTACCGTCATCAAAAAAGGCTCGACGATACCATTTGCCATCCCAAGCATGTAACCTGATGTTTTTTTGCAATTCTTTTGCTTGATTTACACAGTACTGAGCAAAAGATTCATCATTGCGAAGCCTTGCCACATCCGAAAACTTGACTAATACATCGTACAAAAAGAAACCAAGCCAAACGCTTTCACCTTTCCCTTCTTTTCCTACCAGATTCATACCATCGTTCCAATCACCGCATCCCATGAGAGGTAAACCATGTACGCCGAATTTAAGACCGTACTTAATACTTCTCACGCAATGCTCGTAAAGGGATGCTGATTCGGCTGAATGATTGGGCTGATCGTAATATGATTCTTCGTCTGCCCGTAGCTCCCGACCTTCGATAAACGATACAATCTCACCTAAAATGTCATTATCCCCAACACTCGAAATATATTGACATACAACATAAGGCAACCACAAATAATCGTCCGAAAAATGCGTTCGAACCCCTCTGTTCATCGGAGGATGCCACCAATGTTGCACATCGCCTTCGGTAAATTGATGCGCGGCTGCACGAAGTATTTGTTTTCGGGTTATATCGGGTTCAACATGAACCAGAGCCATTACATCTTGCAACTGATCGCGGAAACCATAAGCTCCTCCCGATTGGTAGAATCCTGAACGTGCCCAAATACGGCTACTCAATGTTTGATATAGCAACCAACCGTTAGCCATTACATTGACAGTAGAATCAGGAGTATCTACTTTGATTCCACCAAGTGTTTGATTCCAATAATTACGAACATTATCCAATGTTTGTCGTGAAGATCCTATTTGTCGATAACGACGGACTAATTGTTTCATCTCCTCTTTATTCTGAGCAAAACCTAATTTGAAGCGAGTTTCTTTGGTTTTTCCTTCTGCTAAATCAAAAACAACTTGAACAGCTCCACAAGCATCAATGCCTGCTCCTGTTTTTCCTGATAGACGAGTATGCTTCATCGCATCAGGATCAGATAAACTTCCATTTTGTCCAATAAATTCTTTTCGGTCGCCTGTCACTGTTCGGGACTCATTGACATCTATAAAAGCAATCTTTCCTGCGAAATCTGAGTTATAAAAATTATGAGCAAAAAGCACTCCTGTTTCTATATCGACTTCTGTCTGAGTATGTAAAAGGCTTTTAGATTTTTTCTCTGCCAATATCCATTCATAATAGCCGGTAACAGATAAGTTCCGCGGACGATTGGATAGATTCTTTATTTTTAAGATTGTGAATTTTATTGATGTGTCCAAAGCTACATACATCCATAATTCTGATTCTATTTCATTTTCAGTATGCTCAAAAACAGTGTAGCCAAAACCATGTCGAATAACATAAGGGGTATTTCCTCTTGCGGGATAAGGTGTTGGTGACCAGTATTGTCCTGTTTCTTCGTCGCGAATATAAAAGGCTTCACCTGATGAATCCTGTATTGTATCGTTATGCCAAGGTGTAATACGGAATTCATGTGCATTTTCGCCCCAGGTATAAGCACTTCCACTCTCAGATACTACCGTTCCAAAATGTTCATTTGCCAATACATTGGACCAAGGAGCCGGTGTCGATTCTCCTGGTTTTAATGTAATAATATATTCCTGCCCATCGGGAGAAAATCCACCGATACCATTTGAAAGAATAACATCATTGGGTACAAAGCTTGTTGTACTCACCTCTTCGATAGCATGTATTGGTTTTAATATCGGAGTTTGAACATCCGTAGTTAACTTACCTTCCATTTGGTCGAATAATGTTCCTTGCTCATCATCGATTACAATTCGGGCAACAGACTGAAGGAGTAATATATCTTCGTGGGGCATATGCTCTACACGTCGAACAAAAATGCCACCTTGCTTTTCTAAGAATGTAGCTTCTACGCCACTATGTATCAGGCTTATTATCTCATCATACAACGATTGGCGATACACTGATGTATCTTCGTTCAATATAACAAGATCGATCACTAAACCTTTCATCCGCCAGTAAGCATGCGCCAAAACCAATTGACGCACCAGTTCTATATTTGTTATATCCTTTATTCGTAATAACACTAACGGAATATCACCCGAAATGCCATAGCTCCACAATCCGCTTTGTCCGCGTTTGTTATGTTTTATAGTATTTGGATCTGTCCTGAACAAAGGATTTGCATAAACCAAAGATCCTGCCATTTTCGCAAAAACCTGAGCTTCGGTCTCGGTGATATTAAGTTGGTAAAGAACCACCTGGCTGTGAGTCCATGCCAATTCGAAAGCACGATCTGTCATACGAATATTCTGGTATTTATCCGATAGGGACAATGCTCCTAAATGGGTTTCGGACATACCTAGTAGTACATATACTTTTACACTCTTTCGGGCCGGGATAACAATCGACCGTCGCAATGCAATACAAGGGTCAAGAACAGAACCCTCACTATTTGATAACGTTCCGGATTGCCTCATTGCCGAAGGCTTTGCCAATGAATGTCCACGACCAACAAAAGAAGCCCTGTCAGTTTCGCACGAAACGTCATTTTCCTGATCTTGTCCGGATAACAGCAAATGCAGCAAGTATGGTGGGGTTTCCTCCTGCGAACGGGGACGACGGGTACACAATATGGATGAGGCTGCTGCATTGAATTCGGTTTGTACAAACAAGTTATTGAAAGCGGGGTGTGCTTCATCTGCATCTTGTGACGATATAACTACTTCGCTGTATGTAGTCAGTTCTATTCTCCGTGACTTATTGGTATGGTTGGTTAAGGTTATTCGCCTCAGTTCCATGTCATCTTCGGGTGAAACACAGATGGTTGTTCCTACTTCTAATTTAGAATGTTGTTGTTTAAATTCGGCATAAGCCTGAGTGAATTTTACGCTGTAATCATCAGAAGAACTTGGTATCGGTTGGTTTCCAATCGACCAGTATTCTCCTGTATCAACATCGCACAAATAAACAAATAATCCATGACAACCTGCGGTTGCATCTTCACGCCAACGGGTGACAGCTAAATTATTCCATCGGCTATAGCCTCCGCCACTGTTATTTATCATTACCTGATAATGTCCGTTAGATAGCAAGTTGATTTCGGGTGGTATGTTTTTATTATCGAAAACTCGAGTATAACTTACACTGTTAGATAATAACGGATTAGTCCCTTCGATCTCAAATTTAGAGTCATCCGATATAACATCGATCTTTATATTATGAGGATTTTTTTCCTGTAATAAAGGCTCAAAAGCCTTAATCATCGGGCAAGACATAAAACGCTCCTGCATCTTATTTCCTTTCATTATGTTGGATATCGATACAAGTCCCATACCTTGATGATGTGCCATATAGGAGTGAACAGCTATGCTTGTTTCATTTAACGGCAGATGCGATGGTGTATAATCCACAGCCTCGTAATAACCATACATGCCTTCAAAGCCGTCATCAGTAAGGCGTTCCAAGTTTTCGCACGCTTGTCGCGAATTAACCATCAGAGCCAGAAGAGTGGCATAAGGTGCAATCACCAGATCTTTTGACAGACCTCGCTTCAATCCTAAACTTGGTATCCCGAAAGCTTTATATTGATAATTGAATTGAGTATCAGTACGATTTAATCCTGATTCTGAAATTCCCCAAGGAATATTGAATTTTTTACCGTATTCGATTTGCTCATAGATTACTCCTTTGTAGGTTTGGTCGAGCAATGTTTGCTCATAATTTGGCATAACTAACAGTGGCATCAGATATTCGAACATAGAACCGCTCCATGAAAGCAATATCGGTTTTCCCTGCGAAAAAATAAGTAATCTGCTGAGCGAAAACCAATGCTCTAACGGAATTTGTCCTTGGGCTATAGCTACATAACTGCATAGGCGCACTTCGGAAGCTAGCATATCGTACGAACCTTGATCCATCCGTTGTTCGATGACATTATATCCGATCGAGAATAACTTCTTTATTGGATCATACAAAAAGGCAAAATCCATTTTGGCAAAACTATCACTTTGCTGTGCCAGAACATTGACAATACGTATTCTTTGTTTTGCATTCTTTATTGCATCGTTCATACAAGCCTGCCATTGTGTTAAGTATTTTATTTCTCTATCAGCTGATAAATTATCTTTGCCGGACAATTGCTCTAATACAGATTGAATTTGTGAACAAATACCGGTAGTTTCTAAATTGGCTATTTGTGTTAACGTAGGCACATAATCTAAAGCTTCCAGTGCAGAGATTATATGATTCATCTGTACATCTGCAATACTTTCTTCCGATCTTTCAACAGGAACAGAAAGTGATATGGCAAGCCAAGGGGCAAGAAAAAGCATTTCATCAACATATTCCTTGCAGTTTTTCTTTAATACCGCACCCCATGAGTTCAGTATGGCATCGTCGGATGATAAAGTATTATTGATCTGTCCGATTTGTTGTTCTGCCGATTTTAAAAGGGCAAACGCAGCAGTTAATGTTTCGGGCAAAGGCTTAGACAAATCCTTTTCGAATAAAATCAAAGCCTTGTTTTTGCAGTCAATGTTTCTCATTGTCTGTACAGTGTCAAGCATCCCTTCGAAAATAACAGGCTTGTAAATATTGTCTTTTTCTAATTCCCTTAGCCCTTGGGTGAGTGTAAGCAAATGCCCTGCCAGATTACCACTATCGACACTCGAAACATACAGCGGGAACATAGGCTCAAGTGTTTCAGTATTATACCAATTATACAGATGCCCCCTGTGTTTTTGCAGTTTTGTCATAGTATTAAAGGTCAGCTTAGTTCGCTCTACAAACTTTCCGGCTGTCAGGTATCCTAAATCAAAAGCGGATAAATTGGCTAATAACGACAGACCTATATTGGTAGGAGAAGTCCGGGAAGCAATAGCAGGATTAGGTGTCTCCTGAAAATTGTCGGGTGCTAACCAATTCTCTTTTTCATTAACGAAAACTTCGAAAAAATGCCAGGTTTTACGGGCTATACGGTGTAATAGAAGATATTGCTCATTTGTTATTTTAGATATTTTGGGGATTATAGGACAACTTGCACGCCAAGCGATATATGGCGCAATTATCCATATAAATAATAACGGAGAAACGTATAGTAAGATCGGGTTGTATATACCTAACGATATTCCGCACAGAATAGCCATTACAGGCGAAAACCACATCCTGTTATAGAATCCCGATAGTGTATTAACTGCTTTTTTCTCTACATCGGCAGAGGTTTGCCATTCCATCAGATGTTTATGAGATATAGTCAGTCGCCAAAGAGTGACAATAATTGCTTTTACACATAGATAGGCTTCGTATGGGAGGACAACTAATGCAAATAAAACCTGTTTAAATTGATGCATACTTTTTTCTAAGACCTCCCATAAATGGAGTTTCCACGATTGGTCCTTTGCTTTGCGTAAAGAGTTGGTTATATTCTCCAATACAAAAGGAAGAGCGGTAATGAGAAGAATCAACAATAGACCTGACCAAAGTTTTTGAGGAAACAATGTTGCAAATCCGATCAAGAATAACAATGTTGCAGGCGAGACTATACTTCGGCGTAAATTATCAAGTATTTTCCATTTGCTTAAACTCGAAATAGGATTTCGGGAAAAACCTTTACCCGAATTAGGAACGTAAGGCAATACCCATTGTAAGATTTGCCAGTCGCCCCGTATCCAGCGAAAACGACGGTTTGCATCTATATTATAACCCGAAGGAAATGATTCGGAAACTTCTATATCACTAACAAGTCCGGAACGTATATAGGATGATTCCAACAAATCGTGGCTAAGTATTTTGTTCTCAGGAAAACGGTTATTTAAGCTGGTTTCAAAAGCATCTACATCATAAATACCCTTACCCACATAAGAACCTTCGTGAAATACATCCTGATAGACATCGGATACAGTTCGTGTGTAAATATCAATACCTGAGTCACCTGTAAACAAGCGTGAGAAAGGGGAACATTGACTGCTGACAAGATTGGACGAAACGCGAGGTTGAAGAATACCATAACCCCTGATTACAACATTTCGTTTCACATCAAGTTCTGCCTGATTCAGTGGGTGAGCCATTGTTCCTATCAGCTTATGAGCAGTGTCGGGAGACAATTGTGTGTCTGCATCTAAGGTTATCACATACTTAAAGCTCGGCAATATAGACCGGTCTCCTTCAATGTGTGAGAAGCAATTGTTTTCCTTGCCTCTTAGTAGCGAATTAAATTCCATTAGTTTACCCCTTTTCCGTTCATACCCCATCCACGTTTTTTCTTTCGGATTCCATTGACGAGGGCGATGAAACAGATAGAACAGAGTGCCGTTATCAATCTTGTACTTTCTATTGAGATTTTCAATTCCCAAACGTGCCAGATTGAGCAAAAGATCATCGGAGGCCTCTTTCTCTTTAGGAGCATCCGGAAAGTCTGTCAATAATCCAAAATGAAGATTGGTATTTCTATTCGACAGATAATGAAGTTCCAATTGGGAAATTAGACTATCAACATTTTCCTCATTTGAAATGATGGTTGGAATAACCACCATTGTGCGGCATTCGGTCGGTATTGATTTGGAAAAATCAAGTCGGGGCAGAATATCCGGTTTTGCAAAAAGGGTAATTATCCAATTGACAAAGAATACAGCAAATTGGCTAATGAAAATAAAGAAAAGGAATGCTAAGATCAAGAAATGCCAATGTGTTATTGATATTTCTTTGGATTGAAAAACAGAAACAAATAAGATAAATCCAAGTAGGGACAATATAGTTGTAGATCCGGCATAAATAGCTAAAGGAGCACCTCTGAATACATTTTTTATTCTTGTAGTGATAGTCTTTTTTACATCAATTTCTTTTTTGAGTAAATATTTTCCATTACCTATTAAAAAATAGCCCACATGAGCTTGTTGTGTCCCTGTATCTTTATACAATTGGGTTAATGTAATTGCAGATTGAGCGATTTCAATCTCTGATCTAAGACTGTTTTGTGCTAATGATTCTATAATATGTCGATAATGATCACGAGTATTAAAGTCCATAGATCCATAAATTCCAGCTGGATCTTTAAGTAAAATTTGCTCTACAATACTTTGTCTTTCAACAAATATTTTCCAGTCGGTTGTATTTATAAACCGGAGACTATTTATGATATGACTGACAGATAATTGATTTACTGCCTGATTTTGATTTTCCTGATAAATCAGCTCGTCTATGAAAAGTCCATCTTCTGCCAGTTTTTGTTCGAGCCAATTGCGGGCTATTTGTAATGCCGAATTTTGAGACGATAACCGTTGACTGAATTCTGAGACAAAAGAACCGGATGTCGGGATATCGGAATGTGCCATATCAGCTACTATCTCAATCAATTTAGAGGGCTTTTTGAGAGCAATATCCTCCAGCTTGTCGACCCACATTTTTGCTATATCGCGATGTTTCGTATTTAACTGTAATCGAGTTGCAATACGTTGCAAATTTTCGATTAACGCTAACCGTAACATAATAGGGATTGCCCACAGCTCTCCTATCTTGAGGGCAGATTTTATTTGGTATGCCTTATAAAAAGCAGAAAGTGATTCTATATCAATCTGAGAATCTGTATGGGAGATGAGTTCTATGACTGAAGAATATATACGGGGTATCCCTTTATATTCACCTATCAAGAGGCAAGGAAGTTCTTGGTTATATTCCTTGGGGTAGTGATGTCGGGCTAATAAAATATGCTCTTCAATTAAATAGAAATTGTCAATCATCCATTCGATAGCGGGAGTTACATAACTTCGATTGCTGCTTGTTAACATTTCATTATTGAAATCGTGCAGAATAACATCATTATAATCTAATTGCTCTCGCAGATAATTACTCTGTGTACTCCCTGTTGCCTGATGATCCTCTCCAACCGCTTTCGAATACTCTGCCAACTGTTCTGTATTAAACAATTCACCGTAAAAAGGTTTATTATTGACTTTGTGTTGGAATTTCTTATAACCTCTAAAATCTAACATATTTGTTTCTTCTGTTTATTTTAAAAGGTATGCCGATTTATGGGAATTTGTGTTACATAACATTTTCAATAAGTTACATAATTCATAGATAAAGCCATGAAAACGGTTGAAACTATTAATTATGTAACTTATAGTTTTAATTATGTAATATATTTTCGATAAGAAATCCTGATCTTGAAAAACTATTTAAAACAAAAAAACTATGTCAAAAGAAGAAAAAGGAAAAGATAGAGCAGACAGAAAAGCTCCTCAAAAGAATCTAAAAGAGAAACGAGCGGATAAGGCTAATAAGCGAGCAGAAAAGAATCGCAAAGGGTTGGATGACTTGAAAAAATAACGATTAAAGTTTGGACTTTATACTTGGAAGGAGTGAATATATCCTAAGGAGAAGAAACTGACTATAATTCAATGTCTTGTGCTTTAAAAAAAATACTTATACTAAATGCTTAATAAACAGATGTTAACGCAAAATATTAATATGTTGTAATTTGCTCTATTTTTCAGAGCAAATTTTTCAGATATATTTGGTAACTATTATACTTCTTCGTTTTGCCCCATTTTGCTAACTGTAACTCTAAGCAAATGTATGTGTTTTAATATTTATTAACGATATGATTCTTAGATATGCTCGGATTTACGTTTTATTGACCTTACATCTCGCAAGATAAAGTCATTTTTTTTTTTTTTTTGTAATCAACTGTATTTTAACTCGTTACAAAACATTTTCGTCTCATAGGTAACGATTTAGAAACCAGCTTGCCTCTTAGATCTGCTTAATTTCCTTACTATATTAAAGAGCGACTTATCTTTTGTAAAGATATAAAAGTTTTGTTGCAGACAACCTAGTTCTTTTAATTTTCATACATTTGAAAAATTGTACGGTAATAAAAGAGTAAGTCTGTAACGAGTTGATAAGGACCTTTCAAAAGTCGTAAAACAGGAAGAGGAGAAACTCTCTTTAGCAATTTATTAATAAACAGTAGATTGTAATAATATAACACATCTGCTGCTTCGGCTCCAAATCGTAACTGTCTACAAGCCCAAGAGTTATTTCATCTCTATATATGAGCAATGAGCAGGTTAGATTTTTGCGTTTATGTTCTGACAGTGATCGTATAATGATATCAAGTTTGTTTATATTAATCTTCTTTCTCAATGAACAATTTATAATAATTAAGACCTGCTTCTGAGTCATATCCTTTTATGATACGTTCCTCCGATCCTCGAATATTAAGTTCAAAATTATCATCGAGTTTAATCGTTGACACAATCGATTTCCTTTATTGGTATTTTTCTGGCATTCTATCTCTTCGAACTCAATTTTGATCATGGGGGATTTGTCTCATTCATTCTTTTGTCGGGATTAACGATCAATGGGAATATCTATATTATAGATGAATACAACAATATACGAAAGCGTTATCCGAACATAAGACCTTTGAGGGTATATATCAAGGCATGGAATGCAACAGTAAGACCGATATGTCTTACTGTTATATCGATCATATTGGGTTTTATACCTTTTTAATAGGTAAACACAAGGCGGCGTTTTGTTTCCGCTGGCTGTCGGAACAATCCGAGGGCTGGTCGTTTCTTTGGTAGCAACATTTTTGTTCTTACCATTATTTATGGGGGTGATAAGAAGTTCTAAATAATTTGTATATATTCTATTTTTTATTTTCTAGCCGTTCTATAGATCTTCCTTCTATTATAAGAATGAAATACTCATACTAAAAGATGCAACGGAGAATTTGACGAGAATAATATTCCCAATTAAGATATTTTTATAATATTTAATATTAAAGTTTTTTTGTTATAAGCTAAGTCTCTTTTTTGTTTACAAAAGTTGCTCAGAGGTCTTAATTAAAATTAGGAATAAGAAGTTCTAGATATTATCTCGATATTCCTTTATAGAATACCATATATATGGTATTCTGATTCTTAAATATTACAAATAAATTTGCAATACATTAATGTAAAGCTAACAACTATTAATTATTTAATCAAACTTTTAAAATGAACAAATTTAAATTTCTCCTAAAAGAAAGTTTATACCTTTACTTAAAAGTGTTATCAGAGAAGTCTACAAATCAATTATTAAATTCAATATTTTGTCAGAATATCAGGTGTCGAATGCAATGCCGATGTATGTAAATATTCTGACTCGTTTATGTGTTAGGTTGTAAATGATTTCCCCAAAAAAACAACCTTATTTATTGTTCTTACTTGTTACTTTCAAGACACTTTACGCACAAAATAAATTGAGTTAAGATCATCTTCTTTGAGTTAATACAATAATATTTTACTCATCATTATTACTTGCTGCATTTTTCTAATGCAGTAATACTTCTTAGCACCTATAGCAGTGCAAATACAATATATACAATTTTAGAAAAATAAAGCATGAAAAAAATAATCACATTCTTGGTTCTTATCTTTTCATTGACAATCGGGACAATCTTCGCACAAAACCGAAGTATTTCAGGAGTTGTTATTTCATCCGAAGATAATGAACCCATAATAGGAGCTACAGTTATTGTTACTGGAACTCAGATTGGAACAGTAACAGATATCGATGGTAAATTTACTTTAGGTAAAGTGCCCTCGACAGCAAAAAATATAAAAGCTTCTCTTATTGGATATAAGACAAAAGAGGTATCTATATCAGGCAGTATCGTAAATATATCTTTAGAGCCTGATGCCACAGCCTTAGATGAGGTTTTTGTTGTAGCATATGGTACTGCGACACGACAATCTTTTACAGGATCAGCATCGGTCTTAAAATCTGACGCTATTGGCAAGATACAAACTTCGTCAGTTACAAATTCTCTTGAAGGGCAAGCTGCTGGCGTGCAGTTGATTTCGTCAACAGGCCAGCCTGGTGAAAATCCAAAAGTTCGTATCCGCGGTATTGGGTCTATCAATGCAGGGAAAGATCCCTTATATATAGTTGATGGAGCTACTTACGATGGACCTATAAGCACATTAAATTCGGCAGATATCGAAAGTATGACAGTCCTAAAAGATGCAGCGGCTAATTCTCTTTACGGAGCACGCGGAGCTAATGGTGTTATATTAATAACTACTAAGCGAGGAGCTACTGGTAAAACTAATATTTCATTTGATGCCAAGTGGGGTGTTAATAGTCGTGCAATTCCTGAATATGATTTGATTACAAACAAAGGTACTTATTATGAGCAGGCATGGAAAGGACAGTATAATAAACTTTATGATAATTATATAGGTCGGACAACAAATCCTTTAGCTCCGGATGCTGCATCAGCCCAAGCAATTTCTGATCTAGCAGGATCAGGAGCAAACTCATTATCTAAGATTCTTGGAGGATATAATAATTATAATGTGTCATGGGCTGATTTGATTGGAAGTGATGGTAAATTAAACCCCAATGCAAAGTTATTGTATAATGATAACTGGGACGATGCATTATTTAGTAATTCATTGAGACAAGAATATAATGTTAATATAAGTGGAGGGGATAATAAGCAATCCTACTATGTCGGCTTAGGGTACTTAGATGACGATTCATATGCCAAAGGTTCAGGGTTTAAAAGATACAGTGGTCGTGTTAGAGTCGAGAAAGAGATCGTATCCTGGTTAAAAGGTGGAGCTAGTTTAGCTTATGCTCATACTATTCAGAATTATCCGACCACATCGGGAGGGAGTTATGTCAACTATTTTCAATGGACTCGTAACATAGGTCCAATCTATCCTGTATACTTGAGGGATCCGTCAACAGGTGCAATCGTACAAGATAAAAATGGAAAAGACAGGTATGATTATGGTAATGTTTCTTCTTTAGGTTATTCTCGTCCATATGGGGCAATGTCTAATCCTGCTGGTGTCTTGGATTATGACATAAATGAAATAACATTAGACAATATAACAGGTTCAACTTTTTTAGATGCAAAAGTTTATGATGGGTTATCGGTTAGAGCAGCCTTTGATGTGAATACAACATATAAAAATGGGTCATATTTAACGAATCCCTTGTACGGAGATGGTGCTGCTGCTAATGGCTATGTTGAAAAAGAAAATCAACGTTATTTCTCTTATACAGGTTCGGTATTCTTAAATTACAAAAAAAGCTTTGATAAACTCGATGTCGATTTTTTAGCAGGAACAGAAAGTTATAAAAAAGAACGTTCTTATTTATACGGACAAAAAAGTAATATAGCGACCTCTTTTGATCCCGAATTTAATAATGGAGTGGTATATCGAGAACTTAATTCCTACTCTCAAAAATATAGTGTTACAGGATATCTTACACGTTTGAATTTAACATATTCTGATAAATATTACTTAAGTTTAAGTTATCGACGTGACGGATCAAGCCGATTCAGTCCAGATAACAGATGGGGTAATTTTGCTTCGGTCGGAGGTTCTTGGAGAATCAGCCAAGAAGATTTCTTTAAGAATATCTCATTTGTAGATGATCTTAAAGTAAAAGGTAGTATCGGATCACAAGGAAATGACAATCTATTATACGATGATGGATCAACCATTAATTATATTCCATATAAAGATCAGTTTGAAGTCACAAATAACGATGGGAGTGTTTCTGTTAAGCAGACTTATGTTGGAAACAAAGACATTTCATGGGAAAAAAGTATTAATGCCAACTTTGGAATTGAAGGTCGTTTATTTGACCGCTTGAACTTCAGTATCGAATACTATAATAAGACAACCAAGGATATGTTATTTTACATACCGGTTGCTCTATCATCAGGAGTGGCTTCTATGCCAGGAAATATAGGTAAGATAAGAAACTCAGGATTCGAATTTGAAGCAGATGTCGATATTGTTAGAAACTCAGATTTTAGCTGGAATTTAGGTGTAAATGCTGCAACTGTCAATAATAAAGTTTTAACATTACCAGAAGCAAACAGAGCAAGTGGAATTTTTTCATCAGGATATACTAAGATTGTTGAAGGTGGATCTATCTATGATATTTATTTACCCGAATTTGCCGGAATCAATAGTGATGGGAAAAATACATGGAACGTTTATAATGCCGATGGTACCTTCAAAGAAACAACAACAGTTTACAACAATGCCTATACCGCAACAAGTAGACGTAAACAAGGTTCTGCAATACCCGATCTAAGCGGGGGGATAACTAATAGTTTCGCATATAAAGGAATTGATTTATCTTTTGTATTAAGTTATCAACTCGGAGGGAAAGTCTATGATGCTGTATACGCATCAACCATGCAGATGACTGAGTATGGACGAGCAATGCATAAAGATATTCTAAAAGCATGGACAACTGAGAATCAAAATACGGATGTACCTCGTTTAGTATATGGTTACACTGATGCAAGTCGTGCCTCAGATTTATATCTAATCGATGCCTCATATCTGAATATTCGTAATATTTCCTTGGGGTATACGTTACCTAAATCTTTATTGAAAACTTTAAAAATTGACAAAGTGAGAGTCTATGCTGCCGGAGATAATTTAGCATTATTCTCAAAAAGAAAAGGATTAGATCCTCGTCAATATGATTATGGTACTACAGGGTTCAATTACTCTCCTCTACGTACAATATCTTTCGGATTGAATGTAACTCTTTAAAAAAACATAACATGAAATTTAAATTAATTTATATATTAGCTTTATCGTTTTCTTTGCTAGGAACTTCTTGCTCCGATTTTTTGGATGCCGAAGATAATAAAATTGTAACATCAGATGATATACCTGATATTCTGGAACGTAATACAGACGCTTTAATACAAGGGGTATATTCTCGCTCCATTGAATATGCTTTTTGGGCATCTCGACATGATGACTTTGGTCAGAAATCAATTGATTTAGCTGTCGATTTATCTTCTGAAGATATGGTTCATTATGCCAATAAACAATGGTTTATAACGTTTTATCAATTTAATGATAGAGCTGCTTCAAATTCATATAGTCCTGCAAGGCAGTGGGCATACTGTTATGCTCAAATCAGAGATCTAAATAATATCTTAGCTGCTCTTGAAGACGAGTCTACATTATCTACCTCCCAAAAAAATCTAAAGGGGGAAGCATTGGCTCTTCGAGCATTTCATTATTTCACATTGATAAATCTTTATCAAACAGGAGGAACATGGAGTGATATAAAAGATCTTCCGGGAGTTCCTGTTTATTTAACAACAACTTTAACGGGTAATCCTCGTGGTACAGTTGCTGATGTATATGCTCAAATCTTAAAAGACTATGAATTAGCTATACCTCTACTCGAGGGATTTAGTCCTTCTTTACCAACACGAGTAACTAAGGTTGCAGCTGAATTATTAGCTGCAAGAGCTTACTTATATTCAGGAGATTATACAAATGCTCTTAAATATTCAACAGAAGTTGTTAATAGTACAAAGCTTATGGGCACGAGTGATTATACAAAGGGCTTTGCTGATATATCTAATGTAGAGTGGTTATGGGGTGCAGATATAACAAGCGTAAACTCTACATCATGGGCTTCATTCTTCTCTATAATAGATGGGTTGTCTCCTGGATATGGTGGAGATTTAGGTCAGTATAAAACAATAGATCGTCGGTTGTATGACAATATAAAAGAAGGAGATATAAGGAAAGATATTTTCGAAGGTGCAGATGGTGGTGAATATGAGATACCATATTTTCAGCTTAAGTTCATCGATGCAAGTAAAGAGTTCTTGGGGGACTATCTATTCCTTAGGTCTGCAGAAGCATATTACATAAAGGCGGAATCTGAAGTTAGAACCGGCAATCTTACAGGAGCAAAAGAAACTCTTGATAAAATATCCAATGCCAGAGCTAAAACTGGACAGCACCCATATACATGGGCTTCAACAGAATCTCTTTTACTTGATCAAATCTTTGTTCAGAAAAGGATCGAATTATGGGGAGAAGGTCATTCTCTATTCGAATTTAACCGACTGGAAAAAACGATTGACAGGACTTATGAGGGTACAAACCATCCAGTAGCAAATATTATTGGAGGGGATCGTCCTTTGCCATGGCATGATGCCTTGAGGACATTCCAAATTCCAATTAAAGAGATTGAAGGTAATGATGCAATAACCCAAGCTGACCAAAATCCTTAATCGGACTATACATATGGGGTAATGAACCCTGCTTTAATTTTACTTAATTCGAAGAATGGTGAGAAGTGATTTCTCGCCATTCTTTTTTTATTGTCTGATTTTTACTTTTTATAAGAATATTCAATAAAAATGTCAAAATACCATAATAGTGGTATTGGGGATGAGTGATACAAGTTATACTTTTATCATTTGATTTTGAAATGTCAAGAAAATATTTTAAATTTTAAAAAATATAAAATGGGAAAGGTTGTCAGCTGTCTGAAAATAGAAAATATTTGTTTTTCTAACTCTTATAATTCACAATTACGAATGTTCAGTTCAAAATTGATTCTTCCAAAAATATCAGACATTCGAATGTCGATGTTTCACTGCTAACAATTACACCGGAAAAGGAAATTTCGGGACTACAATTATTAAATCATCTTTTCTGATTTATAACGGACTTTGGATAATACAAACTCCAAAGCGAATATATAAAATTTGGTAAAATAAAAGTGCTTCTCCTCCAATTGCAGCCGGAAAAAGAAGCACTAGGTATTCTAAATAATATTAGAACATGGTAAATATACAACTATTTAAGGATATTAGATTATCCTTACAGGGGAAAAAATATCTCTCTTTCTCCTTATTTTTTCTCCTTTTCAGTATTTCAGTTTCTCAAGCTCAAATCTCTATAAGAGGGAAGGTTATTGATAGTCGTAACGGAATATCTGTACCCGGAGCATTAATAAAAGTAAAGTCTGCTAATAATGCCACTCAGTCCGATTTTGATGGAAAATTTGAGTTGTCAGTAAATAATAAATCATTTCCGGTTTCTTTATTAGTATCTTTCTTAGGGTATAAGGCTCAGGAAATAGATGTATATGAATCTGGAGATGACATTATTGTGTCGTTATCCGAAAACAAAAATATATTAGATGAAATAGTTGTAGTAGGGTATGGTACTGCAAAAAGGTCAACGTATACTGGATCAATAGCAATTGTAGGTAGTAAAGACCTTGAAAAACTACAAATAACAAATATTAGTAAAGCATTGCAAGGTACAGTACCTGGATTACAATCGGTATCATCGGCTGGACAGCCGGGGAGCGATGCCGCAATTTATCTTCGTGGAGTAGGATCTGTAAATGCTTCAAGTACACCTTTATATGTTGTTGACGGTGTGCCGTTTGCCGGGAATATAAGTTCGATCAATGCGAATGATATTCAATCTATTTCGGTGTTGAAAGATGCTACTGCCAGTGCTTTATATGGCTCGCGTGGTGCAAATGGGGTGATAATAATTACTACTAAACAAGGAAATTCAAATCAGAAGGCTGTAGTTTCTTTTTCGTCTAACATCGGCTTTACATCAAGAGCCGTGAAAGATTACCAGACTTTAGGTATCAAAGACTATTACGAATTGCAATGGGAGGCAATACGCAACAATCAGCTCGATCAAGGAAAATCATCGGATGCTGCCGCTGCTTATGCTTCGTCCGAATTGGTTGGTTCTCTAAAAGTAAATCCTTTCGGTTCAAGTTATCCTCAACCTGTCGGCATTGACGGAAAAATTGTATCAGGTGCAGAACCATTATGGAACGACAGCTGGGCAGATGCCCTATCTCGGACAGGTGTTCGCCAACAATACGATTTGAGTATAGCAGGAGGTAGTAGCAACTCCAAATATTTTATATCAGGAGGTTATCTGAACGAGAAAGGATTTATTATCGGATCTGATTTTGAGCGATTTAATGCCAGAGCAAATGTAACCTCAACCGTAAATAAATGGTTTGAGACAAATTTTGGAATATCGGCTTCTACAAGTAAGCAAAGCGCTCCCCCTCAGACCGATAGCAGTACCGGAAACTTTGCGAACTTTCAACGGTTAGTTGCTGATATTTATCCCGTTTACGAAAGAAACGACGATGGATCGTACGTCTTAGATGCAAACGGAAATAAAGTATATGACTATGGTAACTACCGTCCGAGTTCGGCGGCAACAGGTAATAATCTGTTGGGTAATGCCAAGTATAATAAATATGATAACAAACAAGATGTTGTATCATTCAGGGCAAGTACAATAATATCTTTTACCGAAGGACTAAAGCTGAAGAGTAGTGCAAATGCCGATTACAATGCACGTGTAACCCATTCGTACACCAATCCGGCTTACGGATCGGGTATCAGTACGGGAGGATCGGTTAGTAAAGGGTCGAGTCGTGCATTGGGTTATACCGTTAATAGTTTCTTGGATTACACATTGAATCTGAAAGATAAACATTTCGTGAATGTATTGACCGGTCCCGAAGTATATGTCTACAATGTATCGTCGTTGTCGGGCAGTCGCAGTAATTTTGGTTTTCAGGATAAAGATGAACCTGCCGCTGCTTCATTGCTGAATAGCTATACAGGAGCTTCGGATAACTATAAATTGGCTAGTTATTTAGCTAAGATTGATTACGATTACCTACATCGTTACTATTTGTCTGCGAGTTTTCGTCGAGATGGATCGTCACGATTCAGTAAAGATTCTCGCTGGGGTAACTTTTGGTCGATAGGGGCTTCGTGGAATGCCAAGTCAGAACAATTTCTTACTTCAGTAAAATGGATTGATAACCTTACAGTACGTAGCAGTTATGGTGCTCAGGGTAACGATAACCTAGGAACTTATTATGCTTATCAAGATCTATACTCTATTTATAATAGTTTAGGTGAAGCAGGATTGATTAGTTCACGTTTACCAACTCCCAATCTGAAATGGGAAACAAATCTGAATTTGAACTTTGGGGTCGATTTTTCTGCATTTGATAATAGACTGATTGCATCAATTGATATATATGAACGTAAATCTAAAGACCTGTTATTTAGTCGTCCTCTTGCTCCCTCTCAAGGTTTTAGCGAGATAGATGCAAATATTGGCGCACTACGAAACAGAGGTATTGAAGGGCAGATACAAGTCTTACCTGTCCGTAACAAAGATTTCACATGGAATGTAAATCTGAATTTTGGTCACTACAAGAATAAGATTACCGAATTGCCTCAAACCGAAATTATATCGGGAAGTATAGGTCAATTAGGTTCAACTAAAAAAATGGTTATCGGAGGTTCTATCTATGACTTCTTTATCCGCGAATGGGCAGGAGTTAATCCTGCTACGGGAGATGCCCTTTGGTTTAAAAACGAGACTACAACAGATGGTAATGGTAATAAAATAATAACAGGGCGTACGACGACCAATGTGTATGCCGATGCCGATTCGTATTTTCAGGGAAGTTCATTGCCCGATATATACGGTGGTATAACGAATACCTTTACCTACAAAAATTTCGAATTATCGTTCCTTTTTTCTTACAGTATAGGAGGGAAAGTTTTGGACTTAGATGAGGTAATGATTTCTCATACCGGAAATAATCAGGGAAGAACATGGTCTAAAGAGGCTCTTAAAAGATGGACTCCCGAAAATACCGATACTAACTATCCTAGACTAACAACTACCACTACCAGTTGGAATTCTATCTCGTCGCGCTTTCTGTACGATGCTACCTATGCCCGATTGAAGAATCTTAATTTCTCTTACACTCTTCCACAATCTTTGTTATCGCAGGCAAAGTTGAAAGATGTAAAGCTGAAAGTTAATACCGAAAATCTGTTTACAATCTTCGGACATAAGGGTATGGATCCCGAGCAGTCTGTAGACGGTGTAACCTACTATCGTTATCCGGCACAGAAATCTGTATCGTTTGGAGTTGATATTTCTTTCTGATAATAATTAAGATTTGAGGTCTGATAAAAACAATAAAATTATGAAATCAATATTTATATATATACTGGCAGCATCATCTGCATTATTCTATTCATGCAGCGATAGTTTTTTCGAAACTTCACCATCCGGCGACTTAACCGGAAGCGAAACTTACTCCACAACAGACAATATAGATGCTGTAGTAAACGGAACTTTACGGTATCTGATGGAAAACGCTACCTCTCAGGATAATCCGGGATACAGTGCCATTCTTTTGACTCAGGAGGTGATGGGCGAAGATGCTATTGCCCGTGATGGAGTTTATGGTTACAGAGATTCTTATCCGTATAAAGATCCGTATGACAATACAACCCGTCGTGCTCTTTTCTTCTGGACACTGCAATACAAAGTAATAGATAATGCCAACAATATATTGGATAAAATAGATGCAGCACAAGGTACCGACGATGATAAAAAATACCTGAAAGGGCAAGCATACGCTTTACGTGCATTTGTGTACCTGAATCTTGTTGTGCAATATCAGTTTACATATGTCAAAGATAAAACGGCAAAAGCGGTTCCTATTTATACCGAACCTACTGTGCCAACATCGGTGGCAAAATCAAAATCAACGGTAGAGGAGGTTTATAATCAGGTAATTTCGGATCTGACCGAAGCCGAAAAACTATTGACCGGATTTACCCGCTCAGTTAAAAATCGTCCAAATCTGAATGTTGTTCAGGGTCTTTTTGCCAGAACATATCTTACTATGGGCAATTGGGCATTGGCTGCAGAATATGCCGAAAAAGCAAGAAAAGGATTTCCGATAATGGAAGCTGATCAGTACACTCTGGGTTTTAATGATGTGAGCAATGTAGAGTGGATATGGGGACATCCTCAGACTGCTGATCAGAATTTGGGGGGCGCATCTTATTTTGCTTATCTTGATGTAACACCCACTACCGGATATCGTAGCATTATGCCCGACCCACATTTTAGACAGTTGTTTGATACTAAAGATATCCGTTATTCATTATTCGAGCTTGTAAAAACAGCATCCGATCCTATGTACAGATGGTATAAATACAAAAAGTTTGTGAATAAATCGGATAAATCGGGTAATATTCCTTTGATGCGTTCATCCGAAATGGTACTGATAGAAGCTGAAGGTAAAGCCCGTAACCACGATTTGCAAGGTGCTGTTGATGCATTGAATGAATTGAGAACAAAAAGAAAGCTCGATCAGATATCACAGACCGATTATACCGAAAGTAAATTGATAGCTGAAATATTGCTGGAACGTCGTCGCGAGCTTTGGGGCGAAGGATTTCGATTACCAGATATCTTACGTTTGCAAATAGCACCGGACAGAAGAGAATCGACCGAAACTTATGTCAATACAGCGGGTGAAACCATTGTAGTGAAAGGACATTATGTGTGGACATTCCCAGATAAAACAGCCTTGGTGCCTAATAGTCCTTATTATTTATTCTCGATTCCGGTAAATGAGATAAACAATAATCCTAATCTGAACAAATAGAATTGCATAGCTCTGTTTTTCAATAATTAAAAACTTTTTACAACAATGAAATATATATTATCCATATTGCTGTTTTCGATAGTGTTGTCCGTCAATGCACAGCACAGCGATAATCTAAAACTGACGGGAAGTGTAGATAATGTGACGAAGGGTAAAGTTTATTTGCAGAAATTCGAAAATAAGATGTTTCATGTAATAGATTCGGCTGCAATATCTAACGGAAAGTTTGCTTTTGCAACAAGTGTACAATT
Source organism: Indolivaga capnocytophagoides (assembly GCF_036511535.1). Lineage (GTDB taxonomy): Bacteria > Bacteroidota > Bacteroidia > Bacteroidales > Dysgonomonadaceae > Dysgonomonas_A > Dysgonomonas_A capnocytophagoides. The sequence goes on along the minus strand of NZ_AP028867.1, from coordinate 2,420,492 downwards.
GCCTGAAATATATGGCTTAACGCTTGATACCAACAGAGGTTCTCTGTTGGTTTTTCTCGATGATAATGCCGTATCAGTAAAACTCGATTCAGCATCGTATTATCGTAATAGTGTTGTTAACGGATCGGCTTTACAGGATCTGTTTGTGTCTTATAAAAAAGAGAGACATGTGAAAATCGATGAATTTATAAAGTCGCATCCAAAGTCGTTAGTTGCAGCTTATGCTTTATATCGCGATTTTTCGTATCGGTTATCACCTGAAGAAATCAAATCGAATATAGCGTTGCTCGATCCGTCTTTGCGCGAAACTCCATATGTTAAAGTTCTCGAAGAATTGACCAAGACTCTCGAAATTGTTTCTGTTGGGCGAAAGGTTCCCGATTTTACAGCGAACGATCCGGAAGGAAACCCTGTTCGGTTGTCTGACCATTTAGGAAAAGGATATGTACTTATCGACTTTTGGGCTGCATGGTGTGGGCCTTGCCGAAAAGAAAATCCGCATGTCGTAAAAGCCTATAATGAATACAAGGATAAAGGCTTTGATGTATTTGGTGTATCGCTCGATCGAAAAAAAGAAGCTTGGATAACAGCCATTCAAAAAGATGGATTGGTATGGACACAAGTTTCCGACCTTCAGTTTTGGGACAGCGCTCCAGCCAAGTTATACGGAATCAGAGCTATACCATCTAATTATCTGGTGGATAAAGAGGGTGTGATTGTAGCTAAAAATCTACGGGGCGAAGATCTCGAAAAGGTATTGGCTGACTTGTTGAAATAATGCTCTCAATCTCCTTTTAACAGGTAAAATATTTTATCTATAAAAGGGATCTTTGAATGTGTGGATTTTAAATGTTGCTGTACTTTCTTCTTATCTGAAAAAGAATAGAGATTATAATATCTCGGCATAGTATTCAAAAAAAAAGAATGAGTGAGAATACATGTGTTGTTACTATTGTCACTATTGTTACTTTTTGTAGTGTAAACGATTGATAAATAGAAAATATATGAGGTGACAAACGTGTATACTTTTTGTATATAAATGTTACTCTTTGTCACCCTATAAATACAGATTATAATACAAAATATATAAAATACGAAATGAAAAAGTACTTACTATCAGCTGTATTGCTCGCATCTGCTATTGCGGGATTTGCTCAGAAAAAGCAAAAAGATGTATTATCTAATAATGTATCTATTCAGTATTTGAATAATTCGTTTCAGAAATACGATAAGCTTCAAAAAACGATTTGGCGCGAGGCTGAATTGGGTTTTCTCGAAACCAAAAGTTCGGGGTTGTTGCAAGAACATCTGAAAGAGAATGGCTTTACTGTTGAGGCCGGTGTTGCAGGTATGCCTACCGCATTTGTAGCCAGTTATGGATCGGGTCAGCCGGTTATTGCCGTATTAGCCGAATTTGATGCATTGCCGGGATTATCTCAAGATACAGTTCCTTATCGTAAGCCTTTAGTTGATGGTGCCGGAGGGCATGGTTGCGGGCACAATGCTTTCGGGGTAGGTGCAGCTGCGGGTGCAGTAGCCATCAAGCAATGGCTCGAAAGTGGTAAACATACCGGAACCATCAAAGTATTCGGAACTCCTGCCGAAGAAGGCGGTGGCGGTAAAGTATATATGGTAAGAGACGGACTGTTTAATGGTGTAGATGTAGTACTCGATTGGCATCCGGGTTCGAGCAATGCCGTTTCTATCGATACAGGTACAGCTATACAGATGATCGATTATAGCTTTTACGGTATAGCTGCACATGCTGCAGGTAGTCCCGACAAAGGTCGTTCGGCTTTGGATGGGGTAGAGGCTTTCAACTTCATGGTTAATTTGCTTCGCGAGCATGTGCCAACCTCATCTCGTATTCATTATGTGATAGCCAACGGAGGCGAAGCTCCTAATGTGGTTCCAGATTATGCAAAGGTATCGTATTATATACGCAGCCCTAAAAGAGAAATACTGAAAGACCTTGTAGAATGGCTTGGTCAGGCTTCGGAAGGAGCAGCTTTGGGTACACAAACCAAAGTAAAGGCTGAGATTATTTCGGGCTTTTACGAACGTCTCAATAATCGTAAGTTAGCAGAACTTGTACAACGAAACCTCGAACTGGTTGGAGGTGTACATTACGATGCACGAGAAAGAGCTTTTGCCGAAGAAATAGTTAAAGGAATAAAGAGAGATGTAAGTATCTTAAATGATGCCGAACAAATAAAGCCATTACAGGACGAGAAACCGTCTTTGGGTGGCGGATCATCCGATGTGGGCGATGTTAGTTGGGTAGTACCTACCGTAAGTTTCAATACGGCAACTTTTGTACCGGGAAGTGCAGGACACAGTTGGCAAAATGTCGCTTCTGGCGGAACTACTATCGGAACCAAGTCATTGATAAATACAGCCAAAGTATTCAGTTTGTCAGCCATTGAATTGTATACAAATCCTCAATTGATAAAGGATATAAAACAAGAATTCGAATCGCGCAGAGGAGCCGATTTCAAATATGTGCCTCTATTGGGCGATCGTAAACCTGCCTTGGATTACAGATTGAAGAAATAAGGTTTCATACTGTTTATGGGCAAGTTGTTGCATATAATAATAAGCGATGGGGCATTTACTTAAAACCCCATCAGCTTATTACATCAAAACTAGGTTATTTAAATATTAATCAATATAATAGACACTATGAATGGTTTTGTTAAATTTAGACACTTCTATCTTGATGATAAGAAGAGTGACGAACAGGAGTTACTGTTCTGCAATATTACAACACAAATTTTTCGACTAGTCAATACCAAATCTGCTTCTCTTTGTATGCACATGCGAATGTGTTGCTAATGTATTTTTCTATCTCCTAAATAAATCGATCGATTTATTTTCCTCTACTGATATTCGTCCGAGAATATATCTCGTGTTAAGAGTTCATCTCTTAGCTATGATATCTCCATGTCTTTTGTCGAATATTATCAATAATTAAAACAACTTAAAAACAAGCGCTTTAAGTCAATTATAGATTGACTATTGATGCATTTTATTTAAAAATATGGTAAAGATTATTCGGTTTTTCTCAATACCCAAAGAAGCTTATATGTTCTTATTCTTCTTGTTCTGTTCCCTGAATTTAATAGGGCAAACAGAGATTAAAGGATTTGTAGTTGATCAAAAAACTCAAGAACCTTTGGTCGGGGCTACAGTCGTATTTGTGGAATTTAATCAGGGTGTTTCTACAGATGTTGATGGTTCTTTTTATTTGCAGTCGTCAGCAGCATTACCTGTGACTATTAAAGTCTCCTTACTCGGATACAAAGAGCAGGAGGTGGATATCTATGAGAATAAGTCACCTTTAAAAGTTCAGCTAAAAGAAGACTTGAATTATCTCAATGAAATAGTGGTTGTCGGTTATGGTAGCCAGAAGCGAAAAGAGCTTACCGGTGCAATCTCATCTGTATCTAAGGATAACTTATCGCAGGTAAGCACATCTTTTGATGGATTGCTGGGGGGAGCAGTTGCGGGACTGAATGTATCTCAAAGCTCAGGTCAGCCGGGTACTACATCTAATATAAGAATTAGAGGAGGCAACTCGGTAAATGGTGGAAATGAGCCTCTTTATGTAATAGATGGTGTAATTATCTATAACGATAATTCTTCGGCAAATTTAGGAATCAGCAGGTCAGCCGGTTCACTAAATCCTCTGGCAGCATTGAGTCCGAACGATATAGAATCTATTGAGGTTCTGAAGGATGTTTCAGCATCAGCCATATACGGATCGCGTGGTGCAAATGGGGTAATTATCATCACTACTAAGAATGGTAAGAAAGGCAAAACCAATATTGAATATCAATATTCAATAGGCTGGCAACAAGCCCGAAAAAAGCTTGACTTGATGAATGCCAAAGAATGGGGCAATTTATATCTCGAAATAGCATCAGCCGAAAATATAAGTGAAACAGGTCTTACAGTCGATAAAGTTGCTCAACTTGGTGAAGGAACTGATTGGCAGGATGCTGCCCTTAGAACTGCAACTACTCAAGATCATCAGCTATCGATAAGTGGAGGAGATGATAAGACCAGGTATTTACTATCCGGTAATTTTACCGATCAAGATGGTATTTTATTAAATACCAATTTTAAGCGTTACAGCGGAAGGTTTAATTTCGAAAGAGACTTATTTTCGAATCTAACTGTAGGATTAAATGTTACAGGTAGTAAATTGGAGCAGAACGGGTTGAGTAATTATTCCGGATTATATGTTAATGGTGTATCTAATTCATTAGATTATGTATTAAGGATTCCTCAGGTAGTTTCGATTTATAATGCAGATGGTGGTTATAATTATAATAACCTATTTGAAAAAGGAGACCTCAGATTTGGAGATACAACCGTAAATGCGATTTCGGATTTGGTTAATACCGATTCGCAGACAAAGAATAACTCCCTTATCGGTAATTTTTTTGCTAAATATACTATTCTGCCCTCATTGGTAGCAAAGTTTAGTGCTGGTACTAACCAGATTAATACGACGGTGAACTTCTTTGCTCCATCTAGTGCTGCTGCCGGATTTTTGGCAAAAGGATATGGTAGTATCGGAAATAAGAGATTTGACTCATGGCAATACGAGTACACTCTTAACTATACTAAAAAGCTAAATGACAGTCATTATATAGATGCATTGGCTGGTTATACCACTCAAACCACAAAAACAGAATATGCTACAGCATCAGCCAGCAATTTTGCCAATGAGCAATTGTCATTCTCTAATCTTCAGGGAGGAGCAACTCTTTTATCGCCAAGTTCGGGAGGTACTGAATCCATTCTGAATTCCGTATTAGGGCGTGTAAATTATTCATTCAAGAGCCGTTATAATCTGACTGCTACTTTTAGAGCAGATGGTTCTTCACGCTTTGCCGAGAATCACAAATGGGGCTATTTTCCTTCTGTCGGTTTATCGTGGAATGTAAGCGAAGAGTCTTTTCTTCGTGATAACAAAACTATAAATGATTTAAAACTGAGGGGGAGTTTTGGTGTTGTCGGTAATCAAGAAATAGGAGATTACAGATACGAGGCTACATATGCAACTAGAACTTATTCGTTCAACAATCAATTGGTTACAGCATATGCAAGATCAAATGCCGAGAATCCCGATCTGAAATGGGAGCAAACTTCCCAATACAATCTAGGATTTGATTTGAATCTGTTTAATAGGCGATTAGGCATTGTTGCAGATGTATATTATAAAAAGACAAGCGATTTGTTATTGGATGTACCTGTTGAGATAACAACAGGGTTTGCTACCAAACTCGAAAATGTAGGAAATGTAACCAACAAGGGTATTGAGTTTGCCGTAACCGGAAACATTATTGATGACAAACAGTGGCAATGGAATTTATCTGCCAATATAGCCAAGAATGTAAATGAAGTAACCAACATTGGTAATCTCGATTACTTCTTATCAGGGAACACGATTATAAAGAAAGGCGAAGCTTTAGGTTCTTTTTATGGTGTTGTGTTTGATGGGATAGTGCAAACAGGCGATGATTTATCTAAAGTACCGGCTCCCAGTTGGAAACCTGGTGTAGAACCCGGTGATGTTAAGTATGTGGATCAAAATGGTGATAATGCAATAACTCAGGACGAAGACAGAGTTGTATTGGGATCGATACAACCCGATTTTATATATGGTTTTTCTACTACAGTTAGTTATAAGTCTTTGAGCATTTCTGCTGTATTTCAGGGTAGTAAAGGCAATGAAGCATATAATCAGCTGAGACAAAATCTGGAATCACCTTCAACCAGCTACAATGTTTTATCTACACTACGAGATCGATGGACTACAAGTAATCCTTCAACTACAATACCCAAAGCCTCGGTAACTTCAGCTACATGGTTAGATAGTCGATATGTTGAAGATGCCTCTTATCTCCGATTGAAGAATGTGACACTTAGTTATATTTTACCTGTGAAGATAGTAAAAGCACCACAGACAAAATTCAGAATTTTTGCGACAGGTCAGAATCTATTGACATTTACGAACTACAAAGGGTACGATCCCGAAATTGCAAGTGGTATAGATTCGGGCGCATATCCGACTGCCAAGACAATCTCTTTCGGAATAAATATATCATATTAAATTATTAACCTATACGATTATATATAAACAGAACAATATGAAAAAGTTATTATATATTTTAATCTTATCGAGTGTATTGGTTTCATGTAGTGACAGTTTGAATGTTACACCCGTAGGTACACTGATGAGTGGTAATTTTCCGGCAACCGACGATGATGCTATTGCATTAACTAACGGAGTGTATGCACCTAATGTAGGTATTAGTACATCATTGGCATATCTGATTGATCTGACAACTGAAACTACAGTTTCGGGCGAAAATCCCAATAGTGGAGGAGGGTTGTTAGGTTTACTTCAGTGGGATCCTACTAACAGTTATGTAACATCTGTATGGACAGCCTTTTATGTGGGTATTACAAGTGCCAATGATGTTATAGACAAACTATCGGACTCGAAAAATATATCCGAAACCATTAAGAATAGATCAATCGGCGAAGCTAAATTTTTACGTGCTTATTATTATCAGTATGCCGTGCAGTTTTGGGGCGAAGTACCTTTGGTGTTACACAATGCCGATGGAACTAATACAACTCGTGCATCAGTCGATGATGTATATACTCAGATTGTAGCCGACTTGCAAGATGCAGCCGAATTATTACCTAATGTAAGTAGTTATTCCGATAGTGATAAAGGACGAGCTAGTAAAGGAGCTGCACATGCCTTATTGGCAAAGGTTTATTTGGTATGGGGGCAAACCTCCGATACGGGAGGATCAACTGCTCAAAAAGAGAAGTTCCAGAAATCAGTAGAAGCAGCCAATAATGTAAAGGGATACCAATTGGAAGAAGAATTTTTGGACAATTGGAATGTCAGCAATAAGAATGGCAAAGAGAATATTTTCTCAACACAGCATGCTTCGGGTACAGCCACCGATGGCAGTGGTGGCAACCACTTGGCTCACTGTGCATTTTCAAGTGGATTTAGTAATTCTACTCCACATGTACTTATCTCAGATAATAAGTACTACGATGCTTTTGATGATCGTGATCAACGAAAAGCAGGAACATATGCTAAAGAATTATTAAATCCTGCGACCAATCTGGTGTTTACATTTACACGTCCTCGTTTTCGTAAATACATAGATATCAGTGATCCTTTAGGTTCGGCCAGCAATCGTAATATCGACCGTTCTATTTTGCGCTATGCTGATATTCTACTGGTTAAAGCTGAGGCGATTAATGAATTGAATAATGCACCGACTCAAGATGCATATGAAGCTATCAATGAGGTGAGGAGACGTGCCTTCAGACATTTCCCTGTAACCGAAGCTTCAACAGATGATCTACCTGCTAATCTCGATTATTCCGGCTTTAAAAAAGCTATTCAGCAAGAACGTATGTTTGAGTTGACCTACGAACAAAGCCATTGGCTTGATCTTGTGAGATGGAGAATATATGTAAAGACCTTGAAAGAATCGGGCTTGGATGAAAGCTATAAGAAGCAATCGGTAAGCCTCAAGAATTATAGATTTCCTATACCTCAGTCACAACGTAATATAAACCCTTATGGATTGTGGCAAAATTGGGGATACGATGGATATGATGAATCGAAAACAGGAGCAAACCCCTACAATGGTTTTAATTAAGATAGTACTAATTATAAATAATAAAGAAGATGAGAATGATATTACAACAAAATAGAAAGTGCATAAGTACACTAGCTATTATTTTATTGGCAGGTCTGAATATCTCAAATGTAGATGCTCAGAATAAGAAGGTCGATTCGGGTATAAATGCAGTCTTTGTAAATGGTGAAGTAAAAAGCCAATTTGACAATAATGCCAGTCCGTTACAAAACTTCTTGTACAATAAACGTCAGGCACTTATTAAATTGCAGAATTTACCAAGCAACGAACTGCAAGCCGTAACATTGACAGCCCGTACCACCGCAGAGCAACGATCGGGATTGCGTCGGATGCGTATTCGCGATTTTCAGATCATAAGTGATAGTAATACCGATTATGCAGGCTATAATGTAGGTCCGGGATCACCCGAATCGCAGGTTGCAATTATTGCGAGTGATTTAGCTGAAAGCTATCTTAATCAGGCAGCCTTGAGGAATATTCCTCTCGATTCGTTAAGAATAGAGATAACTAATCGTCCGGATGCTGTACCCTCAAATAAAGTGGGGTATCCTCGCAATTTCTTGTACACAGCCTATATTAAATCTTCGGCAAGTAATCAGCAACTCGAAGAGTTGAAAAACGCAGCAGAAGCTAATTCTCCTATATTCAATTTTATAGTTAAACCACAAGTGGTAACCGGTGAGATTGATTATACTCAAACTCCTGATAAAGTGACAATACCCGAAGGTGGACAACCGGGATTAAGAGAGTATTTGAAATACAAAAGGATAGCTTATCTGCATCTTCAGGAAGAGGCTAAGAAGCGTCAAGCCGAACGTCAAAATAATCCGCAGCAAGTATCAGGTAACGACCGTAGAGGTCCTGTAGTAGTGGTTCACAATAATGGAGTACGCGAGTTGCAAATACGTCAATTCCGTATTTTGCACGACAATCCGGCGTATTTGGGTGGCAGCGATTTAGGTCCTACATCGCAAGAACACCAACTGGGAGTGCTTACCAGCTGTCTTACTCATATTTTCTTGATACAGGCCGCTGCACGTCAAGTACCACTCGATTCACTTGAAGTATGTGTAAAAGGCACCACCGATATTCGGGCTGGACGTCAGGGATTCGAAAGCGTACCTAATTATCCACATAACATCCAATATACAGTACACGTAAAATCTCCCGCCAATTACGAAACCATAAAGCAATTGCGTGATGCCGTAGAGGCCGTTTGCCCTATTTATAATCTGTTAAAGGATGAGCAGACCATAGAGGGACGTATTGTTAGAATAGCTGATGAGAGCTAGTATTCAAAGATTATTTAATTAATGGAAGTGCCTTTTGGGTGCTTCCATTTTACTCTATAAAGAATAAATGAAAAGATTATATGTATTAATAATGTTTACAATTTGTACTTTGCTTATCTATTCGCAGAGTATAAGTTCGTCCGCAATAAAGGATTCCATCGGGATAGATTTTTTTGTAAAAGTAAAAAGTATATCTAATTTGCAGGAGAACGATGGAAATATATTTTTTCTGCTCCGACAACCAGATCTAGAACAGGATAAGTATAATACAGATCTATATCAACTCGAAGGAGGTAAAGCAGTGAGATTAACATCGTCTCAATCTGTTTCAGATTATTTCTTACAAGACAATGCTATCTATTTCAAAGATACACGTTCTCAGTCCCAGAAGAATAAGCCTGAGACTGTATATTATAAATTGACAAAGGAGTATGGTGAAGCAATAGAGTGGGTGAGATTGCCATATGCAGTACTGGATATTCAGGCGATAGATGAGAACCGCTTTTTCTTTACAGCTTCTGATCAATTGCTCGAAAAAGCCAACTCTAACAAGACGATCCGTATATTTGATGAACTTCCATTCTGGTCAAACGGTCAAGGTGATATCAGTGGAAAAAGAGTTCATTTATATTATTACAATAGTGGGGATATAACCTTATTGTCTGATTCGTTAGAAACGGTGTCTGATATAGAACTCAGTCCAGATAAAAAACATCTGGCGTACATACAAAAGAAATATCAAACAAAAGCAACTCAACATAATACGTTAGTTATACTCGATGTAAGCACTTTACATCATAAAGAATGGAATTTATTTGATCGCGGTATTTATAATCAGGTACAGTTTATTGACGATAAGCAAGTTTTTGTTTTGATAAACAGAAGCCTCGAACATAATAAAATGGAGAATCCCGGTTTTTACAGTTTGGATATCTTTTCGGGAAAGGTGAAAGAGTTGTACGATGGCGATTTATATGCTGCCGGAAATTCAATAGGATCGGATGTGAAATCGGGAGGAAAAAATAAACTTACATTTGATAAATCCGGCTTTACTTATATTTCTACAATTGTAGATCAAGCTCCACTTATTCATTTAGATTATAATACTTCTAAGTTGTCTTACAGATCTCCTCGCGATATTTCGATAAGCGATTATGTTCCATATAGCGGAGGTTATCTGTTGATAGCTATGGCTGATCAGTTAGGTGACGAAATTTATTCCGTAAATGCTAAGGGCGACATAACCCGCCTCAGTGATATAAATATGATTACATTCGAAAATAAGGCGATTGCTAAACCAATAGAAGTTAAGTTCAGAAATGAGCTGGGTAAAGAGCTGAACGGTTATGTGCTGCCTCCTGTTAACTATAAAGAAGGGGTAAAATATCCGACAATATTAAATATACACGGAGGACCCAGAGCTACTTATGGCACTGTATTTTTCCATGAGATGCAATATTGGGCAAATAAGGGTTATGCGGTTATATATACAAATCCTACGGGTAGCAACGGACGAGGTAGCGAATTTACAGACTTACGGGGTAAATTCGGGACTGTTGATTACAACGATATATTATCTTTTGTTGATGCAGCACAACAGCAAATCCCCTTTATTGATGCGGATAGACTGGGTGTAACTGGAGGTTCTTATGGTGGTTTTATGACAAATTGGATCATAGGACACACAGCCCGATTTAAAGCCGCAGCGTCGTTACGAAGTATTTCGTCTTGGATATCGTTCAATAATACAAGCGATATCGGTAATACATTTACCGAATCGTATTTTGGTAATAATACATGGACTGATAGTAAGCCGTTGTGGGATAGATCTCCATTGAAATATGCCGATAAGGTTGTTACTCCAACTTTATTCTTGCAGGATCATGATTATATAGCTCAGGCAGCAGGATCATATAATGAGACCGTAAAAGGATTATATAATCTGGCTGAATTTAATATTCGAATAGAGCTCCGCATTGTTATCAATAAAATAAATTATCTACGTTTACCAAAGCTATCGAATTTTATATACAAGAATTTGCCCTTTGTTACTCATATCTCTTTTATGGGATTAGAAGATACCGGCTACAGTATAAAAAATCACGAACGAATATGGATAGATCCAATTGATTTTCAACTCCAACTAGAGAAAGCTGTAATTAGTCTTGCAACATGGGGATTGGATGTCTCAATTTTCAATCTGCCTCTTTGCTTTTTACCCTCATCATTACATGAGTTTGCTCGTAAATCAATCTCGGACTGGAAAGTAAAATATCTGGAGGAATGTAGCTTTTGTTTAATGAAGGATATATGTTGCGGATTATTTGCTACATCTAAAGGAGAATACAAAATAAAACCAATTACTTAATAAAAAATAAAATAGGTATCTATGGAAAAAGTGTCCTTATATATTCAGGGCACTTTTATACGTTTCTGGAATTATAACTTTTCAACGAATTTTACAATTTAAGTCAAAATATTACTTAGTCCCCTTAGGTTTTAGTTTCGGATTATTACCCGGAGTCTCCTTGTTGTCACGTCGGCGTTTATCAACTTCCCCTGTTGATTTAGCGATTGGTTTTGGTCCTGGCTTTAAATTTCCCATGATAAATAAGTTTTAATAACTAACTCTTTAAATTTAATTCATTTTTTTAGAATATCATTTAATAAAAACTATTTTCCTTTAAGAGAAAGACATTTTTAATGTCTACATACCTATGCGGAAGATTTACTTTTGGTTAAAAATCTATTTCCGATTATTTGTCCCACTACAGCGACTCCGATAAAAAGAGGAATCGTTACTTTGGGTGTATTCAGCCATATGCGTAGAGGTATTATAACTGGAATAGAAGCATGGATCATTATCCACCACATTATAGTCATTTTCTTGAACCGTGCGCGAAACTTTCCCAAGAATATATTGATAATAAATGAAAAGATAGCAACAATAAGTATATTCACGTTGACTGATTTATTTATTTCTCACATTAAACATCTCCAAATACCAGATAAAAATAGACAGGTATAAGTATGTACCCTACCATAATGGTATGAGAATATATCACTGCAATTTTTTGTAAGCGAGGGATCCATTTGCGATTAGTTACACCCATCGACTGGAACATACTCCAAAATCCATGAGTAATATGGTAGCACAACGCAACAATCCAAACAATATACATTGCTACATACCAGCCATTCGAAAACAATGTTTTTACAAGGTCATAGGGGTTTTCTCCTTCACCTCCCAGTGGGATCACTTTCAAATAGACAGAAAAAGGCAATTAACGACAGTATATACGTGCCTAAATCATGGACAGGCGAGTATGCGAAAAATGGTTCTTAATCATGGGCGCTATGGTCTGTATATTAGTGATTTATGTTGTTAATGTTTGATGGCTTAAATGTAATTTTAACCACAAAAAAAGTAGTAACAAAAAATATATATCTGAGAATAGTTTACTATCCGTAGCGAGTTTTGATAAAAAGTATTTTCTCATTATTTATCAAAACTCGCTACAGAATAAGTTATTGAATATTCACATATCAGGAATTTATTTATTTTTTTGATATTTTATTATATCTCGTTGTACTGAATTAATCTGAGTTTTATTTTTCTCTAAACCGGCTCTATGTTCATTAAATATATTATTTATACTATCGGTGTTTATATCATTAAAATCAAAGCCATACACTATTTTGTATAATATTTCCTTTTTTAAATCTTTATATTCAGACTTACTGTCGATATAATTGAGGTATTGATAAAAATAACCTGGATACATTCTAAAAAACGAATAATACATATCTGTAATAAACTCTCCGACATATCCATCAGAATTTTTATTATCAGCAATTTCCTTTAATACAAAAATATTGAATGGTACAAGTTCATGGTATTTAACAGAATCGATCCGACACGAAACCAATACTTGAAAAATTGAATCAATATCTTTAATTTGTCTATATCTGCCAAAAGAAGAAGAAGCTACACTATTGATTTTAGCCTGATTTCTATTAATAAACTCTATTTTTTCTTTCTGAGACAATGTATCAAAAACAGAAGAGAACAAAGTAAAATTCGGAGAAATAGTAGGAATAATTTCATTTTGTTCTTTATTTACAGTTACTAAAACAGAATCTGTGGAATTATTTTCTTTTAATGTATCGACTTTGTCTGTTTTAGAAATACATGAAACTAGTATAAACATAATAGAGATAAATAAAAATATTGGATTCATAATTGATATTTTTAAGTTTAAAAACCAAAGGTTTCATAAAAAGTTCGTCTTATATATCCCCACCAAGCTTGTGTCTTATCTTCTTTTTTCTTGTTTTTATCATCACTATTTTCATTATTAGAGGGTATTCCATAAGGACGTGGAGATGGTCCTGTTTTAATTCTATCTAAATCACTTATAACATTAAATTGATTTCCTTTTTCTTCGGGGTCATTCTCTTCTAATTCATCTGTAATAAGTTTCATTTGAGCAATCTCATCATCATATATTCTAACACAACCGTGCGTAGCCGATAAGAGTGTCCGTTTTTTCCCTTCCTGACGTCCGCCATGAAGATGAATTCCATTTCTTTTTCCGGGACCGGCAGCTTCACCTTCTATGTAATCTAATTCAAGAACATCATTGGGTCCATAAGCAGCCCTGTTAGACAAAGGTAATCGATTCGACCAACCTTTAATCTTATATGTACCAATAGGTGTATCGGCATTTTGTCTTGTTCTATCTCTTTTATTATAGCCATTCTCTTTTCCATTAGAACCTTCAACCCGAACAATAGTACTAAAGACTACGTCTCCTGATCTATTAGTAACATTAAGAATTCCTAGTCCGTGTGTATTTCTATTATTATAAACATGAACAGAAACATCCCATTTGCCTGTCGGATCAATTCTTAATAATGGGTTATTGCGAACATACGAATAAGGGCTTACATTATAATACATCTCAGCCTGCGGATCAAGACTTGTAAATCTTGCATATCCTGGATCATAATATCTGGCACTATAATCATACTGATTCAGTCCGTGCATCTGATCCAGTTCCTTTCCATTATATTTAAAGCTCTGCTTTTTCTGTTCAGTAATAGAAGTTTCGGCAAAAGCCATACCAAACGGATAGTAATGATTATTCTGAATGGATACACCACTAGCATTTGCTACAACTCTGTTATTACCTAAATGATCAGTTAAATAGAAATAATATACTTTATCTTCAATATATCCTCCATCTATCAATATCCTTGTTTTAGATGTTCCATCACTATGAGCTTCATAAATAATATTACCGGCATAGTCTGTTGTCTCGGTTTTATTTAATGACGTAACACTAATATCCGATCCAATTACAGGGGTTGATGAGTAATTCGAATTCCATTTTTGTACTACTCTTAATTTTTTACCGGCAGCAGAATAAGTATATTCATTACGAGCCTCTGCTACGGGACTCTTGATGTCCATTGTATATGGTAAACTGAATGTATTATATTGAATATTAGATATTCCTTTATTTAAATCTTTATACATGGCTCCATTGGCATTATATAAATATTCGGTAGCAACATTACTATAATTTTTAAAGTCGGCAGATTCAGCTAAACTAATTGTTGCTGCAGCATCATTTACTGCTAGTAATTGGTTACCTATATATGTCATTGTTAAATTATCGATTAAAGCATATTGTGAACCAGAGGTCGTTTTTCCATAACGCTGAAGAGTCTTCATATTCGACTGTTTATCATAAGTGTAAACAGTTTTGTAGTTTGTACTTGCTACACCATTTTCCCTATAGTTTGCAGCAGTCAGTCTCGATAGATTATCGTAAACAAAAGTATAGCCTCTGGTTTTATCTCCAGTAATAAGCCATTCCATTGCAGAGATATTTCCATTGTATTGTTTTATATTCCCCCCGTACGATTCGTTGTAATAGAGATTTTGTCTAAATAGTGGCGAACTGATAGATTTTGTCCACGAACGAATATTGTAGGTATAATCGGTGGTCAGATTATTTTGAGCATTCTTTATATTCTTAATCAACCTGCCTAATTCATCGTAAGAGTTCTGAGCTAACGTAACAACAGTACCTCCATTTAACTGATGGGTTGTAGTTAATAACCGTCCTGCCTGATCGTATGTATATTTATAAACCTCAGTCTGAGTGGTTTTTCCTGTTGCCGAATGTATATGCTGTTTTAGAATCGGTTGCCCAATAAAATTATATGCTAGATATTCTTTCTCCAAACCTCCACTCAAATGATTATTAGATTTAGTTTGAATTAGCTGCGCTCGGTAATCATAATACATCACAGAATAAAGGTAATCTGAAGAAACAGTACCATCGGTTTTAAACTGTGCGGTAAGTGTACCTGTCAATAAACCCTTATACCCTTTTGTATAGCGTGTGCCATAGTCTGTTATTTTCTCATATTTAGTAGCTGTTGTACTAGTTGTATCAGGAATAGAATTTAATCCTAGAAATTCATAATTGTCGTAATAATTAACGGTAAGAATACTTGAAGTTGTTAAGGTAACACCAGCTATTGTATATCCTTTGTTTGCATTAGTTGCTTTAGCCCAACTTCCACTTACAACGATACTCTTTAATGGATTCGATTTATAGTCTAATGTATTTTTGCAGATACCATTTAAAACCGTTCTGCCAAACGCATCCGGGATATAAAAAGTCCATTCAGCAGTTGTCTTTGCACGTTGTATTCCATCTTGAGAGAAAATCAAACGATCTGCCTTATCATAAATATAATAGATTTTCTCTATTCCTGGTAATTTCTTTTCGATACAACGTTGGCGGTCATCATACCGATAGATATAGCCATATTGAGCTATAGCAGTACTATTGGTATTATCCCACGAGCCGGTAGATTGTGTTAAGACATCTGAAGCTAATGGAGGTAATACAAAGCTGAGATTTCCAAAATCATCATAGACATAATAAGTATCGTAGTTTGTATTACTTTCAATTTGACGGTTTAATACAACCTGCCCCAATTTATCTTTAAATTCGTAGGACGAGCTGCCATTTTCATTTTTAAGTTCAGTTACATAGAGTTGATTCGCTCCATAGTTTCCACTTCTCTTCACTTTGGTAGACAGCCCACTACCATCAACGGTAAATAGCGAACAGATAAGTTTCGAATCACCAGTTTCAACATTAGTTAGGTAACTATTTTTAATAGAAGCTGCATTTGTTTTCCAGTCAGAACCTGCCCCATATTGTTCTAAAACTCTATTTAATGGAGAAGCCTCATATATTGGTCTGGTATAAGCAACTGAATCTCCGTAGGTGCTATTCGCTTTAGTTTTCACATTGGCTAATGACACAAAAGCGCCATTATTACTTGAGCTTACTGAGGGAAGCCAATTCCTTTCGGCACGACCAACAGCATCGTATTCCTGATAAGTGATTAAGTCTGCTCTTTGTGGGGTAATACCTCGTTGTATCGTTTGAATAGAACGCCCTAAACCATCAAAGTACTGTACATTATCCAAATAATATTTACCATCGTCACTCGTATAAGTTCTGGTATTGATATAATTCTGATTAGAGGAGAAGGAAGGCGAACTAGGAAGTGGATTCTCGGGAGACGATGTTCCTTGATTTTCTAATGTTACTGTAATTACCATCTTACCTGAAGTGGAAAGAGTATTATTCTTCATTATTTTTTTATACTGAGACATATCATAATCATCCAGTATCTCAGTATTCAGAAGACTATTTGATAATGGAGTTAAAGTTGTCGATACATAATGAGCTTCAATAACATTGAATTCATTATCCTCATCCATATAAAGATCAAACAAACAAGATGCCGAAGGTTTAATAATCAGGTCAGGAGAATCATTGTCATGTATATAAACAAAACCAGAGGGATCTGAATACGTAGAGGTAATACGAGCAACAGGTTTCTTATCCGAAGATAGATTTCGAGCTCCTTTATAGAATACAAAAAAATCTATTCCAATCCAATCATCTGCATACTTATATATATTATAATCCCAGTCTAGAGTAATCGTTTTAGTTACTCCTATCTCATTTTCTCCAAACTCTATGCTATAATAACCTTCATAGGGGCTTGAGGTACTCATCAAAGACATTTTGCTTGATGTACGATTCGCCGAAAGAGTTGATTTTCTTTTAAATATCGATTCTATTCTTTCTCTGCTTATTTTTTTGAATTCATCTTCTTCATCTTGAGAATATATATATCCAAGATTAATAAAGAAAAGAGCAAACAATATAATTATTCTTATATTCAATATATTATTTTTCATTTTCGGCTCCCTCTTATTTATTGCTGTAATTATAATTGTATTCTTCGACTATCTTATTGTTAGAATCTTTTACTTTCGTCAAACGTCCAAGACTATCATACTCATAATAAGTCGTTTTATTAGAAGGATCAGTTATTGTTAAGATTCCAATTAATGGTTTATAGGTGTATGATGTAACATGAGCTTTGGGTAATGCTCGTTGTAAGCTTCCGTCTTTGAGTTTAGATTCATTAGGCAAAACACGTTGCGACAAAGTATTGACAGTTTCATTAGAGCCAAATACACTTTTTACAGCTGCTTCGATTTCAGAATATGTAGCATTCTTGATCTCTGCGATTGGATATTGTCCCTGATAACTCCATAGATAGGCTACATTCTCTATACTATCTTTAGATATATAGGTGGGGTTGCCGAAAGAATCATAGTTCAAATAAGAAATACGAGGTTCGGCAAGATTACTTTCCTTATATTTTTCGGAAACTATATTGAGTCGTATAATATTTGTACTGGGAATCTGCTTATAACTCATCAACGATTGCTTCACAAACCGATTATTAGCACCTCTTTCAATCTTCACTTCTAAAGGATAGTTTAACATATTATTACTTACCATGATATTGTATGGTGCTATATTTTTGTAGGTTGTACTGTAAGGAAATATAGTTTTTTTTACATAGTCTTCACCATTGCTATTTTGTACTGTTTCGGTTGTAGGTATTAACAATACAGGTTTACCATCGCTAACATCGTAATTAAATGAAGTTGTTTTAGTCGTCGCGACTAGTCCATTAAGATATTCTTTTTCAGTAATACTCTGGGGAAGATAAATATCACGGAAAGCGTAAGTGTCGGATGCAAAAATTCTATTTAGAAAGAAATTTTCATATTCGGTTTGCCTTTGTCCTGCTATATTTCCCGAATTGTAATAATCAAGTCTAGCCTGAAAAGTGTTTGAGGTAGGATTAACCCCTCCTCCTGATCCATATGTTGCATTTTGGAATATCCTTACTCCTGTATGTATGGACGGTATCAAAAAACTTGTATATTTTATCTCTTCTTCCTTTTCAACATTTCCATTTTTATTGTAAAAAATCGTATTAGTCAATAAACCTTTGATATTCCCTTTGTCACAATCAACATATTTCGAAAACATATAAGCAGGATACTCATCTATATTCCAATAACAATTATTGTTCAGAGCTCTATTTTCTTCAATGTAATTATATTCTGTCCACCCATTATTGCTATTTGGGGTTCCATTATATTCTTTTATTTTATTATAAAAAACATTGCTACTAGTCCATCCTGAAAGGGTCGAAAGGGAAGTTCCTACAAAATAATAAATGGGATATTCGATTTTACGTGTAGTATATCTATCGGGATTGAATGCGTAAAGTTCTTCGAATGAGCCTATACACTCCATATAATAGACAAATAAATCATTTTTCAATTTTTGGGTCGAATAACCTTCGTATGAATATGTTTTGAAATTTGTAATTGTATTATCACTCGAATAATTTGTGAGTTGTTTTAATCTCAATCCACCAACATAGTTATAATTCATAAATTCGTAAGCATCCGACACTTGATTCTGTTCATATTCAAAATATGTTTTTCCTTTTGTCGGATATATAATCTCTTTCAATACACAAGTCTTTGTCGTTTCCAAATAAGGTTTTCGGTCTGTCGAAGATACCGAATGAGTAAATGGGGCATTCACAAAACGATTGTATGTCGCCTTGTCAATATCTATATCGTTAGGAAAAGTCCAGGATGAATTAGTTCCATTGTAGTATCCCCAATAATCATAGTTACATTTCATGTCATAGTCTGGGATTATTGCACTCTCATTATAATAATTAAATACATATTTCTCACCCTCAGAACTTAAATCACTTCCTTTTACAGTTATCCCTTTTAATTTTAATCGATATTTTAGACTTGTATTTCCAAAATAAGTATTATTATCGAAATTTGCTTGCTTAATTATTTCATTCGCATATTTAACTGAAATTGAGTCAATTCTATCTTTTCGTTTATCTAGTCTATCGGCAGAATATGAGAACTCAATTGTTACGTTTTTCCATGTAATAGTCTGTATCAACGGACTGGAATAGTTGATTGTTTGAAAACTAGTACTCGATGTAGATCCTGATTGAGGTTTTCCATTAGTAGGCGTAGTTGATGCAGGGATACTCCGTGCATCTATTATTTGTGTTGTCTGATTATAAGAACTGTAATAATCGGCATATGAAGTTCCGTCTTTATACGAAAAGATTATTGGTTCGTTTTCTTTTCCTGGATATGTTATTTTAGTTAAATACCAGCTACTAGTATATTTGCCTTTACCGGAAATAAATGTTGTCTCGGTTTTGGAAAACTCGTATTTTAGACCTTTAGTATCTGTAATCAAGAAAATATCTCCATTTTTTTCTATTTTAATAGGGTCGTAAGGTATTGTTGTTAGTTTTTTTGAATCCACATCATAACGGACAACACCACTTTTATCTAAAAAATTATAACTATACCGATCTGTACGCGTATCTAATATTGGTGTACCGGAAGTAAAAAAGAATGGCTCCCAGTTACTCCAATAATCATAAGTGTTAAAATAGGCTGATCCTAAAAGCTTTAATCCATTTTTTAAATCCTGAACATTTGCAGCTGATTTAATCGGCATCTCTGTATCCCAACTATTACCAGAATTTATATCTTCATAATCAGGATTTATTTCAATCGATCGAGAAATTACTCCTCCGACATTCAATAACCAACCTAACCCTACTGGCGAAGGAATTTCATTAGGTCTAAAACCAGAGGCGTGATAGGATATAGAAATCGGAATATCAATCCAACCAGTATTTAATGTATAAATCGGAATATTAATTTGAGGTATGCCGGTAGTATGTCCGACTGGTATTTCTCCATAACGTATGTATTGAGCGGCCTGAGGAGAAGCTGTTATTATTGATGGGAGTTTTGCTTGTCCTGATATATTATGAATTGCCACAAAAAAGAAAAACCAAAAGATCGATATTAATCTCATAAACAAATAATTAATCGTAAAACATTAGCAATTTCCAAAAATGAGAGAATCTTTTATTTTTTAATAATTTTCTCACTCATAACTTCTTTATCGAAACTTAATTTGATAATGTAATTTCCTACAGGAAGTGAAGAACAGTCTATTTGCTCTTTGTAAGAACTGCCAGAAGTACTTTTATTTTCTATCTTTTTGATCAATCTACCATCTATTGTGTACAACAAAATAGTTACATCCTGATACAATCCATCATATTCTATATAAACATTATCTTTTACCGGATTTGGATATATTTTATACCATAACTCTTTTGTCGTATTCTTATTTAGTCCTTCTGGATATCCAGGTTTCATTTCTTTCCCAACATTCCATAAACTATCTAATATTGCCAGATTTTCAGGATCTTTATCGAGATAAAAATGATCTTGAAGTGGGTAGAAAAATGCAGTAGAAAAAATCTCAGAACTATCACTTACATTAATACTTTTCACGGTTTCAAAGATTGGATATCGATAACCTTTAGTAAACCATTTGTATATATCTAATTGTGTTCCTTCATCAATATTAGCATTATTTTCCTGAACATTCTTGATTTGTTGGGATGCTTTAATTCTCAATACATTATCTAATGTATCACCTGTCGGTAGAACCATCTTACCAAAAGCATCAACTTTTACATTTACCGAACCTTCTGTCTGTAAACCTACCGTTCCGGAATAAAGAGCTTTTGATTTATAATTGTTTGTGAAATTTTGTCCATAATTCATAGGATAGATCGCCTCTAGAATAGGTTGAGTATAACATAACCTTACTGATGGATTTTCATGCCCAAGAAGAATTAGAGAATCATTTACTTGACGATAATAATACATTGTATTATGTTCTGTACCAAGAATCAGCTCTCCTTCACCTATCTTCTTGACATCAAAATAGCTATCGCCCATTATATACAAACTATCTCCTTGTATCGGAGGGAGAGAGTAAGTTAAAGTATAACTCTCATTAATCGTTTTTAGTTGACTAAAATCCCAAATACAATTATATCCAGATTCGCCCGGAGCTTTGTATTCAACCTGTTGCTTAATGATTTCATCTCCTATACGAATACCATTATGTTTTAAATTTAATTGTGCTTTTAGACAAAACGTACATAAAAGAACAAAAAACAACGCAGAAAATCGTGTTTTCATTATTTGTTAGTTTGCGATTTAAGATATTAGATTAAAGTTTTATAAATTAAATCATTTTATTATACATGACCAATACGCTAGAGTATGTTGTTTGGCATTGTTTTACGCTTTTTTATATTTCATATATATTAATATCCTGCTATTAAATAAATTCAAATGATTTTTCCTTATCATAACACTTAAGCTATCAAGAATAAGAAAATATTGGCATAACCAACAGTCAAATGGCCGTTGATAAATCCATTAACAGCCTTATAATCCTTATACTGTTAGCATAGTAGCAATATTTTAGATTTCTTCTTTCACTCAGTTTTCACTTTGATTTGAGAGTGTTTTTTTTCAGAGGGCCTTTCCTCTCTAACCTATGAAATAAAAGGAAGTTTTTTTGTTTGAATTTACTCATAATTATCCCCTAAAAGGTATAAAACAACTGGCTTATATAGCCAAGTTGAAGATATAAGACTCGTCCCATCGGGATCACAAGCAAATGATGCAAAAAGAAGTAAAGTTTTGAATCCTAGCGGATAGTCGAGGATTTTTCTTTTTGTGCAAATAGTGTATAATATAATTGAAAAGTATACCACCAGTTGAGTAAAATGTGAGAGAGCGTATAATAAAGTTCTGCATTTTATTAACAAATATTAACATTGTAAATTCCTTTGTGTATTAACCAACACAGAGGGTAAAATGATAACAATGGTGGAAAAACAAACAATTATACACATGTACCGTACGGTTGGGTACAGTAAGCGGGCTATAGCCAGGGAGTTGGATATCAGCCGTAAGACCGTTCATAAAGTCATAGCCGAGTATGAAGCCGCATTAAACTGTCCAGATCCGGAAGCCTCTCTGGAATCGGTATTAACTCCCCAATCACGTTATAACAGTTCGCGGCGAGGCCCTCGTGTTATTGTCGGTAGCTTGAAAGATTTAATAGACGACTGTTTAGAGAAGAACGCCCGTAAACGTGCTATGGGCCTTAAGAAGCAGTGTATGCGGGGTAAAGATATCTACGAGCTGTTAATAGACAAAGGCTTTCAGGTCAGCTATACGGGAGTTTGTAAATACATTGCCTCTGCCAGTTCCATCAAGAAAGAGGATAAATCCCAGGAAGCCTTTATCCGCGGCTATTATCCTCCGGGAGAATCCTGTGAGTTTGACTGGGGCGAAGTCAAGCTTTACTTAAATGGCAAACTTCATCGTATCCAGATGGCCGTCTTTACCCTGAGCCATAGTAATGGGCGTTATGCCTGGCTGTTTCATCATCAGGACCAGTTAGCCTTTATGGAGTCACACCGCAACTTTTTCCGCCAGATAAAAGGTGTTCCCTTACATTATGGTCTATGACAATATGCGTGTGGCTATCAAAAAATTTGCAGGAGAAGAAAAGAAACCCACCGATACCCTGCTACGCATGAGTAACTTCTACCGCTACCATTACCGCTTCTGTAATGCCCGTGCCGGTTGGGAAAAGGGGCATGTAGAGCGTTCTGTCGAATATGTCAGGCGTAAAGCTTTCAGTATCAATCTTCATTATACCTCTCTGGCAAATGCCCAAAACTACTTACTGAACATATGTGAGAAGATCAACTCGCGCAGTGGCAGCCCTTCGACAATCAATAAAGTGGAGGAACTGGCCGCAGACCTGGCTGCATTAAGACCCTATACCAATGAGATGGGATGCTTCCAGATGGCTGAGTACAAGGTGGACAAGTGGTCCACCATCTGTATGAACTGTTCCCACTACTCGGTTCCCGATACACTGGTGGGCAAGGTCGTTACTGTTAAGATGTACTCCGAGAAGATTGTTATCCTTTTTGGCAATGATAAAGTAGCTGTACACGAACGTATATACTCCCGCCAGAAAGGTTGGTCCATCAAACTGGAACATTACCTGAACACCTTATTGCGCAAACCGGGAGCACTGAACACTTCCCTGGCATTAAAGCAGATGCCGCAGCCGATACAGGCCTTGTTCAACAAGCATTTTACGGGCAAGGCTCGGGATTTTGTCTTCCTTTTACAGTATGCCAGGGAGAACAACTTTAGCGATAACGATATAATAGAAGCATACACTTCATTGAAGGCACGGGGCCTGAGAAGTATATCGGCAGACCAGATCAAGGCCATGATGTATACCAATAACGAACCGCAAGGTATGTCGGATGAACCCATTTATCTGGATGAGAGTCACAAGAGCGGATCTGCCCTGATCGAAGACGGAGCCATGAGGATACTGATGGATCTCTCGCGCATAATGGACACGGAAAACAATATAAAAATTATCACTAATAATTAATAATCAGTTATGAGACAAGAAGTATTTAATATAAACAACAGTATGCAAATGGAAAATCTGAATGAAAAAGAGAAGGTATTTAATCATGCCAAAGAGCTTAAGCTACCGGTCCTGCGGGATGAACTCGACGACTTTATTACCTTGGCAACCGATGAAAACTGGTCCTACCGATCCTTCATATGCCAGCTATTAACCAAGGAAATGGACATGCGTATTGAGGCGCGTCGCAAACAACGTATCAGGATAGCAGGCTTCCCTGAACTAAAGTACCTTCAGGAACTTGTAAGGGAAGAGTTACCCAAGGATGCACAAACAGCATTACCCGAGTTTGAAACTCTCGAATTTATCAAAGAGGGATGTAATATCGTATTTTGTGGTAATCCCGGAACAGGCAAGACGCATATGTCCATAGGCCTCGGTATTAAAGCTTGTCTGGAAGGCTATACCGTCTTCTTTACCTCTGTGCCACGCCTGCTTACACAAATCAGGGAATGCCGCTCTCAAAAAAGTCTCAGGTAGCTGGAAATGCGTTTCCAGAGGTATGATATGGTCATCTGTGACGAGTTTGGATATGTCTCTTGTGATAAGGAAGGTGGCGAACTGCTCTTTAACCATCTGTCTCTGAGAGCCGGGAAGAAGTCTACAATTATTACAACAAACCTTGCTTTTGACAGATGGGGGGAGATAGTAAAGGATAAAGTACTCGTGGCAGCTATGGTAGACAGGCTAACGCATAAAGCATATCTTATCAACATGAATGGACAGTCTTGCAGAGTTAAAGAAACTAAAAAAATGTTACAACCTAATGAGGAATAAATATCTTTAACCAATCTCGTCCGAGACACTTAGTGGGCTACTTTTCAATTACTTAGTGGACTACTTTTCAATTATATTATACACTTCTATTTGATTATTTTGAATAGAAGCCTGAATATTCTCAAATAAAAGACATACACCATATTTATCATTATAATAAATAAATTATGATTGAGTTAATTTTAAAATGGCTAACATTCTCTATTGAAAAATGTCCTTTTTTGATTTCGTTACTCTGTATGACAGGAATATTCTTATTATTGGCCAAATCAATAAAAAGACATTCAAAAATATATTATATTGCTTTCGCTCTGCCTGCTGCATTAGGTGTTTTGCAGGAGGTCTTTTCTTGGCTAAATATTGAACTGATCAATTTTTATAAATTGCCTGTTATAGGGGATATTATGATGCAATATATTCATATGACCGGATTTGGATATCCCTTGCTTGTTATTATCATGTATGTGGGTGCATTAAATCCTAAAAATCAGAATGTGAAAAAAATACTTAGTATAAGAAAAGAGTTGTCAATTATATCCGGATTTCCAATATTAGTACATGCTTTCATTCGCATTACATATAATTTACCTCAATCATTCAGTTTCTTTGCTGATATAGATGGATATATGAAACATAATGAAAGGGTAAATAGTACTCTTGGGCAAGTTTTAAGCAATAGCGGGTACATATTGGGTATATTTATGACAATAATATTCCTTGTTCTATGGGTCACATCTTTTAAATCAATTCATTGACGTTTAGGGCAGAAAAAATGGAAAAAGATACAGAACTGGTCTTATTTGTTATATGCAATGTTGTTTCTGCATTCAGTATTACTAAATACAGGTTGGATGATAGATCTGGGATTTGCCGGGAATAATAAAGAATCTCTTCTTCTTTATGCCATAGGTCTAATCTCCACTTGTTTGATTTTTATATCGTATTTTATACTTCGGCTGCGAAAGCAAATTATGAATCAAAAAAAGTGACTAAGGAGTAATGCTTTGTGACATAGACCTAAAAAAAGCTAAAAAGAGAAGCGGAGATCTCCGCTTCTCTTTTTAGCTTTAGAATCTTTCTCTTTCATTATAAAGGAATTGCATATCCGGCAGAGATAACAACTCCCATGTTTTTAATATTGGCTCCTTTTACATCAGAAATATTAGTAAGTCTTAGTACATAACGAGCATCGAGAATAACCTTTCCTAATCCGACAGGAATTGCAAGACCTCCTCCCATTTGTAATACGAAATCTAATTTTTTCATAGCTCCATATCCAGCTTTTTCTTTGCTACCCTGTCCTAAGCGTAAACCGAAGGAGGGTCCGGCATTTAGGTATACAGGTCCAAAACTGTATTTAGCCAGAACCGGAAGTTCCAGGTAGTTAAGGTTTAACTTCTCTCTCTTTGAAGATGTTTTGAGTGAAGTACCTTTGTTAATGAAGTTCAATTCAGGTTGGATTGAAAAACCGGATAGACCTGTAAGAAAATTAACGCCAACACCTCCTTGAAAGCCTATTTTTGCTTTTTCATCTCCACTATAGCGGATGCAGAAAACCGGATTTTTATAATATATATTGGATTTGAATCCGGATTCATAAAATAAAATTACCACTTTAACATAATATCCCCATTTTGTATAAGACTATCTCCGTTTTGTTTAGCTCCTTGATTAATAATGTCTTGTAATTTTGCTTATGAATTTGAGTAATATTAGAAATTATCAAGTCTTTTTTAAGATAGTGGTAATAGCTAACCTAGGGTATAATTGTACATAGATAAATATAATATGAAACGTAAAACAATATTAATTACAGGAACAAGTAGTGGTGTAGGCAAATCCACTACAAAACTATTTCAAGCTCAAGGTTGGAATGTTATTGCCACAATGAGGACACCTGAAAAAGAAAGTGAGTTGAGCCAACTTGAAAACACATTCGTTACTCGTCTTGATGTCATTGATGAAGCTTCTATCTCATCTGCAATTTTACAAGGAATTAATAGGTTCGGTAAAATTGATGTTTTATTAAATAATGCAGGGTATGGATCTCTAGGACCATTGGAGGCATTTGACATAGAAAGTATCAAAAAACAATTTGAGACTAATGTTTTTGGGCTGTTGGCAGTTACCAAAGCCATAATACCTCACTTTCGTTCCATTCACAATGGCACTCTTATTAACATTAGTTCAATGGGATGTAGAGTGACCTTGCCCCTTGGAAGTGTTTATCACGGAACGAAATATGCCGTTGAGGGTATCTCAGAAGCTCTTTTCTATGAACTGGAAACAATCGGAGTGAAAGTTAAGATAGTCGAACCTGGTGCGATAAAAACAAATTTTTTAGGTGACGCGTTCGATATTCGTAATGATGAGTCTATCAATGAATATCAAAATATTATTCAGAGATTTTTTACAGCGTCTTCATTTATGGAAAAAGCTTCAACACCGGAAGATGTTGCTCAAGTAATATGGAATGCTGCAACTGATGGAAGTAATACATTGCGCTATATTGCAGGGAGCGATGCTCTTGAATTTTTATCTTTATATGATAAGATTAGTGATAATGAATTCTTTGATATAATGAAGAGTGAATTTGGAATTGAGGTTTAAAATAAAAAATGTCAACAAAATAAATAATGGAGAAATTGGAGTTAGGTGGTAATTTTTTAGACACTGCAGATCTCTACGGTCCGTTGTTGAGCGAAAGATTAATTGCCAAAGCGATAGAAGGAAATAGAGATGCATATATCATCGGAACTAAATTTGGTTACGAAATCAATGATGAAGGTAATCTTACGGGAAAAATCAACGGTAGCAGAGCATACATTAGAAAAGCAGTGGAAAGATCGTTACGAAATTTAAGAACAGATTACATCGACTTGTATTATTTACACCGTTTGGATACCAATACGCCAATTGAAGAAACAATGGAAACTTTGGCGGAACTGGTAGAAGAGGGTAAAGTAAAATATATTGGTCTGTCTGAAGTAGGTTCTGAAAGCATCAAAAAAGCGCACGCCATTCATCCGGTTACTGCTTTACAATCAGAATATTCTTTGTTTGAAAGACAAGTGGAAGAATTAGGACCTTTGGATACTTTGAAAGACTTGGGCATTGGTTTTGTACCTTATTCTCCGTTGGGAAGAGGATTTATTTCTGGTGATTTCCAAAAAACTGACGATTTTCCCGAAAATGACTTCAGAAGAGTTTTACCAAAATTCCAAGGCGAACAATTTTATAAAAATATCGATTTGTTGAATGAAATTGGCAAAGTTGCAGATAAAAAAGGCATTACCAAATCGCAGTTGGCACTTGCTTGGATTATTCAAAAAGGTTTTGTTCCGATTCCTGGAACGAAGAAAGTGAAATATGTAGAACAAAATATTGCTTCTACCAGCATCGAACTTTCTCAAGAAGTTGATCGTTTGGAAGCAATCATCCCACTGGGAACAGTTACTGGTAACAGATATGACGTAGCTGGAATGAAAGGAGTTAATTTATAATGAACAATAAAAATGGGCAGATTCATTTTCTGCCCATTTTTATAAATTACGTTCGATGGAAAATATACCCCAACATTTGCTCAATTCAGTGACTGATTTGCACTATCAATTGAATTTAAAATCACCTGCAAACCCGTTGGTGAGCGTGGTTCGATTAGAAGATATTCCTGCACAAAGCGTTGCGCACAAAACTATTGTGTGCAATTTTTATGTTGTTTATTTGAAAAAAAATTACGAAGGAAAAGTTAAATACGGGTATCAATACTATGATTTCGACAATGGTATTATAAGTTTTTTTTCGCCTAAACAAAAAATCACGATCGAGGAAAACAATGGTTCTCAAAATGTGCAAGGGTGGATGTTGGTTTTTCATCCAGATTTTATTCAAGGTTACGGTTTGGCTAAAAAAATGAAGAGTTTTAACTTCTTTTCTTACGCTACCAATGAAGCTTTACATATCTCTGAAAAAGAAGAAAATACCATTTCTGGCATTTTAGAAAATCTGCAAGAGGAAATCGAAAATAGAAGTGATGGATTTACACAAGAAGTGATGGTGTCACACATAGAATTGTTGCTTAACTATTGCAATCGATTTTATAGTCGTCAATTTATCACTAGAAAAAAAGCATCCAATGATTTGCTCATCAAGTTTGAACAACTATTGGATAATTATCTCAACAATGAAAAAATTAAGAAAAACGGTTTGCCAACAGTGAAATATTTTGCGGACGAACTCAATGTGTCGCCAAATTATCTCAACGATATATTAAAAAACCTTACTGGACAAACCACACAGCAACATCTGCATTATCAATTGGTCGAAAAAGCCAAAGAATTGCTTTCAACAACGGAACTTTCGGTAAGTGAAGTCGCCTACCAGCTTGGATTTGAATACACACAGTCTTTCAACAAACTATTCAAAAACAAAACAAAAGTGACGCCGTTGGAATTTAGGCAGGCGTTTAATTAGAAAATATAAAAAGGAGCCTCAATGTCAGTGATGCTTTTCCTCTGGATTGAAATGGATGTATTTTAATGTAAAAGAGGAACTAAATATAATTTAAGAAATTTATTATATAGATTTGTATTGATGATTTCAACAATACAAATCAAATGTAAAATTTATAAAAAGTATTCAAACATTGCTGAAAATAATACAAACATATTTTCAATCCATAAAGAAACTTTGTCCAACACTGCCTGATATTGCCTTGCAATATTTAGTAGACGGGCTTGTTATATCAGAAATCAAGCCCAAGTATTTCTACATTCAGGCAAATACGGTTCAGAAAGAAATCGGATATATCTATTCGGGTTTATTACGGGCATTTTATATTGACGGAAAAGGGAATGAGATAACTGTCAACTTTATCCGCGAAGGAAATTATGCCACTCATTACACTTCCCTCGAACACCCAAAAACAAGTAAATTTTATTTCCAAACAGTCGAGGCTTCTGTTATAATCAATATCCCGTACAAACACATTCAATCCTGTTGTGGCAAATTCCCCGAATTAGAACGATATGTCCGAATACTTGTAGAAGAAGGACATAGTAGTATATTAGATCGAATGGAAGGTTTTCTCTTTGATAATGCCGAAACCCGTTACTTGAACTTCGTAACAAAAAATCCTGATTTATTCAACCGCGTATCACTATCTGACCTCTGTTCTTATTTGGGGATCGAAAGGCAATCGCTCACACGGATACGGAAAAAATTATCTAAAAAGTAATTTTGACACTTTTGTGTCAGGCACAGACTGAGATTATATACGAATTTTGTATCGTAATATTAAAGCGGTATAAAATGAAAATAGCAATCTTCGGAGCCACGGGGCTAGTCGGTGCAGCTACATTAAAAAAAGCCTTGTCACAAGGACATCAAGTTACTGTTTTGGCTCGTATGCCATCAAAGATAAGCGTACAGCACAAAAATCTTAGCATCGTACAAGGCGATACTTTAGATGCGAAAGTTGTCGATACAGTCATAAAAGGACAAGATGCTGTTATCCAAATATTAGGCTACGGCGGAAAAGGAGACGGGAAACCGACCACTTTTACCACCGATGCTACAAGGATCATAGTCAATACAATGCAGGAAAACAACGTGTCGCGTTTAATTGCAATGAGCGTTGTAGGGGCGGGAAACAGTATTACTTTTCTGCCAAAATTTTTTACCAAATTTCTTTTGCCTGTATTCATGAAATGGTTCGTGTATATCATTGACGACAAAAATGCAATGGAACCACTAATCATGAACAGTTTGTTGGATTGGACAATCGTAAGAAGCATCACCATAAAAGACAAAGCTGCAACGGGAAAAGTAAACTCGACCCTGGATGGCAGAGGGATGAAACTTTCAATCACAGTTGGAGATGTAGCTGATTTTCTCGTAGAACAATTAACTGACAAAACTTATTCAAGACAAGCACCCGTCATCAGTAATTAGGATCCTTTTGTGGCAGTCATTTACAAAGAAAAAGTATGTGGAAAATTATTTTACTGATTTTGTTATCGACAGCGTTTTTCTCCAATGTGCAAAGAAGCAACGGAGAACTTCACTGCATTAAAAACAAAACGTACATTTGATTTACAAAGCTAGCAAGCCCTTTTTTACCCGAAGGACAGGCAATCAATGAGCAATGGGATTCATTGGAATTCAGTACCGGAAATATTGACTGTGTGGTAATCACGCATTTGGATATAGACCACGCGGACGAATTGGAATTGGTGAAAAATGCTAAAAATATTGTGGTCAGCAACGAAGAGTGGAAAGCGGCGAACAGTCCCAATATCCGTTATAACTCAAATTGGTGAAAAGGCATCGATATAAAACCCTTTCATTTTCAGCTTTCGGATATCGGACCTCAAAACCGTGCATACAACTTGTTTGGTGACGGTACATTGCTGTTGGTATTGTCTATTACAGGTTTATGCTAAGTTACAGGCTCATAATGATCATTCTAAGAAATAATTCAAAAGGTAATTTGTACTGAAATAGTCACGATTAAATTTGACAGTTACTAATAAAAACGGTAACACTGTGAAAAGATTAAATTAAGACTACCTCACAAAAAGTACATCTCATTGAAATTTATCCTTTTCCTTTTCCTGAAATAATATATTTTTTCTAAATTTGTTATAAGGATTTACACACAGGAATGATCAGACAAAAGTAAGAAAACTGAAGCCTTTTTATTAATCCCAAAGTGTTCATCCAAGATATCTAAATATACTTGAAATATAGATTGGTAAACGATTGTAGGAGGGATGTTCATCCCTCTCTCTCCGCCAAGTAACATAGAAAAAGAAGTTGAATCGCTGTAAGTTACACACTTACAGCGATTTTTCTTTTTTATCGAAAGAAGAAAAGTGCATAATACGGAAGTATATTTGTGGGTTATCTGGTGGGTGAAAAATATTTTCTAAAATTGCCCACAGATAGGTTTCTTTTCCGCTGTTATTCAATGTTTTGCATAGTTTTAGTTTTACCAAGATACTATAACTTTGTAACCAATAAAAACATTCAAGAATGGCACAAAAAAGATCCACTTTCAGCGTAGCATTTTATATTCGTCGTACAAGACTTAACAAGCATGGTGAAGCTGCGATAGTTGTTAGAGTCACCGTAGATGGAATCAGAGGAGATACAACTGCTAAGAAAACAATTAATCCAAAGCTATGGGATTCCGCTAAAGGCAAGGCGTACGAGCGTTCTATCCTTGCGAAAGAATTGAATATGTATCTTGATTCAATTCGAGCGAAGTTTATTCGGATACACCGGGACTTCGAACAAGACGATACTGAACGTATTACTGCAGAGGCTGTAATTAATCGTTTTTTAGGAAAAGATAAACCGGAACGGCATACTTTGCTTGAGGTCTTTCGTGAACACAATGAAAAATGTCACAAGCTTTCCGGTATAGATATGTCACCTGCTACAGTTGAACGGTATGAAACCAGTTTTAAACATACTGAGGAATTCATACAACAGACCTATAAAAAGGATGATATCTATCTAGATGAAATGAATAGACAATTTATCGAGGATTATGAATTGTATTTGAAA
This sequence comes from Indolivaga capnocytophagoides, assembly GCF_036511535.1. Lineage (GTDB taxonomy): Bacteria > Bacteroidota > Bacteroidia > Bacteroidales > Dysgonomonadaceae > Dysgonomonas_A > Dysgonomonas_A capnocytophagoides. Next base: position 2,388,266 of record NZ_AP028867.1, on the reverse strand, counting down.
ACAGTTCGAAAATGCAATCATAACTCTACTACAAAATATCTGAAAAACTTTAAGAAGATTACGAGGATTGCAATTCAGAAGGAATGGCTTAAAAAAGATCCGTTTATAGATATCAAATTCTCATTGCAAACCGTTGAACGAGACTTTCTGGAAAAGCATGAAATTGAAAAGATCTATAATAAGGAATTCACTATTGAGCGCTTGGCACAAGTGCGTGATGTGTTTCTGTTTTGTTGTTTCAGCGGTCTTGCATTTTCGGATGTCAAACAATTGACACACGATCATATTTCTATTGATACAAATGGAAATAAATGGATTCGAAAACAACGGCAGAAAACAAAGAATATGTGCAATATTCCATTGCTGGAAATTCCTCTAAAAATAATCGATAAATATAAGAGTCATCTTCGATGTCAGGAGAAGAATGTTTTGCTGCCTGTGTTCTGTAATCAGAAGATGAATGCTTATATCAAGGAGATTACTGATCTGTGTGGAATTAATAAGCAAGTCTCGACGCACACAGCGCGCCATACATATGCCACTTCTGTTTGCCTTGCCAATCGAGTCAGCATCGAAAATGTGGCTAAGATGTTGGGGCATTCAGATACTAAAATAACCCGCCACTATGCTCGCGTGCTGGATAAAAGTATTTTGAAAGATATGCGTAAGGTGAATGAAAGGTATAAGAATGTTTAGTCTGAATAATAGACCATAATGAATATAAATTAAACAAACTTATTAAATTTAGATGATGAAATCAAATTTATACTATGATTGAGTAGCTGTAACTAGGCTATAAATCAATTAAATTATAAAGCATAAGTCTATCCTATTTGCAGGATAGCTTTTTTTTATTACCTACTTCAAATGGTTGATATTTAGTGTTATATCTGTGTGTTATTTTTAGAGTTATTATAAATTAATTATATTAACGTTGTTTGTACGCTAACTACCTTGTTTATGTAAATATTTATTCTATCTTTGTTAACGTAAATAATACGTTAATATAAATGTGTATAGTAATAATATCTAAATTTTACAGCTATGTTTGGAATCAATCACATCAAATTCGACTCAATGACCCACGTATTTTATTACAAAAATGGGATTTTAAAGAAAGAAGGACGCGGATTATCATTCTTCTACTTTGCACCGAATAGTTCAATTATAGCTATTCCTATGGGCAGTAATGATTTACCATTTATTTTTCAGGAATCGACTAACGATTATCAAAAAGTTACAATACAAGGTCAGATAAGCTACAAAATAAGCAATCCAAAAATGTTAGGCGACGTGTTGGATTTTACTGTAACCGATGCAGGAATATATAAAAAGAATGACATAGAAAAGCTCAATCAGCGGATCATCAATGAAGCTCAGACTTCAACATCTTCTTTTATACACAATATCGGTCTGAAGGAAGCCATCCGTTCAGCCAAAGAAATGGAGCATCGTATTCTGGAAGGACTGAAATCTTCTGATGCCATTAATATGCTCGGAATAGAAATCTTAGGTGCGAATGTCTTAGCTGTTCAGGCAACCCCTGAAATGTCAAAGGCTTTAGAGACAGAGACCCGTGAACGGTTGCAACAGGAAGCGGATCAAGCGATATATGAAAGACGGAACTTTGCGGTGGAGCAGGAACGAAAGATTAAAGAGTCTGAGCTGAATACAGAAATTGCAGTAGAAGAGAAGCAAAAGCAAATTGACGAAAAACGGATGGAGTCGGAGGTACAACGCATGGAAAACAATCGTAAACTTCGTGAAATGAACATCGAGGCTGATATTGTAGTCGAAAATCAGCGCAAAATATTTATTGAGCAAAAAACAGAGAACGACAAAAAAGAAGCCGAAGTGCAGGGATTCCAGATTGAAGCGATGTTGAAACCATATAAGGAAATGGATTGGAGATCGTTGACAGCCCTAGCCGGGCACTCTGACGCCCGCAACAATATTGCCCTTGCATTCCGCGAATTGGCACAAAATGCGGAGAAGATTGGCAACCTGAACATCAGTCCCGATTTATTGGATTCTATTCTTAATAACAAAAGAACCGAGAAAAAATGAGTATCGAATATGCAATCATAGTAAAGAACAAAACAAGGCTTGAGGCTTTGATTGAACGCTTCAATACTAAATCTCAAGCCAAGTTTTATATTGAACGGCTTGGCGGTGATTTTTCTGACTATGAATTGGAAGATGAGATTTTTTATGAATCTCTGAATTCGTTGCAGTCTCAGTTATCAAAGGTGATGAAACACAAGATTGTAGATAGGGCTTATCTTCCATCTTATATATTTTCTGATAAAAATATGATTGTTGTTATCGGACAAGATGGTTTGGTAGCCAATACTGCAAAATATTCGCATGCCAGACCAATCGTAGCTGTAAATCCAGACAAGCAGCGTTATGATGGGGTTCTTCTTCCTTTCGATACTACGAATTTTATCGGTGGAGTTGAAAACGTCTTGTCTGATAATTATCAATCGAGAAAAGTTAATTTTGCCGAAGCTCGTTTAAATGACGGACAGAGGCTATTAGCATTCAATGATCTTTTTATAGGGGCATCATCACATATCTCTGCCAGATACAAATTGTCTTTTAATGAGAGTACAGAAGAACAGTCCTCCAGCGGGATAATTGTATCCACTCAAGCCGGCTCTACCGGGTGGCTAAGTTCTGTCTTCAACATGGCTTATGGAGTTACAGGTTTGTTCGAAAAAAATATCAAACCCAAACAACCTAAATTAAAAGAAAACCAACTTCTATTTGCTGTTCGTGAGCCTTATAAGAGCATCCGTACACATGCTGATATTTCGGTAGGGCTAATAAATAACCAAAAACATCTTTGTGTAGAATCCCTGATGCCCACAGGGGGGATTATATTCAGTGATGGCATAGAATCAGATTTTCTTCAATTTAATAGTGGAACTATTGCAACCATAGGAATCGCCAATGAAACTGCTAATCTGGTAAAGATATAACACAAAATCAGTACATTCGCATAAAATAATTTGCGAATGGGTACCAACTATACAGGCCAAGACCGAGGAGATACGAAAAGCTATCAACAATATCTTGAAGCAATGGATGCTATATCCGTAGAGAAAGTAGCTTCAGCCAGTGTGTTCTTTGAACCGAAGACAGGTAATACAATTGTCGATGTAGGTATGGCATCAGGTACAAGTACGGCCATACTTGCAAAACTTTTTCCTGAGATGAAAATAATCGGGGTGGATATAAATCCCAAAATGGTGCAGATAGCACAGGAAACATACAACTATCCAAACTTATCTTTTAGGGAAGATGATGGCGAAAAGTTGAACACATTTGCAAATAATTCTGTGAATGGATTCTTTAATTGTTCTGCTATTCACCATATTACTTCATATAATGGTTATGAAACGAACAGAGCTCTAAATACCCTGCGCAGACAAGTTGAGTTATTAAAGGATAAAGGAGTACTGGTTATCCGTGACTTTGTGAAGCCCGAAGAGAAAGAGGTGATAATCGAATTATCATCAATTGATAAGCCTGACCGACCTAATGATGCAGAGTTATTTGTACGGTTCTCACAGACAGCACGATCATTGGCATTAACAACTGAAAGAGGCTTTCCGATACAGGAAATAAATGCAATAAAAAAAGATACCCGACGATTTCAGACATTTTATACCGATGTTGTTGAATTCATTCGTCGCAAAGACTATTATGTTAATTGGGATATTGAATTGCAGGAAGAATACGGATACTTTACGCAAAAAGAGTTTGAAGGAATATTTCGTGAATTAGGCCTACGGGTTATTCTCTCTACGCCTATTTACAACCAATGGATTATAAACAACAGGTACAAGAATCAGTTTGCTATATATGATTTGTCGGGAAAGGAGATCGGTTTCCCTCCTACCAATTATTTGATTGCCGGAGAGAAAATTTCAGGAGGAAAACAATTGCAACTTATAAGGCATCTTCCGGTTCGGCAAGATTCTTTTCTGCATTTCTCGTCCTATTTAAATCTCAAAACAAAAAATATATATGATGTAGTATCCCGTCCGAACAATGTACTTGATATTATTCCTTATTATAAACATGAAAATGGCTTTACGATATTGGCGAAACACGGATATCCACGTCCTTTAGCGAATGTGAAAACAGATAGCGCCATCTTGGATGGTAAACATTATAGTGGTTACATCCCCGAAGGAATGACCATTGGAGAAACTGAAAATTTGGAGAATGTACTGGATAAACGATTTGGGATAAATAGAGAAAGCTATACGAATATCATACAATCGCTCAACTATTATACTTCTCCCGGAGGTATCAATGAGAAAGTATCCTCCAAACTGATAGAATTAACAAAGCCAGTAGCTGTAAATATAATTTGGGCAGAGGGTTTCTCCGGTTTTAAAGAGTCGGGATATATCCACGAATATGATGCTGCACAGTTGCTCAATACAGCACAAACCGGGGCTTTAGTAGAAGCCCGGCTGGAACTGAATATTTACAATCTTTTCTTCAAACAAAATGCACCTCTTCCTAAATGGCTGGGAGAAAGAATGAAAATAAAGTTCGATAGGTTTATCAAATCTACTTCTTTTTCGGAGCTATTATCTTTGCACGCACAAGATTATGAAAAGAGTGAAAAACCTGCGGATTTTCTGACTACCCGTAGGGACTATTTTTCCGAGATGGGAATTGAAAACAGTAATGCTATATTTGAATATGTATATCCATCCAACATAAGTTCAAATACACTGGTTACATTACCTGTATTCAGAAAAGGCGGACAAGTTTATGTTGGTTTGGAAGTACAAAGCTTGCCTGTCCCACAGCTTCATTCGAGAAACAGCATAATAATAACCGCACCGGCTAAACGTTTACCAAAAGAAATCTGCAATATATATGATCTGGAAAAATACATTTCCAAAATGAGAATAGGAAAAGGCAAAATTGAGCGTTATTCCAAATTAGGCGAAAAATATTTTCCTAGTGTTGGGGTTACTACCGAACAGGTATATCCTTATCTCGTTTGTCTCGATCGAGCTGATAAAAGTCTCAGATGGGTCAGCCTTTCCGATCTTTATGAAAATATGGATAAAATTGAAGATGCTCATTTATTAATAAGTTTATGCAGGCTAATTCATGCGACAGATTTTCTCCCGCAGCAACATGTAAGAGATTTTAGTTTTGAGAACTTTACCAACTTTATAAATGATAATTTTATTTTCTCTGATAAAGCTTCTCTATCAAGAGATACACTTATAGAAAAAGACTTGGGGATAACAGGGGATGATGGTGACGAATTTCTTTTAGCAATAGAGGATGAATTTGGAATAGATGCGAATTTAATAGGAAGAGCCCTCGGATTAAAAGATGGTCAATATCTTTTTCATAGTGAAGGCTCAATGCTTTGGTTATCTGATAAACTCTTTAAAGACGATACAGTCATTCCTTTTACAGTAGGTCAGCTTTATGATGTAGTGGTAAAACTTAGTGATGAGAAGTAATCAGTTTTTACTCACCTAATATAGATTCGTATAGCTGATAATTTTCATCATCGAAACAAACAAATATAACTTCCTCTATATTTTTGTTTTCACTGTCGATAAACTGTTTTACGGTAGCAATAGCGATTTGTGCCGCTTCAGCTTTAGGAAAATGATAAACACCTGTACTGATGTTCGGGAATGCGATTGATTTTACAAGTAGAGATTCCGCTATCTCCAATGACTTTCTGTAGCAGGATGCTAATAGTTCTGGCTCTTTATTTCCTCCTCCATTCCAGACAGGTCCTACTGTGTGTATTACATATTTAGCAGGTAATAAGCCTGCAGAAGTATACACGGCATCTCCGGTCTTACATTTCCCCTGACGGTTACGAATATCTCTACACTCATCTAATATCTGAGATCCACCTTTACGATGTATAGCACCATCGACACCTCCACCTCCGAGCAGAGAAGAATTTGCTGCATTTACAATAGCATCAACAGTTATTGTCGTTATATCGCCTTTTATAAGTTTTATTTTTGCTTTCATTTGTCTAAATATTTTAATACGTATTGGGTTGCTGCACTGTTGGATAATATATCAAAATTGTCACTCTTAAATACTTTTGCAATTTCTATTTGTCCGATAATATTACTGTTCAATTCGTTCAAGTCCTCAGATGGAATCCATAACTCATTATGTATAAAACCTCCTACATTCTGAACTTCATACTTTTGTAAGTAGTCCGAGGGCAAATCAAACTTAGTCACAATTCCACAATAACCGGAGAACTCATCTTTTGTATTCCACTTCTCGGCTATCTGCTCAGCATATTCCTGATTGAGTACAGGGTAAAATATCGGCTGCCATTCCAATCGTGGAGGAAAGGCTTTAAAAGCCAAATCAATTATTAGTTGTAGTTCTTGCAGACCTATTGGTCTGTATAATGTTGTTTTCATTCTTTATTTTCTTAATCCATCCCTAAACGTTTCATTATCTCATCCGAGACAGGATATACTTTCTCTTTAGGCAGTAATTCTTTTGCCTTATCATGACGTCCATCCATTTTCAACTGATAGATTTTATGAACAAGTGGAGTATAATCTTCTATATCCACAATCCAGTCATTGTTATATTCTTCAATCAGATGGCGGCTGATGCCGACTTGTATGGAACGGTAATCAAGTTTACCTCCTCTTATATTTCGCTCGGGATCCCATTGTACATTGACAGTGGCATTATCCATTATCTCACGCCATTCTTCACCACTTGTATAAACTCCTTCCTGAGGATGAGAGAGGACTGCTTGTGACAAAGCATATTCCCATGCCGAACGTTTTATTTTGATTGCAAGGATACATTCCTGTCCTGCTTTCTGCCCGTATCCGCATCTTTCCATCATCCAGAGAAAGGATGGTTTTATCCATGTCATTCTATTGAATGAGAATGGCGGTGTAAATTTCTTGTTTTTTGTTGCGGGTTTTCCTATTTCTTCCCGATATGCCTGATAGACCACAATTGTATCACGATCATAATCGGCTCTTATTTCATATTGTTTCATTGTTGTAATTTCTTTTCTAATTTGTCACATAAATCAAAAATATCATCTTTACGTGCCAATTGATCAATCCATCTTTGAGGTATCGTCTCAAATCCATAGAGCAACCCTGCGAGTCCTCCAGCGATGGCTGCTGTGGTATCTGTATCACTACCTAGATTAACTGCTCTAATCACAGTTTTTTCGAAGTTATCTTCTTTAAAAATACACCATAGAGCAGCTTCAAGGCTATGTACTACATAACCAGATGATGCTATCTCATCTTCTGTGTATTCATAAATGGGTTTAATATCATAGTCTCCAATAGGACTCATCAAAATCCTGTGATATTTATTGATTTCATTATCTGAACAAATCGGATTGTTGTTCAAAAAATTATTTACGGTGTCTTTAGTTTGGAGAAAAGCTTCAAATTTATCTACACCTTTTAGTAATTGTAAAGCAAACTCTAAATATATAAAGCAGCCTATAACAGATCTTATATGTCGATGAGTAAGAGATGAAACATCACTGATATATCTGAACCTGTCTTCTATCTCCATATCTTTAATATAGAATAGTAACGGTAATATCCGCATCAATGAACCATTCCCATTATCAGATTCATCTTCTCCTCCTGCCATCACAGGATTTACACCTTGTTCCAATCTGTATATTGCCTTTGATGTAGCAACTCCAACATCAAACACTTCTCCAAGAGGAGTCCAGTAGCTATGCTCATACCAGTTTATAAAACGGTTTGCCAGTTTCTTCAAGTCGTATTTATCAGCAAGAGTTTCTGCAAGACAAAACGTCAAAGAACTGTCATCTGACCAAGTTCCTTCCGGTTGGTTATGTGTTCCGTAGGCAAGCATATCTCTTACAGGATTTTCATTCAAATATTTTCTATCCCTAAACTCGACCGGAACACCTAATGCATCGCCAACGGCAGTCCCAAATAAAGCACTATGTATCAGTTTACTTTCCATCTTTTTTTAATCTATTCCTTACTTCCATCAAAGCAAAACCTAGTAAGTTCGATCCTTTCCAAAGGCGAGGGTTTTCTGCATGATCATGATCCTGAGCCATACCTATTCCCCAGATATTATCGACAGGGCTGGCTTCTACCAGCACTCTGTCTTTAGTATTCAGTAAAAATTCTTTTAGGTCTTCATGTTGTGAAAATTTGTGATAGTTTCCTTCACAAACAATATCAAAACAATTCTCTCCCCAAATTTTAGGGTCGAAGTTTCTGACTTTTCTACCCAGTTTTTTAGCTTCAGCAGGAGATTTAGCAGCTAATATTTTCTCAATCATCTCATCATGACCAAAAAGCTCAGCTTTTTTCGCCATCATCCAATGTTCGGCAGTTGCGTATTTTACTCCCTCCACAGTAAATGCACTATACCACCATTGACTGAAACATGACTTTGTTACTGTTCCGTCTTTTGACGGAGTATGTCCCCAAAAGAGCAGATACTTTACATTCTCTTTTCTCTCAACCTTATTGAGCAGCCATTGTAAATTATATGTGTTATGTGTCATTTCTGTATATTATTATAGTTCAAAATAAAACCCTGTTTTAGTAAGCTCTTCATATCTGTTTTTATCAAAACTGTATAGCTTGGGGGCTCTGTTACGGGCTCCCCGCTGCATCTCACCCGTATCGATCAAGAGGCCATAGCCCAGTATCTTTTTTCGGAAATTGCGGTCATCAAGATCGGTTTGTAATACTGTTTTATATAAATGAAACAAATCAGGCAAAGTAAATTTTTCGGGAAGTAGTTCAAACCCTATGGGTTGATATTTTATTTTTCCTTTTAGTCTTTCTTTTGCTGTCTCTAATATTTTTGCATGGTCAAAAGCCAACTCGGGCATATCAGAGATTGAGAACCATTTGATACTTGTTGTATCCATTCCGGCCTGAGCATTATAATCTGAAAGTTTTACCAATGCATAATATCCTATGCTGATAACCCGGAAACGTGGATCGCGCTTTACATCAGAAAAAGAATACAATTGTTCCATATAAATATTTTCGAGGCAGGTCTCTTTCTGTAAAATACGCTTGGCACATTCTTCAGCGGTCTCTTCTTCTCCGACAAAACCTCCGGGTAAAGCCCACTGCCCGATAAACGGTTCAATAGATCTCTCTATAAGCAATACCTTTAGTTCTCCTTCATCAAAACCGAATATAACGCAGTCGGTAGTAACCGCCGGACGAGGATATTCGTATATATATTTCTCTTGTTGTATCATTGTTTTCTTATGTTTATGTATTTTTTACGAAAACAAAGAACGGTATATTTTTTATAAAAACAAAATAGTTATCGTATTTTTTACGTATTTGTATCTGTTTATAAAAAAATAAGGCAGAAGAGGATTAATTTTCTGCCTTATTTGATATTAAACAATATATTCTACTTCGTGAGCTTCCATCAACTGAGGTATCTCCAGTTTTGAGAGCATCTTATCCAAAACACTTTCGGGTAGAGGATATTCCCTATTGCGATTTTGTTTTCGCCAAAGATTATAAGGTTTCTCTATATAGACTATTTTTACCTTAGCTCCGTATGATACGAACAGATCAATCAGTTGAGACCTCATTTGCTGGGTGATATTTGTAGCATTCCAAATAAAGTCCTGCCCTTTTCTAAGATATGAACGAGTTTCTTCTTTTGCTATCTGAACCACCCGTCCATTACCCGATTTGTCCGATGGACTAATCTTGTGCTTTCTTCGAATTGCATCAAGACTAACCATCGGTATGTCATTACCCAATGATTGTATATAATGGTCCTTACCCATACCGGGAAGTCCTGACAACATAGTTACTTCACACTTAAAGTTTTCGAATGGGACATAATCCACATAGCTATCTTCTGTATTGAAATAGTGGAAGCGGGAAGCATCAGATGCAAATTTTTTTTCCTTATCCCAACAGGCATGGTCTTTGCAAAATAGTTCGAAATATTCTAATGCTTCAAATATTTGAGTTGGGTTGGAGCAAATGCGTCCGCGAGCATCAGCTTCTGACAACATTTTTAGCTGTTGCATGTTGACACGTTGATTTATTTCGAGCATTTTCCTCAAGGGATCAGGTTTATCCATCATCCACAGAGGAAATCCGTGAAAGCGAACCAAAGATGCTATCTGCTCCCTGATATGAAACGGAGTTACAATATCCCGATACAAAACTGTTCGTACCGTATATTCGCCTTTTCGGGCATGACCGTTTGCCGAAATATTACCATTGCCCTCGTCGACTGATGTAGAACGTTTTTCTATATCGTGCATCAGTGCTGCCGACCAAAGAATTTCTTTATCCTGTTCTTTTAAATTTAGGAAGGATGATAACTTCTGTAATTCATCTAATACCATTTGGGTATGGATCGCAACATTTCCTTCGGCATGATGAATTTTATGCTGCTCAATAAATTGCATATCTGCTACCCATGAGAATTGTTTTTCAAGGGATGCCCAATCTTTATTTTCAGTTAATTGCCAAATCATAATTGATCCTCCTTTCTATAATTCATTTCCCAATGTAATTTTGCACGCTTCCAGTTACGAGTCCAATGTTCATCGGTTTTCACATGACCTTTGCGGACATATTTAAATACATTGTGCATAAATTCAGAAACAGGGTATTCGCCAACGTTTCGGCAAACAACGCCCTCGCGTGTACAATCCTCTCCTGTTAATGGATTGAGAGAGCCAAAAACACTTTCTTCCTGTGCCCAATTTTCTATTTCGAGTTGTAAGGCTTCTTTCGTTAAATCTGTTGTTGATTCGATAGCCAATTCGGGGACAGTAGGAAAATCAAATATAGCAGCATAAAATTTCACTTCTTCCCACGATAGCCATTTATCCATCTGGCGTACTGCAAAGATAAAATAGTATTCTTCTATGCGTTTGTATTCAATGGAATGAATCGCATAAATGTTTTCTCCAAAGAGTTCTATATTTCCCAAATCATTTTTCATCAGTTCCCAACGTTCCCGCAATTGGATTGTCCAAGGTGACGTGGTCGGTGCAGCATGTGAGCGGGCAAATACTCCGTACTGGTTGAGGCAGTTATTTTCTCCATCCAGTTTTTCAGTATGTAGAAGGGTTTCTATTTTTTGAATATCTTCCCAATAAGTATGATTAAACCGGTCGTCACTTGTCGTTCCCGGAGAAAACGGATAGTGATAGGTGCGACCATATTTTTGTGATAACATAATTGTAATTGTTTAATTTATAAATATATGAATTTCTCATCCAACGGATATATCAATCTGTCGGACTTCTTAAAACAGGGGTGATACCCCTTATGAAATAAACAATTACATGACTTCTCGTTTTTTAAGGCTATGAGTTATACTCTACGACTTCTGATACAATGTCTTTTTCGAAACTTATTTTTAACCAATCTGGGTCTATTCCAATAATCTGAGGTTTGAACCCTATATAATATATAAGTGCATTTTTTTCTACATAATCCGGTTCTCCTAAATATTCTTTTACTTCTTCTTTTGTTTTTCCTTTTAATAATTTATCCTTCTTTAAACTAGTTGAATATTCGTAACGTATTTCTCTATTATTAAGCCAAACTTCTCTGTCAAAATTTCGGTCAGGATAATAACTCATAGTAAAAATTACGCATAATACTATGATAAGATATACTATTGGAGCTGTTATTATGGATGCAATTATACTATATAGAGATAGTCTTTGTACTTTCAGCTTTTTTAATACCCATTTCCAAATGAAAAATAATACTACCATTAATAGTAGTACAATTATATATACTTCAATGCTAATACCAAATGGTTGAAACATACTGATATAATTTATTTTTGATAAATATATAACTTATTTTGATATATATTTCACATCCACATAATCAGTCAGCCATACACCATTATCCGATTGATAAAAAAGAATACCATCCTTTTGCATTTTACCCGCCATAATAGTCAGTATAACAACTTTACCATGCCTTGCACCAACTTTGGTTGCAGTTTCCTTATCCTTACTCAGATGAACGTGCTGGCGACTGCCTTTTACAATACCCTGTTCCATAATGGAAGATAGAAAACGGGTTGCTGTTCCGTGGTATAGAAATTCAGGAGGCTCGACCGGCGATAGCGCAAGGTCGATATTGATTGAATGCCCCTGATTGGCTCTTATCTTATTTCGTTTCTCATTGAATGAATAACGTTGCTTGTCATTTGTTTCTACGATTTCGATAAGTTCTTCCTCCGAAAAATGGAAACGGTGTTTTTTACATTTTTCAATAAGTTCCTTTACATTAGCCCAACCGTTTTCGTCAAGCTCCAATCCTATTTTATCCGGATCGTGCCTGAGCACAAGGCTCAGGAATTTACCGATCCGCTTTTTATCTTGTTCTGTCATTTTAGTCTTTATTATTTAGAAGGAGAAGTATTCGAAATACTTGTTCCATATTATTTCTTCGTACTTGAAAGCATAGCTTTCCGCATAATTTTCACCTCTGGCTATCCTTCTTGATTTGGTATTTATCCTGTCATGATGATGTCCCAGCTCATGAAGAAAAATATGTAAAAGCAGATATGCTTTAATCTGATTTTCAGTAAAATCACATATTACATAATCTTTCTTTACCTGACTCTTGACCCCTAATCGGTCAAATATGCTTTTATGAGCTCTGAAATACCCTAAGCTATATTCTTTTGTCATTTCTTTTTCCCATGCGCATATAGCAATTACTCCATTCTGATACCAACCATCTGTATGGTAATCACCACTTGCTAATAATACTGCATCAAACATGACATCAATTTCTTCCCTATTAGGTAATATCTCCAAAAATTGTTTTATATCCCTTTTCTTTAAGAAGTGTTTATATCCTTTTCCCGGATTTTCTATATCAATTTGAATTTCATCCTGACTAGTATTCCAATAATTAGAAGTTTCTATATTTCGATTTTTATTGCTTACTCTTCCATTCTTTATTTTTGTTGCTGTTCGTCTCGTAAACATAATTTTCTTTTTTTAGCTTAACGATTCCTGTATTACCTTCACAGGATTTCCTCTGTCCAGATTGTTATGGTTATCCCAATTATCCTGAGCTTGTTGCATGGTCTGTTCTATATTCCATGTCGAAAGTTTAATCAATAGCCGCTCTGTTGCCAACTTTTTATTCTGTATTTGTGATCGCTGATCCGACGCTGTTACACTCATTCCCGAAGGGGCATGAGTCGCTCTGACAGCCGATTCGGTTTTATTCACATGTTGTCCACCGGGTCCGGAAGATCGTAATGTTTGATAGGTAATATATTTTGTATCGATTTCGCTTAGCTCGGTCGGAGTAAAAGAATTTACCCCTACAAACCAGTTTTTTCGCTTATGATGGATACGATAAGGGCTTTGTGCTATCCATTGAATAGTTCCTTCCCATTCATTCACTATCTTATCTACCTTATTACCTTCAAGAAATACGATTGCTGAAAACAGTGTGCGGTTCATTTCTCCTTCTTCACGTTCAATGACCTCAACTAGCAATCCCAGCTTTCGGGCTTGTATCAGTATCTTTTCCAATACTAATGCTACAACGCGGCAACATTCAGCAGGACCACGTCCTGAAGTTATTTGTAAGTATATTTTATTACTCATAATTAATCAGTCTTTGTTCATTCTTACTATCCGTGGCATAAATTTGCCATGAATTTCTACAAGGGATTCCTGTGCCGGCATTATACGGTCGATGTCTTTATAAGCTAAAGGCATCTCCTCTACGCTACCGCCTATAAGGGTCACTTCATTTTGAGAAAGCAGTTTCTTTAATGCCGATTGTGTAAACTGGCTCTTTGCCTTTTGGCGCGACATGGCTCTCCCTGCTCCATGTGAGGCAGAGTTTAGCGATTGCGTTTCACCCTTTCCACAGACCAGATACCCTGCCGTTGCCATACTTCCCGGAATAAATCCTGCAACGCCTTTCCCTGCCGGAGTAGCACCCTTACGATGTACAATAGCATATCTGTTTGGAGCAATCTCTTCTCTCCATGCAAAATTGTGGTGGTTGTTCACATTGGCTATAGCTTTCAGCCCAAGAGCCTTCGAAAGATTAATATGTATCCGTTCGTGGCATGCCTGTGCAAAGTCTCCTGCCAAATTCATACTCATCCAATACTCTTGTCCTGCTTCAGTATCTAAGCCTAACCAAGCAAAATGTTGAGCCTCTCTTGGCAACTTGCATACTTCACGGGCAATATCGCTATAATGCCTTGCAATAGCTGCTCCCATACCCCTAGATCCGGAGTGGGAGAGGAGTGCCATATAATTTCCCGATGGAAGATTCAATACATTATTTTCAACTAATTCAATCTCTCCGAATTCTACAAAATGGTTTCCTCCACCGGATGAACCTAATTGGCGTACTACTTTTCCATGTAACATTTTTAATAATGGTGTCAGCTGAAATTCTCTTCTATCGAGTATCTCGTGTTCCTGAGCAAAGCCCAAACATCCATCCATGCCAAAGTGGGTGTATTCTTTCAAAGCTTCTTTTATCTGGTGTGAATAGCGCTTTAGATAATCAGCTTTTGCATCAAATATTGTAAGGCTCATTCGGCAACCAATATCCACACCTACGGCATAAGGTATAACCGCATTTTCTACAGCCAATACACTACCAATAGGTAAGCCGTATCCAGCATGTGCATCCGGCATTAACGCTCCGCCGACTGTAATGGGAAGGCGCATAGCCAGTTCCATTTGTTGTTTGGCAATGCCTTCTATAAACTTACCTCCGTAAGTTTTAAATGATAAAGGTTCATCAAGTAGGTTGTAAGCTGAAAACTGTTTCTCTTCCATAACCGGTGAAAAGTGCTCAGCCAATTTGCCCCATACTTCGTTGTTTTTATATTTTTCGGGATTGTTCAACAAATTGATTAAAGTTGCTTTAATCTCCTCTTTTGTATTGTGTTTGCAGTACTTGCTTATTGTGTTTATTGCCAGACTGCGAGCTATATTGTTGGTATATCCCAGTTTACTTAATTCTTTAGGTTGTATGCCCATGATTGTTGTTTGCTATACAAGGATATACAGGTGTCAGATCAATCTTTCTCCAAGACCGAATATCCTTTGGTTGTGACATAGTGCAGCCGGAAGGATATAATAATCCTACAAGCTGATATATCAGCAATTAATAATAAAATTTAATGATGGATTTGAAACTAACCAATGACTATCAACTTTGCAGCCGTAAATTGTGATAGATATGTTTGATATTGTAAGGTTCATCATCCCGATAAACCAAATTAGTTTCCTAGTAGCTGTGTTTTATTTTTTGACCAACATAATTATACCCTTTCTCTAAACTTTTAAGGGTTAGTATTCTTTTTTACGAATGCAAATATATAATAGATTTTATAATTAACAAATATTTAGAATGAAAAGATAATAAATTTTATTTTCAGAATAAAAGCTTTTACTTGTTTTATATCAGGTTGGAAGAGTTCCTGAACGATACCTGTTGCCTTATTGGAATATCATTCGGGGAAGTCTGAATCTTAAAAAGCAATAGAAAAAGGCATACATAAGAATATTTTTTGAGGAGACCATATTTCCGTTCTGGATAATATCTACTGTTGTTTGCGGTGTTTTTATTACAACCAGACTTTTTTAAAGCTTGCCTTCGGGCGGCTTTATAACACATAGTAATTGACGGACTATAGAATTGTATCCCTACTTCATAGACTCACTGTTTGATGTAAATGACTGATTAATAATCGTAATAAAGATGGTAAATAAGATACAGTTTTTTTTATCGTAAACAAAACGTATTCGGAGAGCGACAATTAAACAGATCCTTGATTTAATTATCCGTTTAGCATTATCAATATTATCACCGGTAGTACGTATATTGATACTACCGGTAATAAATATTATATTAATATCCTGTGTTTTGAGACAAATTGCTATTAGTTAGAAGTATAGAGTTCGGTATTGGGTATAAATCGCGAGTCTTATTTTTTGTAGCATCATGCGAGAACCATGATTTAGTAGAGAAGACCCCAAATCTGATCAAATCCTGACGGCGACGACCTTCTTGTGTAAATTCCCATCCTAATTCGTCGAGGAATCTACCATATTGAATATCACTACCTCCCTCTTTAGTAGTACTGTATACATCACGGCGGCCATAATCGTAAACGCTGCCCAGTTTCAATTCGGCATCCGTAACAACTGCTTTTGCCGGATTGGTATTTCTGAATGCTCTTTCTCTGACCTCGGTTACAAGTGCACCTGCTCCGGATTGATTTGATCTCATCAACGACTCCGCTTTCATCATTAAAATATCAGCATATCTGAACTGAGGCCAATCATTACTTAAACGGTTAGTAGATCCCTCGGCATATTCAAATTTACCCCATCTGAATCCGTCGGCTACATCCGAATTATCGATAGAAGGAACAGATTTTATATAAACAAGTTGCCCGTTGCCATCACTACGCTCCAATGGTTCTGTACCGGTTAGTGATGTATATTGAGGACCTGAAATAAAATTTTCGCTCAATCTGATATCATCAGAGTCATAAGAATCTATAAACTGAGGAATAGCGCACACTCCACCCCAAGGTCGAGCTGTGAATCCGTAAGTCGTTTGATTCTCTGGTGCTAAAGTGTACAAATGAAAATCGAAAGCATTCCAGTCTGTTACGTAAATTGCATCGAAAGGTAATCCGAATATGATTTCTTTAGAATTTTCATTTTTTGTTATAAAAACATTTTTCTGTTCACTTTCCAAGGCATAAGCACCCGATTGTTTTGCATATTGAATAACCTTATCACAAGCATCGATACAATTTTGCCATTGAGCTGTACCACTCCATACTTCGGCATTCAAATACATCTTAGCCAACAAAGTATAGCCAACCCATTTATTCATACGGCCGTAATAAGCCCCTCTGGGAGTTTCGGTCAGGTTATCGATATTAGAAGTAATTTCATTTACAATGAAATTATATACCTCAAGGCGAGTTGATTGCTTAGGAAGTGATACGTCTTTATAGTCGGTAACGATAGGCACATTGCCATACAAATCGACTAAAATATAATAATATGAAGCACGTAATACTTTTAGTTCGGCTACAAGAGCATCTTTGGTTTCTCCTGATACTGAAATAGCACCATCGTCGATCTGAGATAATAATCGGTTACAAGTATTGATTCCTTTATATGTACGTGCCCATCCTTGCAGAACGCCATCATCTTCGGATGTCCAAGTATGCTGATGCCATCTTTTATAGATGTAGCCATCAACCCAACCGATACCGTCACGTCCCGGCAAAACATCCTGATCGGCACACAGTTCCTGAGCGCGAACAACACCATTCCAAAGTAACATTGTTTCGCGCCACGATACATAAGCTGCATTAACTAAATAGCCAATTTCTTCATCTGTTGTAGGTTCATATTGGTCTGATGGGATTGACCCATAGCTATCGCTTTTCAAGTCGGTACAAGAAGTGTTATTGAGCAATATGAAAATACCAAAAAGTACGAATGATAATATTTTTGTTTTCATTTTATATTCAATTTATTAGTTAGAATTTAACACCTACGCCAAGTGTGAATGAGCGAACTGTAGGATATCTGTCTCTACTGTCGTATCCGGGAGTTAACCCTGTAATACCCAGCTCAGGATCGATACCATCATATCCTGTTATAGTCAAGGCATTCAATACAGATCCATAGATACGAAGCGACTTGATGTATTTACTCACCTTATTGAAGCTATAGCCAAGTGTTATATTATCTATTTTCCAATAATCGCCATTCTCAACATAATAGCTATTAAATTCGGGCTCAACCGATTTGCTTAATTGAGTTTTCCCAAATACTTTATCAGTTACAGATTTTAATCTGTTTTCGGATCTACTATTTTTAGTATTCTCGTAATTCATGCGAGCTGCATTTATTATCTGAAAGTCAAAAGCACCGCGCATAGTAATATTCAGATCGAAGTTTTTGTAGCGGAAACTATTATTCCATCCGGCGTACCATGTAGGAACACCATTTCCTATTATATGCTTATCTTCAGGAGCATGTGTAAATTTATCATAACCAACTTTATTGCCATCTCTGTCTAAATAAATCCATTTTCCCTGATCGTCTACATCTACCACTTTGAACCCGTAGAAGTTTCCTATTTTCTGACCTACCTGTACTCGGTGAGAAGTTGTCCATTGTCCTGAATACTCTGCACTTCCTGTATCAAAATAGTCGTATTCGGTTTTGAATGTACTTCCCGAAAGGCTTTTCAGTTTATTAGAATTAGTTGAGAATGTAACAGTTGTATTCCATTCAAAATCTTTACTGGTAAAAGGAATTCCAGATAAAAGAAGTTCCAGACCTCTATTCTGTAATTTACCTCCATTAGCCCAAGTCGTAGGATATAAATTGGGAGGAGTAGGTACAGTGTATTCATATATTAACCCATCTATTTCGCGATTATAAAAGTCAATCGTTCCTGATAAACGTCCTTTAATAGCAGTGAAGTCGACACCGATATTAGTCTCTTTCTTCTTTTCCCATTTCAGGTCAGGATTAGCATTTGATGCCGGAACGACAGTTTTTACCCATTTTCCGTTTACATACGCATATCCTCCATAATTAACCATTGCTATACCCATGAATCCTCTATTAAGCTGAGATCCGGTAACACCATATCCTACACGAAGTTTCAAATCGTCAAATATTTTTTGATTCTTCATAAACTCTTCTTGAGTGATTCTCCATCCTAAAGATATCGAAGGAAAAGCTCCCCATTCGTTGTTTGTACCCCATAGCTGACTTGCTCCTTCGTAGCGGAAACTTGCCATAAGCAGATATTTATCCATATAAGAATAAGTGGCACGGCCGAAATATCCGATAAGATTGGTTGTCGTTTTTGAGGATGATCCATCTGCTAAGCCTTCTTTAAGAGCTGAACCTGCTCCTATATTGTGCCATCCACCCATATAATCGTCTTGAAATCCGTAATTGGAAAAATAGATATCCTCATAATCAGTTTCATTGTAGCTATAACCTCCTAATATGGTAAATTTGTGAGCATTTATAGATTTGTTATATTGTGCGGTAATTTCAGCAAGCTTTTCCATTTTGGTATATGCTCCTACCGAAGACCAACCTGAAAGTCCATCCCTTAGAGCCGATATATGGTTTTTGGTTTCGGAATATCCGTGATTTCTGTTTTGGCGATCATAAGAAAAAACGGCACTTAGCGTTAGGTCTTTAATTGGATTGTAAACAATATTTCCATTGTAGCGCATTTCTGTGTTTTTTACATTTCCATAACACTCATAAAGTCGGGCAAGAGGGTTTTCATACTCGAATTTATTAACATTTTCATACCAACTTCCGTCTTCATTTTTTACCGGATCGGTAGGATTATGAAGCATAGCCTGACGGTATGTGAAACCATTCCAACTACCGGCATTATTAGTCGATTCATATTGATTTTGTTTACCCAAGATCCCGAATTTCAATTGTAACTTGTCATCGAACATACGATGCGTAACCTGTATACGTCCTTGAAAGGTTTCATTATCCGACTTCTTCATAATACCTTGTTGGGACGTATAATTTATATTAGCGATATAGTTTGTCGCTGCATTTCCCCCTTGAAAAGAAAGATTGTGTACATGACTCACCGGAGTTCGTGTGATTTGGTCCAGCCAATCTGTATTTCCTCCATGATCTTCGGTAGGATATAATTCACGGAATTGACTAGCACTAAGCATATCCAGTTTATTTGCTATTGCTGAAGTACTAACATAACCATTGTATTCTACCGCATTTATCTGAGCACCTTGCGCCCTTTTTGTTGTTATCAGGATTACCCCATTAGTACCCCGGGTACCATAAATGGCAGCAGCAGAACCGTCTTTCAGTACATCAATAGATTCAACATCTTCCGGAGCAACGGTGCTGAGGCTTCCTGGTATTCCATCAACAAGGATAAGAGGATCGGTGTTTGCTCCCCACATCGAGTTGTTTCCGCGTAATTGTATTTGGGTTCCTCCTGTAGGGTCTCCACTGGGGTTAGAGATAGCTAATCCGGCAACTTTACCTTGGATTAATTGTCCGACATCTTTTACCGCACCTTTTACAAAATTATCTGACTTAATATTTGCTACCGAACTTGTTATGTCGCCTTTACGTTGTGTACCGTAACCGATAACAACAACTACATCCAAATCATTTAAACTTTCATTAAGAATAAGATTAATCGTCGAATTTCCTTTTACCGGAACTTCTTTTGTTTGATAACCAATATATGAGAATACAAGAGTTTCGTTTTCTGGAGCATCTAACTGAAATTTTCCATTAATATCAGTTATCGTACCTATGGTTGTTCCTCTTATGGTTACAGATACCCCAATAAGAGGTTCGTCTTTGATATCCAGTATTGTTCCCGAAATTCTTTCAGATTTCTTACTTGGTATCGGAGCTGCCTGTCGGGGAGCAGCAGTGCCCATACTTAGAGCAATGGTATTGTCATTCTGACGGAATACTAATCCTGTTTGTTTCGATATTTCATCTAAAACGTTGCTTAACGTTCCGTTTTTAATATCAATAGATATGTTTTTGACTTTTTCCAGAACAGACTCTTCATAGATAAAATTGAGATTTGTTTGACTGGTAATTGACGTCAGAATACTTTTAATAGGAGTGTTTACGTATTTCAGAGTTATTTTTTTATCTTGAAATTTTTCATAAATGATGTTATTTGCATATATCGATCCCGAGAAAAACGGATACAAAGCTGTTACCGATATAACAATTATTATCAGTTTTTTTGAAATTAAATTCATAATTTTGTGATGTTTAAGAGTTAACAATTCTTTTAAACTTACTTCTCCTGGTTATCATTTTTGGTAGATCTGAAGTTCCAGGATAAAGGTATGAGCAGTGATGTTGTAATTGCTGCTCATTTTCTTAATCTTTCATTTATTCATAGGCTATTTTTTTAATAAAGAGTTATATTATTGCCATTCTTTTTATATTTTAATTTGGTAATAAAACAAATAGATTCTAAAACAGATTGAAGACTTTTATTATCGTGTTCGCCCGTTATTGAGTATTCCTCGTTGGGCCGTTCTAATTTAATATTTACTGCATATTTACGGTTGAGAGTATTAATTACATCTTTGATAGGAGCTTTATCAAAGTATAAGTATCCATTTCTCCACGAAGAAGCTTGTAATAAATCTTTCTTACTTTTCTGAAAATAATGGTTCTTCTTGTTTATCCATAATTCCTCGTTGGGGGTCAATTGAATAGAGCTATTTTCATCGAAAATACTGACTGCTACTTTTCCTGTTGATACGGTAACACCTATCCATTCGTCTTCGTCGTAACTTTTTACATTGAACGATGTTCCCAGAACTTTTATAGATATCTGTCCGGTATTAATAATAAAAGGTTTTTCTTTATTAGGGGTAACTTTAAAAAATGCTTCACCGGCAAGTTCTACCACCCGTTGTTTTTCATCAAAAATTTCGGGGTATTTCAAGCTGCTGGCAGAATTAATGTATATATCGGATTTATCGGGTAGTTTTATTTCTTTTTTCTCGCCGGCAGGTATGGTAATACTGCACATTTTGGGGTCGAACTGCTCGTTTCTTTTATTCATTAATAAATACATTGATACACTTGTTGCTATAATTATAGTAATAGATGCAACATAACGTATTATGTGGCGTGCTTTGGGCCTAAATCGAGGGAGAATCTGGCTTTTATCTTTTTCTGAATTTGCAATGATTCTAGATGCTTCGAAGTGGAGATTTAATCTTTCCTGTCTATCAATTTCGTCTTTCTGATTAATACTCTTTTCCCACTCTTCAGCAAGCTTGTTTTGAAATTCAGACACACCTTCCTCTCTGGAGATGCTATCCATTAAGTCAATAAAGTCCTGCCTCGAGAATTTGTCAGTCAGGTAATTGTCTATAATTTTTCGTATATCCAGATCTTTTTTGTGCATTTACTAATGGTATTTATATATAATACAATTAACCCTTCCACAACTGGGGGTGTAAACTGAAATATTTTTATGTTTTTTTATTGATAAAGAAAATAGAGAAATAATGGAAGGCAAAAGTGGATATCTGTATGTAATGACAGATATTTCTTAATATATTTCAACGATTCTGAAATATGCTCCTGAACGGTATAGATCGAAATATTTAATGTCGCAGCGATTTCTTTATGCGTCATATGCTCCATCCTGCTTAAGACAAATATCTTTTTCCGTGTTGGAGGCAATTTATTTATTGCTGCTTTAAAAAGATTCTTATATTCTGAATCTATTATTTCATTGTCAGCAGAGACTTGTTCGACCAAGCTCTTACTCATAATAATATCTATTATGTTTTTTTCTGTACTGTACCTCTTTAGAGTATTTAATATTCTGTTCTTTGTAATAGTGAAAAGATAGGATGAGATATTGTAGTTAGCGTCTATAAAATAGCGGCTTTCCCATAGGTGAGTAAATATATCTTGTACAATATCTTCTGTGAGATCTTTATCTTTCAAAAATTTCAATGAGAATAAAAACAATCGATTTTTATAACGTATGTATAGTTCGCAAAAAGCCTTTTCTTCGCCTTTCGAGAGCAATTCTGTAAGATGTTTATCTGTTTTGTCCTTATAAACCATCCGTATTAGATTCGAAGTGTATAAACAAAAATATAAACATTAAGTGTGTGTTGGACATTTACTAACATGTTCTAAAACATGATCGTATCTTTGAGCTACTGATTGCAAAGGATATTAAAGCAATTAAAAAAATATACCGGTAACTACAGCCGGTAAACCACCATAACCCAACTTGCCCAGAATCATCAGAGTAATACCTGAAAGCATAGCTATAATGGTAGCTGTCCGTAGGATGTGATCAAGGTTGAAAATCTTTACGAACCGTCTATTTAACAAACTAAAGCCAACTAATCCTGCTACATTGATCGCAAACAACCATCCATAGTATTCCTCGGATACTTTGAAATATGTGATGTAGACGGCTGGTGAACCTGCAATAAAAGCATAAGCCGCTATGTAAAAGAAAGTAAGACAGAGCGTATATTGCATAAACTTTTTGTTTGAAAACAAAACTTTGTAATTTGTAAATGCTTGCATTATTGATTTTTCCGAACGATGTTGCTGATGCATAGTTTCGGGCAGAAACATGAAATTTATCTCCTGATTATTGGAGAGTTTTGACAAAAAAGCAACAGGTATATCTGCCCGGGAATTTATCCAGAGTAAAGTGATAGACGAAACAAAGGTGTAAATATTTAATATTGATAAATCAACAAGTCAAATTCATAAATTAAGTAAGTATAGAATCATTACTTTTTGATAGGAAAATATATAGTGTATTTCTCATCACCTACTTCATAAAGAGGTTTAAATCGTATATTCTGAAACTGTCCTGTCGTCCTATAATGGCTTTGTTTCCATTTTACAGTCTTGTATTCTTGATCGTACTCATTGGTCAGTATTGAATGAATATCTTTTATGTCTCCGGATAGAGGCATATCATTATCACACATTCCGGCAAGTACAATCGGACCTTCCATAAATGCAACTGTATTTTGTGCACCTTCAAGTGGTTCGGCATATAATCGGGTCGGAAATTCGACTGAAACCTCATCATTATTCCACTCTTTGGTTAGAGTAAATCCTCCATCAGATATTTGTATATTCTGAGGAATTCCATTCAATTTAACGATTGCTTTTTCTTTTAACCATGCAGGTACTCTAAAATAAATTGAAAAGTTGACAGGCTGCTCTGCACTAACCTTAAATTTCATATTCCAACGGCTCGCTGAGTATTCTTTACTATAATGATTACCCAGAAAGTCTTGCTCAATCTTTACCGGTATATTATTTTTCTTCCAGCTTAATTCCGACGGTATATACTGACTTACTGCAATGCCTTTGTCATATTCATAATAAATATACTCAAGATATCTTACTTGTGCCTGAACCAAAGTTCCGTGGCAGCAATAGAAATCCATAGTCGGATGTCCCCATCCTTTCTCTCCACCTTTGGTATATCCTGCTCCCATTGGTAAGAAGTATGCAACCATGCCTGTTTGAGGATGTTGCTGTGCCAACAGCCCATTGTATATATTACGCTCTATGTAATCAGCATAAGCAAAGTTTCCTGTCCATTTTAATAAATAATCGGCTGTACGTATCATGTTATAAACTGTACAGTGCTCCTGATTATTCTGCCCTAGAAAATGATTAAGTTCATGAGGCGGAATCCAGTGTTCACCTGCATTTTGTCCTCCCGTACAAAAATGACCTCGATCTAATACTGCATTTTTCCAAAAAGCGAAGGTTATATTACGCCAATATGGATTACCCGTAACTTCATACACTTTAGCTGATCCGTGCGACCATGGTATACTTGCATTCGCATGATCATTTGACAATACATCATCGCCCTTTATCAAAGCTTGGAATATATATGGATTTCCATAACATTCCATCAAATCTTTATACTTTTGCTTCTTTGTCAGTCCATACAATTCGGCCCAAATTTCGAGCATACCACAAGCTTCTCCTCTGTAAATAGCCTGCGCATTATTATCAGCTATTTGTTTTTGTGTCCATTGATGAAACCAATCGGCAAAATTGTCAAGCACTTCCAAAGATTGCTCAGAACCTGTTAGCAAGTACATATCATACAAGCCCATCAAGGTTTTATGGATCGTATATTGAGGAGACCAGATTTGTTGACCACTAGCCATAAGATCAAAATACTTTTCAGGAATAGAACCAACCCATTGTCCTCCATTCATTTTCTGACATAAAGCCAGTTCTTGTACAATTCTATCTGCTTTAGATTTTATTTCAACATCTTTTGTTTCTGCATACATATATGCAGCAGCAGAAAGCCAGTGCCCTAAAAAATGTCCTCTTAGCTGGCACGATGGAGATTCCCATCCCCAATAAAAGTCCCCGATGTTTTCATCTTTATTCAAGCTGATATGCCCCGTTTTAGATATTCCAGCTTCATAGTAGAAGTTTTGCAAGAGCTTATCATTATCAAAGCTCAACAGGTATTTTCTGTTTAGATTATACCTTTCAAGAAAAAGACTTGGTAATAATTTAATGTTTTCTACTGATATTGGTTTAAATGTCTCGGAAGCCTTCCCTGATACTGAAAATAATGATGAATCATATGAAACATCTTTACTGGAATTATCAATATATATTACTTGTGCGGTAAATAGTTGGCTAAACAAAAAAGATAGGATGAAAAGTGAAAATTTTATTTTCATTAGATCGGTATAATTTAAGTTAACATTCCTATCCACAAATATAAACAGCTATAGCTTTAATAATTAATACTTTCTTTTCTAAAACTGATACTATTTTATTATTTAATCATTTAGTATTTATTTGAAGATCACGAAACGGGGAATTAGACTAATCAATATAAATGAACATTTATCTATTTTCTTTTACTCTTTGGTTAGAGTCTCTACAAGATTATAGATGTTCTACTTTAAATATAAAGATTGAAGTAAGTTTGAAATAGGAGAGTGGATAAAGGTTGAGATAGAAGCCATAAAAAGCCATTTTCTTGACATGGCTGCATAACCTATTTCTCTTACATTTATATGTAAATTCATAATGATGAAAACAATTGAGTAGTTTAATTGTTTCATCTATAAATGAATATGCTTTTTTCTAATATCATGCTTAGAAAACACCGATAGATCGTCTAATAGGGATAATTAACATATTATAACACAATAGTACAAAACAAAAGGATAATCTTTCAATCCTTTAATATTAACAGACTAACAATTTTATTATGAACAAAATTTCATCAAGCTTAGCCGTGGTGATTTTCACTTTTGGCTTTTTCGGTTGCAATAGTGGCGATGATGGCCTCGATGTAAATGATTCAAACGAAATCAGATTAACTGCGGGTGTTAAATCCCTCTCTTTGAGAAGCTCTCTTGGGCCTTTAGACAAAGACTTTACTGTAGACTTTCCTATTGGAATTTATGCGTATAATGTTGCGTGGAAGGCAGGAGCAACAAATCTTATCAGCAATAAAAATGCTACTGTTAAGGGAACTGCTTCACATGATGTGACTTTTGAAAATTCTACAGTTTATTATTATCCGACAGATGGTTCGATTGTTGAATTCAGAGCATTTGCCCCTCAAGGTACTGAATCGGCCGAGGCAACAGCAGGTACTGCCCCAAAAGTTAATATCGTAATCAATGGTCACGATGATGTGATGTTTGCTAAAGCCACAGGGTTTAAGGCAGGTTCGGCTCCGGCCTCCAATCCGGTACTAAACTTCGACCACTTATTAACACAACTCCGATTTACACTAAAAACAGATCAGACCTATACTAGTACTGTTGCTAAGGTGGTGTCGTTAAAGCTCAAACAGCAACCATCGATTGTGACTCTGGATGTCGAAGAAGGTGATATCACATTTGGTTCTACTAATCTGATAGATATGGAAGCAATAACAGCCAATAGCCAAACCGGAATAGGTAGTGTTGCGGTGGATACGCGGTCACCCCTGATGACTCGACCTGGAGCTTCTTATTCATTGGAAGTCGTAGTTCAACCAGATCCGGCTGATGCAGCTAAAACTGTGACTTATGATGCAACTATAACTGCAGATGGTTCGACAGGTGTTGCAAATATGATAACATTGACTTTCACTGCTAAAGGAATAACCGCTACCGCAACTGTTGCAGATTGGATAACAGGTGATGGCGGTTCTGTAATCTTGTAAATGTATTTTTAATAATAGGAATGAATGTCGATTGTTACTGATCGAAGTATTTTACGATTTTGTGAGGCAATCGACATTTCTATTGTTTTATGTATAAAAGACTCTTTTGGATGGTATGAGAAACACTTTACTTACGATCGTGATCTCTTTATTCTTTATAACTTTTATTAGTAGTTGTGCATCAGATGACTACGTCTTTGATTTTCAGAGAATTCCTGTTGATTTCACCGCTGGAGTTACCCAAACTAAGGGAGAATCGATCGTTGTTCTAAAAAACAGCGATTCACGTGAAAGTTCGACTCTGAAACTAATTCAAGGGAGCGTTGAGCCAATGGTTCCATTATTCAAAACACGAACGGCGTGGGATTCGGGAAATAATCAGGTTCGGTGGCTCGGTGATGATCAGTTTGGAGTGTATATGCGCTATCAAAAAGAAAATATGTCATTTCTTAATAAAAGCAATGTCCCATACAAAGTTCTTGCTGGTGATCAGCCTTCATCGTCAATAATAGCAATTGCTGATGGTTTATTCTTTAGCGGTAGATCTAACAATGCCCGATTTTATGCTTATTATCCCTATTCCGTATCGAATGGAGCTTCATTGCAAATTCCTTATACACTACCGATAGACCAGACTTCTGCTAAGGCTTTAGCTAATGCAGATGTTATGATTGCTTCAGGTATCATAGCTAATGGTGCTAATCCTGAAGTAAAGTTGCTCTTTGAGCATAAAATGGTTTTACTCTCGTTCAAGATAAATTCGACTATTGCGGTTACTCGCAATGTGAAAAAGGTGTCGGTTACCGGAACAAGTGTAACCAATCAGGGTACACTCAATCTGGAGACAAATGTAACTGTCCCTAATGTAAATTCCACTTTTACCCCGTTTGTAACAGTGAATAAGTCGATTTCTTTGATAACTCCTATTTACGTAGATATATTGATTAATCCGTGTACATTTACAGCTAATTCAAATAGCGCAAAATTTAAAGTAACAGTCGAAATGGATGCTTTGCTGGGAGGTACACACTCTACTTCTCTTGAAACAACAGCTACCTTTGTTGGAGGATATAGATATAACTATAATTTGCAAGTGCTTCTATCTCTCTGATCTCTTATTTGTCTAATTTTGAACACAGATTAGTCTTAATTAAAGTAATACAAACTAGTCGTATTTTACTATTTATAATTAAGTTGTTTTTATTTCCATCCGCCCCCTAAACTTTTGTATATATTGACTACTGTACTTAGTTGATTCTCTTTAGCTTGAATCAAATCTATTTTGGCATCCAGTGCATCGCGTTGTACCATTAAT
The DNA here is from genome assembly GCF_036511535.1 of Indolivaga capnocytophagoides. Classification (GTDB taxonomy): domain Bacteria; phylum Bacteroidota; class Bacteroidia; order Bacteroidales; family Dysgonomonadaceae; genus Dysgonomonas_A; species Dysgonomonas_A capnocytophagoides. The sequence continues at coordinate 2,360,108 of NZ_AP028867.1, read as the reverse complement.
ACATTCAGATAATCGGCACGTGAGTTTCTGAAAAGTTGAGACGAAATATCAATCGACCGATCTAATATTTGGCTTTCCTGCATTTTCAGCTTATAGTATTCATCGGTATTACTTATTTTAGATAGCTGATTGCTGACATCGATGTAAGCCTGTAAAATAGTCTTTTCGTATTGATAAAGAGCTTCAATTTGTTTAGCATCTGCCTCTTTGAATTTTGAGACAATAGCACTTCTGTTTATAAGTGGACCTGCCAGTCCGGCTGTTACATTATAAGCAACCGATTTCGGAATCTCCACCAGATAAGAAGGCTTGAAAGCATCTAGCCCAAGTGCCGCCGATATATTGAGCGATGGGTAAAACTCTTTGCGTGCAACTTCTACATCCAATTTTGCGGCTTGAAGTTCAAATTCAGCTTGTTTTATATCCGGTCTGTTTTGAAGCAGCTGTGATGGAATTCCTGTATAAATCGTATTTGGTACGATAGACATGAAAGATGCCTTATCCCGTTTTATAGGCTGGGGATAACGGCCAAGCAGAGTATTTATTTTGTTTTCATTTTCTACAATACTTTGGCGGATTGTAAACTCCGAAGCTTTTGCTTTTGCCAGTTCTGCTTCAAATTGCTTTACTGCAAGTTCGGTAGCCGCAGCGGCTTCTTTTTGTATTTTTGATACTTCAAGTGCTTTTTCCTGCAATCGAATATATTCAGCTATGATATCAAGCTGATTATCGAGTGAGAGTAATTCGTAATACTTCGTTGCTATCTCAGCTATAAGGCTTGAGAGAACAAAATTTTTGCCCTCTACTGTTGATAAATAACGCATTACAGCAGACTTCTTCTCGGTTCTGAGCTTATTCCATATATCCACTTCCCAATCTAACGTAAACCCACCCTGAAAATCAGCTAACGGATCGGGCATTTCTTTGCCGGGTTTTATTTCTGTTGTAGCATCACCTGCGCCTTCACTCGTATAGCGTCCGGCTTTACTTAGGCCGGCTCCAATATTATAGCCGACTGTAGGAGCCATGTTTCCCCGTTTAGCAGCAACTTCACTTTTTGCAATTTCGACTTCCTGAAGTGTAATCAGCAGGTCTTTATTGTTGTGAAGTCCTTCTTCGATCAGGCTTACAAGTGCCTGATCGGTAAAAAACTCTCTCCAAGGGGTTATCGCCTCATTGTTGGTGCTGTCTATTGCTGAATTTTCGCCAAAATTTTGAGGAACTGTTGTTTCTATGTCTCCACTAACTACGGTAGCTACCGGAGCCTTACATGCCGAAATACTAAAAGATAGGGCTATAAGGATAAAATACTTATTATTTCTTATTCTTTTCATTGGGTTTCGACGGTTTAATATATTCGGCATCTTCGGTAAAAGGTATATCTCTTTCCCATCTTGCCATTTTCAGTTTTTCCTGTATAAGACCCGTAATATAATAAAGTCCGGGTATGAGAATCAATCCGAATATTGTTCCTATCAACATTCCCCCTGCAGCGGCTGTTCCCAATGTACGGTTGCCGACAGCACCGGGTCCTGAGGCAAAAATAAGAGGAATGAGCCCGGCTATAAAAGCAAAAGAAGTCATAAGTATAGGGCGGAACCGAAGAAAAGCACCTTCTATGGCAGCCTCTTTAACAGATACTCCCTCCTGCGTTTTTTTATGAGCAGCATATTCTACAATAAGCACAGCATTTTTACCAAGCAATCCGATAAGCATCAGCATGGCAATCTGAGCATAAATATTATTCTCCAGTCCGACAAGCTTGAGGAACAGCATTGACCCAAAGATACCTGCAGGCAGACATAGAATAATAGGCAGAGGAAGAATAAAGCTTTCATACTGAGCCGATAATACGAGATAAACGAATCCAAGGCAGATAAGAAATATGAAGATTGTTTCATTTCCCTTTGATGACTCATCTTTCGATAATCCTTCCCAATCGATACCATATCCTTTTGGCAGGCTCTTTTGGGCTACTTCCTGTACCGCTTTAATAGCTTGGCTACTGCTATATCCGGTGGCGGGATTACCTTCAACTTCGGCTGAGTTGTACATGTTATGGCGGGTCATTTCAGATAAGCCATACACTTTCTCCAGCTTCATAAAATCCGAATAGGGAACCATTTCGCCATTATCGTTCTTTACCGTAAGCTTTAGTACATCTTCAGGCAGAGCCCTGTATTTCGGGTCGGATTGAACAATAACCTGATAAGGTCTTCCGAACTTAATAAAACTTGTTTCGTAGTCGGAGCCTATCATTGTAGAGAGATTACTCATTGCATTGTCTAGGGTGACCCCTTTTTGAGCTGCCATTTCTTTATCCACGTTGAGCATATATTGAGGAAAACTAGCAGAATAGAATGAGAATACCGATTTTAGTTCTGGCCTTTTATTCAGCTCGCCTACAAAATCTTTAGCGACTTTTTCCATAGCATGAAAATCACCTGTATTATCTTTGTCTAACAACCTCAGCTCAAATCCACTCGCTGTACCATAACCAGGTATAGAAGGCGGTTGAAAAAATTCGATGTCGGCACCGACAATATTTTTGCTTTTTTCCTCCAGCTCTTCAATGATTTGTGAAGCACTTTTCGACCTGTCTTTCCACTCTTTCAAGTTGATAAGGCAAGATCCTGAGTTAGAGCCTGTACCCTCATTTAGAATTTCGTACCCAGCGAGAGAAGACACCGATTCTACACCGTCTACTTTTTCACAAATATCCTGTAATTGGCGTGCTACTTGGTTGGTTCGTTCAAGTGTAGATCCCGGAGGTGTTACAATTTCGGCATAAATCATACCCTGATCCTCCTGTGGTATAAAACCGGAAGGCAGCATATTGTTAAGAAAGTATGCACACCCGCAGAACAGAAGAAGTAATGGAAAAGTTATGGCTTTTCGAGCAACGGTTCTTTTGAGTACAGATTTGTATTTTTCGGAACCGTTTTTAAATGAATGATCAAATTTATTCAAAAACCTTGTGATCACATTTTGCTTTCTCTTTTCGTCATGCTTATTACTAAGTATAAGTGCACACAGTGCCGGGGTAAGAGTCAAGGCGCATAGTCCCGAAATAGTAATAGACGAAGCCATTACAATCGAAAACTGTCTGTAAAAAACGCCCACAGGTCCGGGCATAAAGGCAATAGGTATAAATACGGATGCCATGACCAGCGTGATAGCTATAATTGCACCGCCTATCTCGGTAATAGCCGCCTCTGTAGCTTTGAGCGGAGTCAGGTGTTCGGTTTCCATTTTGGAATGTACAGCCTCTATCACCACAATGGCATCGTCTACAACCACGCCGATAGCCATAACCAGAGCAAATAACGAAATCATATTGAGCGTAATACCGAATAACCACATCACGGCGAAGCTGCCTATCAGAGACACCGGTACTGCAATCGTCGGAATCAGAGTCGATTTCCAATCTCCGAGAAATAGAAAAACAACGATAGCAACAAGTATAAATGCCTCGAAAAGAGTATGGATCACTTTTTCCATTGATGCATCGAGAAAACGAGAAACATCGTAACTGATTTCGTAATGCATTCCTTTCGGAAAATTAGTTTTCTGTAATTCAGCCATCAATGATTTTACATCTTTTATCACCTGACTTGCATTAGAACCATATGATTGCTTAATAGTGATTGCTGCCGATGGTTTTTTATTGAGGTTAGAATATATGTCATAAACCATGCTGCCGAAATTTATGTCAGCAACATCTTTGAGTTTGACAAATCCTCCATCCGGCTTTTTCTTCAATATCACATCGCCATATTCTTGTTCGGTAGAATAACGTCCGGGATATTTCAGTACGTATTCAAATGATTGCGAACGCTTACCCGAGCTCTCGCCGACCCTGCCGGGCGACACTTCTATGCTTTGGCTGCTCAAAGCATCCATTACCTCTTGTGACGATATGTTATACGCAGTCAAACGATCGGGTTTTAACCAAATACGCATAGCGTAGGTTCGAGTGCCGAGTATGTCGACAAAACCTACACCGTTGATACGTCTCAACTCGTCTAGAATATTTATGTCGGCATAGTTGAACAAGAACTTCTGGTCAGCGGCAGGATCATCACTGTACAGATTGACATACATGAGCATGTTTGGCTCCTCGCGTGTTATTTTTACTCCTTCCCTGATTACTTCGGGTGGTAATTTATTCACAGCCGATGATATACGGTTCTGTACATTGACTGCAGCTTCGTTAGGATCAGTCCCCAAGTTAAAAACCAGTTGAATAGATGCTTCGCCATCATTACCGGCATCAGATGTAATATATTTTATTCCGGGTACTCCGTTCAGAACTCGTTCAATGGGTATGATAACTGCTTTTACTAGCAACTCGTTATTAGCTCCCGGGTATTCTGCTGTCACATTTACCTTTGGAGGAGATATAGCCGGGAACTGTGTCACCGGAAGGTTTACGAGAGAAATAATACCAAAAAATACGATAACAAGCGAAATTACAATTGACAGAACCGGTCTGCGGATAAATTTCTTAAACATAACAATTCTCTTTTAGAGGTGAATTATCAATCTGCATTAAGTTTCAACGACTTCAACGCTTGTTCAGCTGTTACTAGTGTTGTTTTTACTGTGTCGCCATCTTTGACCTTTTGAAGACCTTCGAGCAGAAATTTATCTTTTTCAGACAATCCGGATCCGATAATATAAATATCGGGAAGTTCATAGGCTATAGTTATCTGTTTAGATTTCACTACTCCATTATTGTCTATTATAAAGATATATTTCTGACCTTGTAATTCGAATGTCGCTTTTTGAGGAATAATCAGGGCATTTTTCAGAGGAATATCCATTTGTACTTTTCCCGACTGCCCATTTCGCAATAACTGGTCGGGATTTGGAAATAAAGCCCGAAAGGCTATATTCCCCGTTTCACTGTCGAATTCCCCTTCAATGTTCTGAATAATACCTTTTTGAGGGAAGATGTCTCCATTTGCCAATACCAAACCTGCTTTGTTGTTATTCTTCTCATCCGCCTGCTTTTGGTAGTTAAGATACTCTGTCTCCGAAAGGTTAAAATAAGCATAAATACCAGTATTATCTGACAGGCTGGTAAGTAAGTCTCCTTCGTTGACAAGGCTCCCCGTTTTTAGCGGAATACGGTTAATAATACCGGCAAAAGGTGCTTTGATGGTCGTGAATGAAAGATGTGTCTGCGCCGATTTAAGTGCGGCTTTAGCCGCATCAAGCTTGGCTTTAGACATCGCTTTTTCGTTTTGTGATACAACATCATTTTGTGCCAGTGTAGTCGAATTGCGGTAGTCGATTTCTGCTTGCTCTACTTCGGCCTGAGCTTTCATTACATCTGCCTGATAAAGTTGTGGCATAATAGTAAAAAGGACTTGTCCGGCGTGCACGTATTGTCCCTCATCGACAGATATTTTTTGAAGGAAGCCCTTTTCTTGTGCACGCACTTCAATGTTTTTTACAGATTGTATTTTTGCGACATATTCATTTGTTACCAGTGTGTCTTTTTGGAGAGGAAAAGTAGCCGGATATACAGCAAGCTCTGCTTTTTCTTCCTTTTTTCCCTGACAGGCAATCATCACGAATAATATGCTCAAACTAAGAGTGGATATTATTACTCTTTTCATAAAGCAACTTTTATTTAGAAACTATAATGGAGGATATTAATTCTTAAGATTTTGCGTAAAAAACGAAAATCTGATATGAGTACTAATAAGATACACTCTAATTATGTCGACACGTCATTCGTTCGTTTTGTATATACTTGGGAGAATGTATATTTACTTACCTTTTGGGAAGGGTGGTTTGACGATTCTTGGTAGATACTTCTAAGCAATATTTGAGATTGGAATCCGATTGACCCAAAGCTAGTCTGTAGTGTTGTTAACACTTTAGGCGATACCTGAAAGGTATAGTTTAGCGAATGTTTTATCTTATTTATTTTACCGCTATTAAACATCGGATGCCTGAATTTCTAAAACAATAATCTTTTTACCTTAATCATTCTGTGGCAAAGATAATATTTAGTTTTTCAGAGAATAGACTGTTATAATTAATTTAATTTATTTACAATATTTTTCCGTAAAAAAGGTCGATGTGTGTGTGCTTATTTTGTTGTTTAGATAGTTTAAATGTTGTTTTATAACTGTTTTCGTTATTTTGTGTCTTGGTTTTTTTTTATAATTTTTATTAAAATAATGGAGTAATAATAAAACTTGTAATGTCGGTGTTTTTTATAATTTATATCTGTCTGTCAAATGTGTTCCAATTTTAAACTTAATATAGACGTATTAGACCTGTGGCAGAGACTTTATGTTTTTCTCATAAAAGTTGATTAACATACTTTTCGTATTCTTCTTTGACTTGTGTCTCGTCAAAGAAAAGCATTTATATTCTGAATAATAAATTTCACCTATATATTTTTTCATTCATCAAGTAAAGTATTCCATCCGTCATATTAATTTGATAGCCGTATTGCTTCAGTTTAGCTTTGAAACTGCTTAAATGCACATAAAACAGTGGTAAATAATTATAGACCACATTTTTATGGGGTTGATTTTTATTAATGAAAATTTAGAATTTATACATTATGAATGTTTTAAAGTTGGGACTGTTTTTTATTTTGAGCCTAATGTTTGGAGCAATGTCTGCTCAAACAAGTAAACCCATTAGAGGAGTAATTCTAGATAGTTCATCGGGAGAGATATTGTCTTGGGCATCTGTTTCGATAACTAACATAAATCCTCCCCGAGGTGTAATGAGCGACTCATTAGGGAATTTCATATTCGATAAATTACCTATTGGGCGTTATGATATACAAGCAATGTTAGTCGGGTATGAACCAATGGAGATAAAGGAAGTACTAGTATCTTCATCCAAAGAGACATTCTTAACATTCTCACTAAAAGAGAACGTGAATCAGATGGAAGAAATTATAGTGAGACCTAAAATAAATAAACAGGAATCGATCAACCCAATGGCATTAGCAAGTGCCCGTATGTTAAGTGTCGAGGAAGCAAATCGTTATGCAGGTGGTTTTGACGATCCTGCACGTTTAGTCTCGTCATTTGCGGGAGTCGCCGGAAGTGTATCGAGCAACAGTATTACTATTAGGGGAAATTCGCCTCAAACACTACTTTGGAAACTCGAAGGAATTGAAATCCCTAATCCGACTCACTTTCCTGATGTTACAGGATTGGGAGGAGGTATATTATCCGGACTAAGTTCGCAGGTTTTAGGCAATTCCGATTTTTTTACAGGAGCTTTTCCTGCTGAATATGGCAATGCGTTATCCGGTGTTTTTGACTTGCATATGCGTGAAGGAAATCGTTGGGAAAGAGAAAATACTGTTCAGATAGGAGTAACCGGAATTGATGTCGCTTCGGAAGGACCTTTCAAAAAAGGAGGAAAATCATCTTATATTTTCAATTACAGGTATTCTTCGATGGCATTACTGCCAGAATCAATGGTTGGACGTGCTACAGGAATGAAATATCAGGATTTGTCATTTAAGATGAATTTTCCTACTAGAAGGTCAGGAATATTTTCGGTATGGGGCATCGGGCTAATCGATGATTATACATCGGAGTACGAGTCTGATATAGATAAATGGGAAATACAATCTGATCAGCAAACAATCAGACTTACCCGTGAAATGGTTGCAGGCGGTTTGAACCATAAATTCTTTTTGGGAAACTCGGGTTATATTAAATCTACTTTGGCTGCAACTTATAAAAATGACCATAACTGGTATGATTGGTATAATAAAGAGTTGACACCTTCTCGATATTTCGATTTCGAGCGAAGCAATACTGACCTTATTTTTACAACTCATATGAACAAAAAATATTCGTCGAAACACACAAACCGAACCGGTATAAATGTAACCTCGCTTAGTTATAATTTGAGAGCAGACCGAAGCCCCGATTTTGGTACAGATCCGTTACCTATGATTAATTATGGAGACGATGATGGGAACTCAATGGCTTACTCGGCATATAGTAATTCGATAATTCAGTTAAGTAACAAATTTTCGGTTAATGTTGGGATAACCGGACAATATTTTAAATTGACAGACAAATGGAGCATAGAGCCTCGTGCCGGTTTAAAGATGCAATTGACCAATAAGCATTCCATTGGTTTGGCATATGGAAAGCATGCACAAAGAGAGAGATTGGAATATTATTTTGTAAAAACTCCCGAGACTGGTAATGAGTTGGTGAATAAGGATTTGGATTTTGCAAAAGCACATCATTTTGTTATGTCATACGATTGGACTATATCTAAAAACTTACATCTAAAGATTGAACCTTATTATCAACATTTGTATGACATACCTATGGCTGCAGATAATTCATTTTCTATTATTAATTTTAATAACCTGATTCTTCGAAAAGCTTTGGTAAATGGGGGAAAAGGACGTAATTATGGAATTGATATAACACTTGAGCGTTATTTGGCAGATGGTTATTATTACTTGTTCACGGGATCTCTGTTCGAGTCAAAATACAGAGATTTGGAAGGAACATGGAGAGATACGAAGTATAACAGGAACTACCTGTTTAACCTGCTTGGTGGAAAAGAATGGTTATTGGGAAAACATAAGCAAAATATTTTCGGGCTAAGTGCCCGTCTGACCTATCAGGGAGGGGATCGTTATACTCCTATTGATGAACAAGCGTCTCTGAACGCAAAAGATGAGGTACTCGATGAATCGAGAGCATTTGAAAAACAGTTGAATCCAGCGTTTATATTTGATTTCACGGTGAGTTTCAAAATGAATAAGCGAAAGCTTGCACATGAGTTTGCCCTGAAAATGGTAAATGCCACAGGTTATGAAGAGTATAATGGTTATGCTTATAATTTTGTAAAAAAGGAAATGCAGATGGAAAGGTCTGCTGTTATTATGCCTAATATTAGCTATAAAATAGAATTCTAAAGACAGAAGTAAAGGGTGCAAGCTGTCTCAAGTTTGCACCTCTTATTTTAATCAAATAATAAATTATTCGAGAAAATGTTAAATTTAGCCTTTCAAGGTATTCTTTCGTTTAGTACCAAGCTTCTGTATCTCTCGATTTATCTGGGATTCGGCATTATTATTTTATCTCTTATGCTTATTCCTTATGCCATTATAAGGCTTATTAATGGGCATTTAATGGCAGATTGGGCTTTGTTTATTATTATAGTTTCCTTCTTGGAAGGACTGCTGTTGTTTACCGTAGGAACTATAGGTTTGTATATAAGGTATATGTTAGCTGAAACAGAAGAATTCCCTCCATATATTGTGAAAAGTTCTAATTTATCTGATCGCCGGCGTTAAAGGGTTGTTATGTTTTTATATATGATAGTTTTAGATGTCATTATGGACGATGTTTTCCTTCGTTCGTATGAACCTGTCGCATGACAGATTTAGTTTGTATATTTACGCATACAGAATAAATAGATTTGTAGTATAGTATAGAATGTAATAACGTAACGAATGAATATAAAACACGAATGGATTACGCATTTCTTTTTAGCATTAGTATTATCAATATGTCTGTTTATTGTTATAGATATTGCTGATGGTAAGCAAATATGGGAGATCGGTACATTTCCTTTTTCAAAAGTGCGTTTACTATATTTGGCTGTAACTGTTGTTTTTTTGTATTTCGGAAGCTATATTTATCGACGATTAGCCTTGTTTTTTATTAATAGAAATAAGGATAAAAGGAAAGCAAATTGGAAAGAATATTTATTTGTTTTTCTGATAAACTTCGTCATCTTAAATGTTATACATGTATTTATTGCTTTTTGTATCATTCAGATGCCTATGTCTCGTGTGTGGAGAGAATCTCCATTAATTAATGTGACATTATCTATTCTGTTGTTTCTATACTATACGATAATACGCAATAGAATCCTGTTCAAAAGTTTTATTGAACAAAGCCTTCAATTGGAAAAAGTGAAGGTCAATCAATTAGAGACCGAACTGAAATTTCTGAAGTCGCAATATCATCCACATTTTTTATTCAATGCTTTGAACACTATTTATTTTCAGGTAGATGAAACGAATAAGGACGCAAAACAGAGTATTGAGCAATTATCAGATTTGTTGAGGTATCAGCTTTATGATATAGAACAGGAGGTGACCTTGGAGCAGGAGATAAATTACTTAAAGTCTTATATTGCTTTTCAACAGTTACGGATGACCGAACGGCTCGTTTTAGATATGCATTTCGATCCGGAATTGAAAATGCAGAAAATACACCCTCTATTATTTCAGCCTTTAATCGAGAATGCGTTTAAATATGTAAGGGGTAAGTACAAAATACAATTGGAAATGAGGTTTAACGAGAATCAAATAGAGTTTGAGATAAAAAATTCAATATCCCAATCTCAAAATACAGGTAATAAAAAAAATGAAGGGATAGGTATTGAGAATCTGAAACGACGGCTCGACCTTTTATACCCCAATAGATACAACTTAAATATTGAACAAACAGAAAATATGTTTGTTGTTAAATTGACTATAAGCACTGATTGATATGAAAATAAAATGTATCATTACAGATGATGAGCCGATGGCAAGAAAAGGCTTACGGAGCTATATCGAAAAAATAGATTTTCTCACTTTGACTGGTGAGTGTGAAGATGCTATTCAGCTAAACACTCTATTAAAAACCCAGCAAGCCGACCTTATATTTCTTGATATTGAAATGCCTGAGATGACAGGCTTAGAACTGCTATCAAATCTTACGAATCCTCCCAAAGTTATAATCGTATCAGCATATGAGCAATATGCCCTCAAAGGCTATGAGTTCGATGTAGTGGATTATCTTTTAAAGCCTGTGTCGTTTGACCGCTTTCTGAAATCGGTGAACAGGATTCATAATCTGTTTCAGACAGAACAAATAAGAACTAACGATTATATATTCGTAAAGAGTGACAAGCAGCTAAAGAAGATTCAATTTAAAGATATTCTTTTTATTGAAAGTATGCAGAATTATGTTGTTATTCAAACTATTTCATCTAAAGAAATAGTATATACTACTCTGAAACAAATTTATGAATCGTTACCTCAGAATATTTTTCACCAGACTCACCGTTCGTATATTATAAATATAGAAAAGGTTACAGCCATTGATGGTAATCAATTGACTATAGCCTCTTATAAAATACCGGTAGCCCGAAATTTTAGGGATGATATCTTTAGCTTGATAATAAATAATCGATTAATATCAAAAAATTAAGAACTTGTCTAAATCTGACCTGAATACTTAATTATATTACTTGAATATTATTTTCCTTTTCAACAGATAAACCACCCGTACATGTTTTTCATTAGAACTAAGAATTCCAAACTCATAGATATGCTTAAAATCTAAACCCTTTTCAATCGTCTGATCATACCAAAGCTTCATAAATCTTTTTTGAATTATCGTTATTTTAAGAAGGTTATCCATCCGGATGAATGTGGAATTTAATATATTTTTTTCCTATTATGAATGTCAATAATATTCGAATCATAACCAAAGAATGTCCTGAAATTTTCTTTTCAAAACAATGCAAGACTATGAAAATATAAATATAATTTAAATATGGAATCTGTTATGAATTTATTGCCTTTTGAAGGCTTTATTATACCCGGACTTCATTTTAATAAATGTACTATCTGGGTTTTAAAGTGGGATTCTAACCCAACTCATATAAAGGATATGGTTGAAGTATGGATTTTATGGCATAATGGAAAGAAAACCTGTTATATCAGTCCTTCCGAAGCAAAAATTGTATTCCAAAAATACCATGAATTTGATGAAATAATACCTGCAACCATAATTATTGAAGAAATAGATTCAAGCGTATTGATAGAAGTAACAGCAGACCACTCTTCTATTTTGTCACTGAAGATATTACACAAGAATACATTAAAATACAATCTACTGAACTTCATATTAAGATGTGCTAAGAGAAATAAAATAGCGGAAAAAGGAAAGACTGAAACAGGAATGAACTACAAGAGCATTCCTAAAAAAATTAATTCAATTAGAGTTATACAGTCTAAGCTGTATGGCGAAAATGTGGATCTTATAAAGAAGCCTTCTATTCAATATACATTGGGAGACGGAGAATCAACTAAAGAACCAATCATCAACTATTGTATTCATCTATTGGAAGATTAGTAAAAAGAAGAATAGATTGCAGCGGCTAGACAAATATAATAAAATAAAAAAAAGCTAATCAATTTATTAATAATTGATTAGCTTTAATGTCTTGCTTTTGAAAGTGGTGCCACCAGGAATCGAACCGGGGACACAAGGATTTTCAGTCCTTTGCTCTACCAACTGAGCTATGGCACCATTAACCGTTTTGCGTGTGCAAAGGTAGGACAATATTTTATATATACAATACCTTTGATGAAAAAAATTACTTTATTGCATTATAAATTACTTCCTGGATACGTGGACGGATATTCAATTTCATCAAATCTTTAGAGGTTCTTGAAGGGTTCACCCTGTTAGACAGGAATATATATATTAAATCATTATCAGGGTCTACCCAAAAGCAAGTTCCGGTGAAACCTGTATGTCCATAAACACTCGCCGGAGTGGAAGGAGAGGTGGGGCTTGATTTTGTATTCTGCATGTCCGGTTTGTCAAAACCTAGTCCTCTTCTGCTATTCGGGCTTTTTGTCATTGTAAACATTCTTACGGTTTCTTTACTCAGATATTTTTCATCACCGTATGTACCCTGATCAAGCCACATCTGAAAAAGCTTAGCTAAGTCATTTGCATTCGAGAATAAACCTGCGTTTCCGGATATTCCTCCAAGAAAAGCTGCGCCTTCATCGTGAACATAACCTTGTAACAGCTGTTTTCTCAGAAAGTCGTCTTGTTCCGTAGGTGCAATTATACTTTTGTCAAATTTGGTCAAGGGATTGTAGGTTGTCGTAACGGCCCCTAGTTTTGAATAAAAATTGTTTTGCAGAAAAGTATTAAGATCTGTTCCTGCTGTTTTTTCAACCGCTTCTTTCAATAATATAAAATTAAGACAACTATACAAATATGATTTTTTCGATCTTAACTTGCTATTGGCTATATTTTGTAACATGATGTCCTTATAGCTATCGCTTACATACAGGTTGTCGGCTATTTGCTTCGTGAATCCGGGTTTAGATATCTGAGATATTAATTCGGGCTTAAATTTGAAGTCTGTTCTTGCCCATGCTCCATTATCGATCAATGCAGGATATCCATCGGTTTGACGGTAAACAATCAACTGTCCCGAATAACTGTCCTGATCGATAGCGGGAAGATAATATGGTATGAACGAAGTTAACCCTGTTTCGTGAAACAGAGCCTGACGTATTGTAATCTTATCTTTATCGGTATGCCTGAGCTGCTTTACATAATCGCTCAACGGAGTCTGCAATAAGAGTTTCTTATCATCATATAATTTCATGACAGCAGGTACGGTGGCGGCGGCTTTAGTCATGGAAGCCAAATCATATATGTCACTTGTTAAGACCGGGCGTTTATTGTCATATTCAAAAGAGCCAAACGCTTTATTGTAAATAACTACTCCGTCTTTGGCTACCAGAACTTCGCAACCCGGATAAGCGTGTGCCGCCAATCCCTCCCGAACGATGTCTTCTATTTTTTGAAGCTTGTAAGAACGAATCCCGACTTCTTCCGGCACATTATAGGACAAACGTACTTTTGATGTTTTCATGCCATCACCTACATCAAATAAGCCGGATACCGATACCGGTAGTTTTCCCCGGATAGCATTTCCTCCGAAAATAGCCTGCGCTGCATATTCCTGAGCGAAAGGTGTATTTTCATATGCCATAATCAACCCGTTTGTGCTTTTGACCGATGAAGCATACTTCGACATCAAATAAGGGGATACAAGAAAGGTTACGATGCTTTCTTTACCTTCAATTAAGCTGTCTACTGCTGCTCCCGAAAAAGTTCCGGTGGTATGTACCGAAACAATTACGGTATTGAACCCCTCAAGTTGTTTTTTTATATCGGCTATATCCGATGTACCGGATGCAGTGAAGCATGTGACATCTCCATAAAGCTTCAGTGTGTTCTGAAATGAATTGTCTGGCGTTTCGCCCAAGGCAACGGCCGCTATTTTACGTTTATCGAGATTCTTCAGGGGGATTACTTTGTCATCATTTCTAAGCAAGGTGATAGCCTGTTCGTTTAGTTTCCGGCATAACCATTCAGCATAAGGCGTATTAAGTCTGTTTATCAGATTGTCAACGTTCGAGGGTTTGTATCCATTCAGCCCTAATAGGTATTTGTATTCGAGGATTCTTTTACAACGATCTTCTACAACATCCATACTCAGAGAGCCATCTGCTACAGCTGCTTGTAATGCTTTAAATTCTTTTTCGGGTGAAGATGGTCCCAAAAGCATATCGTTGCCTGCCAATATTGCCCGCAGGCTCATATCTTTTTCTTTGGCTACACCCTGCATGGCCAGACCATCGGTAAATATAAGCCCCCGAAAACCTAAATTATTCTTAAGTAAATCTGTTATTATAGGCTTAGATAAAGAGCTCGGAGCACCCGAATCGTCCAATGCGGGTATATTCAGGTGAGCAATCATGATGCTGCTGAGTCCTTCTTTTATGTATTTTTTGAAAGGAGAGAGTTCCACTTCATTCAAGCGGTTTTTATCATGCGTGATCAAAGGCAGGGTATAATGAGAATCGGTGGAAGTATCACCATGTCCCGGAAAGTGTTTCGCCACGGGTAGTACACCTCCGTCTTCAACACCTTTGGCATAAACAATTCCCCACTCGGCAACCTTGTCGGAATCTTCGCCGAAAGAGCGGATACCTATAACCGGATTGTCGGGATTGCTGTTTACATCGATATCCGGAGCGAAATTGACATGGATACCCATTAATCTGCACTGACGAGCCATTTCCAATCCGTACCGATATATAAGAGAGTCGTCACGGATAGCTCCGATCATCATGTTTTTAGGAAAACGGGTTGTGTTTGACAATCGCATTGAAAGCCCCCATTCTGCATCGGCTGTAACTAAAAGAGGAATTTTAGCTCCCGATTGCCCCAGATTGGTTAACTCAGCCTGATCGGTAGGAGTTCCTTTCGAAAAAAGAATTCCTCCTGCATAGACATTCTGTACAAGATTATTTATCCGCCGCTTGTTTGCGTCTGTATTATCCCCCGTTACATGTATAATTATAAGCTGTCCGATTTTTTCGTCCTGAGTCATGCTGTTGTATACAGAATCGACCCACTGCTGCATTCTTTGTTTATCGGCATGTTTATAGATACCCGGTTCGATTTTGCCTTTAGCAAACAGAGTTCCTACTGAAACAAGCAATATCAGACAGGATAAGAGAGTGTGTTTTTTTATCATCCTATTTTTTAATTTTATCCAATTCAACTTCGTATTTATTTATAAAAGCTCCGTTCTTTCCGGTCTGAAATATCAATACGTCTTGTCCGTCTATATTTTTGCGTCTATCGGGCTGCTCCATATATGTATGAGAGTGTCCGCCGATAATCAGGTCGATATTTTTAGATTGTTCGGCCAATATTATATCATCAGAATACCCTATATGAGACAGACAGATGATGAGGTCACATTTTTCTTTTTCTTTCAATATTTTGGCATAGAAATTAACTGTACTTATTACAGGCTTAAATATCATTCCCTGATATCTGTTTTTCTGGATAAGTCCGTCAGGGTCTACGCCGACTCCGACAATACCGATCTTCAGTCCGAATTTCTTCAATACAATATAGGGCTTAATCATGCCTTTCATTACTGTATTCGAAAAATCATAATTACAATTAACTATCGGGTATTTTAGTTTTTTGATTATCATTTTAAGGGTATCCAGCCCATAATCAAACTCATGATTGCCTAAAGTCCCGGCATTATATTTCATCATATCCATCGCTTCGGCTTCTACCCGCCCATGAAATAAGTTGAAATAAGGCGTTCCCTGCACAAAGTCCCCTGCATCAAATAACAGTACGTTTTCATTCTCTGCCCGTACTTGTTTGATGAAAGCCGATCTGGCTTCCACTCCTCCCATGCCGGCATATTGTTTGTCATTTGCCGGTAATGGCTCTATACGACTGTGAGTGTCGTTTGTGCCTAATATCACTACTTTTTTTTGAGCCTCTGCGATCAATGAAACGCTTATCAATATCAGCAGAAAGGTTATATATTTTAATTTCATATTCTTAAGTAATAGTAAGTATTTAATTCTGTATTGTTCTGGTAAACTCGTCTACTGAAGCAGCCGTAAATAGGTCTGAGACCTTTATTTTTCAATAGTTATACGTCCATCCAATACAGACGACACCGGTTTTCCGGCAGCCGTTTGTTGTTTTACATAATCCATCATTGCATCACGAAGAGTGATACCCGGCTCGATTACTTCTACAGCTTTAGCAAAAGCTTCCATGCCATCATTGCCGTCTGCCAGATAGTCGAGTGTCATGATAGTGTATATTTTATTCGGATCAACGGGCTTTCCTTTTACCGTAGCACTTACTAATTTATCGTCCTTGATGACCAAATGTGCTGTAGACGAAATGCCTGCTCCTCCTATTTTAGCATAAGATTCGAATGCTTCTTGCAAATCGCTGCCTTTCAATTTGATCAATACCAGTGTGTTTTCGAATGGATATATTTCAAAAATATTACCGACTGTAATATTACCTTTCCCCAGATTGGCTCTATGCCCGTAAACATTGACTGATGCAAAATCGCAATTGCCGCCTGTTGCTTTTTCCCCGTATGCCTGCATTACGTCAGATGTGAGGTTTGTTAATAGACTTTCGGGGCGTCCATAACTCATATCCTGATCGGAAGTTCCGATAACCTGTCCCATTTCTTTATCCAGCAACACCTTGTATCCGGCCACCATAGCCGACATTTCGGGAGCTTTGCCTTCATATTGGGTTGCAACCAACGGATACCGCTGCGCATCCATACTCTTTATAACATAGTGTTGCCTCGAACACGAAAAACATAATGCAACAATTATTGCACCGCCTATTATTCTTCTCATAAACTCAACTTGAGGTACCAGACCTCTTTATTACTTAGGCAAGTAAGAAATATATAATTAAGTACTTGCTGTGATTTAAACTCTTAAAACTTCAAAATTAAATATAAAAATACGAGTACACACTTTTATCGTTTTAATAAATCGTAAATAATGCCAATCAGTAGTTGGATTCGTAAATAGTTCATAATAATTGGAAATTTTCGACGACTCGTAAGGGTAGGGTTCTGCTCTACCCGATATGGAGTCCAACAGACGAAGCAGAGTCTTTGCACTCCATGGTATGTATGTATTCAGGGTAATTTTCTGTTTTTTATCTATACTTAAAAAAATACATTACAACTATGGCAAAGTATACGGATAAACTAGGAAAGCAAATGGTGGAAGCAATAGAGCAGGATGAATATACATTAGGCGAAATCTGCTCAATGCACAACATCAGCCGCAAAACATTTTATCAGTGGATGATCAAATATCCCGATTTTGAGGAAATGGTCAATAATGCCCGTCTGGAAAGAGACGAGCGCCTGGCTCAAAAAGCACGGCAGATACTAAAGCAAAGGGTAGAACAAGGTCGTACAGTAACTACCACCCGCTATAAATATGTTGTAGATGAGTACGGCGAATTGTATCTGGCAGGAAAGACAGTAACCGTGAAAGAATATTCTCCGGATGAAAAGACCCTGAAGATGGCGGCTTCTAAAGAAAGCGATATCGAAAATAAGGAGAAAAAGATACTTATTGAGGTGAAGGAGAAAGAACGTATTTTGCAGGAAGAACTGGAATATAGATTATGGAAAGAGGAAGAAGAAAGAGAGTTTCAGGAGACAATCAGAAAATCAGCCGAAGAGATGACTCAAAAAAACAATCAAGCTATTGAATATAATGAATAGAGAGTCAGTTGTTACTTTTGTTACCTTTTCTAACTTTTAGTGTTTAGCGGATTTCTAAAAAGGCTTAATAATGTCAATCAGTATTTGAAAATCGTTCTTTTAAATTATGCTATTTACTACGCGCAATCAGAGATTGCTTGTGTTCCTTTTGGCTAAAGCCCCAAAAGGAACCAAAAGGTCTTTGGCGCTGCGAGGCTCTGCCTATCTGACTACGTTCACGGGCGAAACTAAATAAAACTCGCCTTTCAGGCTCAAACAGCATTTAGTTTTTACGCCCGTTTCACTGGTCAGATTACGGCTTCACCCCTGTATGCGCCCAGGCTGACGCACAACTTCGCTTGCGCCAGCCTACAAAAGGGTCTGTGACCCCGTCAGGTTTTCGACCTCGGCGGAAGCCCGGGGTACCCGCTGCACGAAGAAAGCGTTAAAAGACAGATAGATATCAGCGATAATCATTTTTATTTGTCTTAGCTTTCGAGGGCTGAGCGGGTCGGGATGTAGACGCAGTCTTGATCTTTTGTTTCGTTTTGCATCAAGGCAAAATGAAAAACAAAGCCGGGAGGCTGCGTTAGTAAATAGCGGAATCTGAGAGTATAATTTAAAAGAATGTTTTTCAACTACTGATTCGGATGAATAGAGAGAAAGTTGTCACCTTTGTTACCTTTTTCTGAAATTATCAAGCATGAAGTAAGTTCGGATATGTATATTTAATACAGGAGACATTCTTTAACTTTTATTTACTATTATATAGCAAAAAAAGCGGAAATGCTATTAAACCTTTTCCCGAAGTCGAAGTCTTAGAACTTAATAACAGAATAAAATCATATACTGGAACATCAATGGGAAAATCGATATTCGCAACAATTTTACTGTGTCTTTTGGGTATAACGGTAAATGCTCAGTCCAACTTTAGAATAAGTGGAACTGTTTATGACAATTCAAATAAGGAACCTATTGGTCAGGCCGGTATTCGTATTTTAAGTGCTTCAGACAGCACTTATGTTTCCGGAACATCCACTCTTGATAATGGGCGTTTCTCGGCGTCGGTAAAGCCGGGTAAGTACATTGTCAATGTTACTTTTCTCGGATATAAGCAGGTTTTTATCAATGCCGATGCTTCAAGAAAGACTGTTGCGCTCGGAGATATTATGTTAAAGGATGACGGTATTCTTTTAGGTGAAGCGGTTGTTACGGCGAAAGCTGCTGAAATCGCTATCAAAGGTGATACTGTAGAATACAATGCCGATTCTTACAAAGTACAACAAAGTGCAGTTGTAGAAGACTTGTTGAAGAAAATGCCTGGGGCAGAAGTGGACTCGGAAGGAAAGATTACAATCAATGGTAAAGAGATTACCAAAATACTGGTAGATGGTAAAGAATTCTTCAGTTCTGACCCGAAAATGGCATCGAAAAACCTGCCGGCATCAATGGTTGATAAGCTGCAGGTGTTGGATAGAAAATCAGATATGGCTCAGATGACCGGATTTGATGATGGCGAGGAAGAAACCGTAATCAACCTAACAGTGAAGAAGGGGATGAAGCAGGGATTATTCGGTAATGCCAGTGCCGGAATGGGAAACAAAGACCGTTATGGAGCCAGTGGTATTGTAAACTATATGCTCAATGATAATCAGTTTACAGTTATAGGGGGCTCTAATAATACAAATAACGAAGGCTTCAGTGATAATGTGGGAGGATCGTTCCGTGGATTAAGACAAGGAGGTTTGAGTTTTGGCGGAAACAATGGTATAACCAAGTCTGCAACCGGAGGATTCAACTTTGCGATTACATCCTCGGATAAGATGAAATGGGGTGGTAATATTCGTTATGGAAATACAAATAACGATGCGAACTCTTCTCAACACTCTGAGACCTATATGTCCGATAGTATCAAAGCAATTAGGGGAAATAGGTTTTCCGAATCTTCGGGCTGGGGCAGTAATAAGAGTAATAATTTCAGTACCGATCTTCGGTTTGAGTGGACTCCCGATTCGGTCACAAAAATCATATTTACACCTAATATACAGTTCGGAAATAACCGCTCGGATGTTTATACTGATGCTCGTACGTGGGATGCTTTGGATACTTTAAATGTGAGTAATTCAAGCTATTTTAATGACGGAACTTCCAGATCGGCTTCGGCTCGTTTACAAGTGAGTCGTGAGCTTGGTAAAAAAGGGCGGGTATTGAGCGTGAGTCTGACCGGTGGTTTTAATGATTTGGACAGTGACGGGGCGGAGTGGTCAAAAACAATATATCCGAGTAAAAATGATTCGGTAGCTATTATTGACAGGAAGACCGATTTGAAAAATAAGGGACATAACTGGAGAGGATACATTTCTTATGTAGAACCTATTGGGAGAAACAACTTCATTCAACTGAATTATTCGTACAGAAAAAACTACTCAGAATCGGATAAAAAGGGTTTGAATCTGGATGATAACGATCAGTACACTATTATAGATACAACAGCAACCAAAAAGCTCGAGAATAATTTTGTCAATCAGGAAATCGGGTTGAACTTCAAGGCTGTACGTCCTAAATACAACTATACAATCGGAGTAGCGTTGCAACCATCGAGTTCGAAAAGCTGGACTATAACGCCCACTGATAAATCTTATGTAGCAAACGATGTCCTGAATTTTTCGCCTGTGGCTCAGTTTAATTATCTTTGGAGTAAGCGTCACAATCTTCGTCTGGATTATGATGGATCTACCACTCAGCCCAGTACAACCCAATTGTCGAATGTCAGGGATGAATCAGACCCATTGAGCATTACTTATGGTAACCCTGATCTGAAGCCATCGTTCAGTAATAGATTCAGAATCCGTTTTCAAAATTTCAATCCTGAGAAGTCGAGTGCTTTGATGATGTTCGGAGGTTTTACCATATCATCAAATGATATTGTTCAGAAATCTTTCAACCTCGAAAATGGAACGAAAGAAACAACTTATGATAATATCAACGGTAACTGGAATGCTCAGTTACGGTTTATTTACAATACACCTTTGAAGAATAAGAAATTCTCGGTCAATTCGATGTCATTCGGAGCATTTACAAATGATAACGGTTACTCTGACGGTGTAAAGAATACAGCGAAAACAGTTCGTTTTGCAGAAAGTTTAGGTCTTCGGTTCAGAACCGATATGCTGTCGCATCTGACTGATAACGGGTCTCTTGAAGTTGGTCTTAGAGGAAATGTAAACTATCAAAACACTCAGAACAGTTTAACAGGACAGCAGGATCGGGAGATTATCAGTTATGGCGGAACATTTAATACAAACGCATATCTGCCTTATGGTATTTCTATTGACACAGACTTGACATATTCGGCCAATAACAGTACGGGATCGACATACAAACTGAATGAATGGATGTGGAATGCAAGTGTGTCAAAAGATTTTGGTATTAATATCAAGAAAAAATCATATGGTACAGGTACTTTAAAGCTAAACTTCTATGACATATTGCAACAACGGACTAATATCTCGCAGACAGCAAATACAAGAGGATACACAGAAACTATAACAAGTACATTGCCGGCTTATTTTATGGCTAGCTTTATATATAAGTTCCAAATATTCAAAGGAGGAGCTAAGATGTCAGATATGGATCGGGGAGACTTTCCTCCCGGTGGTCCCGGTGGCCGTCCCGGAGGTGGATTTAGAGGAAGACCTCCCGGTATGTAATATGTGTAAAATGGGATATTCTTAATATTTTTTTGCTTAATCTGTTGGATTACTAGAATATATTTGTATCTTTGCACTCGCTTTGAAAGAAAAGCAATAACCGGAGATTCCGTAGCTCAGTCGGTAGAGCACATCACTTTTAATGATGGGGTCCTGGGTTCGAGCCCCAGCGGGATCACTAGCAAATGATGCAAAAAGAAGTAAAACCTTGATTTTCAGTAGAAAGTCAAGGTTTTTTCTTTTGTCCAAATAGGCAAAAAAGGGCAATTTATGACAGTATATACATGCCTAAATCGTGGACAAGCAAACGTGCGAAAAATGGTCCACGATTTTGAATATTAGTCATTATTTGTCAGCAACTTACCTCATGACTACTTGATGGTTTAAACGTAATTTTAACCACAAAAAAGTAGTAAAATGAAACAAAAATCCTTTCATGTTTTATTCTTTCTCAAAAAGAATAAAATCAAAGCAAACGGAGAAGCCCCAATCTCAATGAGAATTACTGTAGATAAGCGATTCTGTGAAATGTTTATCCGAAGAAGTACACTTGTCGAGAATTGGGATCAAACCAAAGGGAAACTAAAAACCAAAGACAAACTATCAACCGAGATCAATATGTATATTGATACGGTCAGGGCTAAAATCCAAAATATCCACAGACAACTCGAAGCCGATAACCTCGAAATATCCGCAAAAGAAATCTGCAATCGCTTCTGTGGTGTTGAAGAAAAACACAAAACTCTCCTAGACGTTTTTGAGGAACATAATAAAGAGATCAAACTATTACAAGGTAAAGGTTATGCTCAAAAGACAATTATCCGCTTCGAGGGGACAGTCCGATATTTGAAGGAGTTCTTAAAGAAAGAGTACAAGAAATCGGATATCAATTTAAAGGATATTGATCTACCCTTCATTCAGAAATTCGATACCTTTTTAAAGACTGAGAAGAATTGTGCACAGAATACAGCTATCACCCGATTGAAGCAGGTAAAGAAAATTATGCGTATTGCTTATTCTAATGATTGGATTCAGAAAGACCCTTTTATGACTTACCGATTCAAGTTCGAGGAAACAAATATAGAATTCCTGACACAAGAAGAGTTGAACTCCATTATCCAGAAGGATTTTTCTATTGAAAGACTAAGTACGGTCAAAGATATTTTTCTCTTCCAGTGCTTTACTGGATTGGCATTTTCGGATATTGAGCAATTAAAGTCTGAGCATTTAGTAAAGGATAACAACGGCTCATTATGGATTCGCAAGAATAGGCAGAAAACAAACAATATGTGTAATATTCCTTTAATAACAGCAGCAAAGATGCTTATAGATAAATATGCAAACCATCCTGAGTGTATTGAAAAGGGAGTATTATTTCCTGTACCTACTAATCAGCGTATGAACTCTTATTTGAAGGAAATTGCCGATTCGTGCGGAATTACAAAGAAGCTTAGCACGCATGTAGCCCGACATACAGCGGCAACAATTGTATTTTTAGCCAATAAAGTATCGTTGGAAAATGTAGCTAAAATACTCGGACACTCAAATGTGAGAACTACGCAACACTATGCCAAAGTATTGGATAGTTCTATTATGAGAGATATTCAAGAAGTAGATAAGAAATTTTCATTGTAGTTTCTTTTCTTTCATCTGAACACAAAGATATATCAAGAGAATAATTCAGCAAGGTCAAGCTCTCCGAGTTTACACAAAGAATCTTCCTTTCGGCGAAAGTGTATTCTTTGGTAAAACCTTGCTTTTATTATTCTCTTTTTAAATGGGGTGTTTATCAGTTGAAAAGAAAAAATAATAAGTAATATGGTGTTTTCTGTCGGTTTGGCATATAATTTCATTGGTATGATCTTTGTTTTAAAGTAAGTATGAATGAAAATATTAAAGTATTAGAGCATGACAGGAATCAGCATACGGACGATTTCTATCTGAAGTTTAAGGAACGGTTGGAGCAAACACATTCTTTTCCGTCTGACTATATATTTAAATATATAGTTCCTGCAGAACAAAGTATTATAGCTAAGTTGCATTCGATATTCAGTAGTGCGAATCCGAGTATTTCCTCTAGAGACAGTAAAAATGGTAAATATACAAGCGTAACTATAAAAGTTACCGTGAACGATGCCGACGATGTCGTGATTTATTATCGACAAGCAGCAGTCATAGATGGAATTGTGATGCTATAACACATAATGGTTGGAAAGATAATGTTGTGCATTATCTTATCCACTTTATAATTGTAGTTTTAAAAGACAATCCTTTGATATCACACATCGTTATTTTGAAACATTGCTCATAGAGAAACTTCTCAATAAAGGGCAAATCTATGTATGGCTTTGTGTAAGAAAAATCCAATCATCTGGACTATTCCAATTACTCTAATTTTTGATGCTCTTTTTTAAAAGCAGAGGGAGTCTGTTTAAAATGAGTTTTGAATGCATTACTCAGATGACTCTCATCACTGTAGCCAAAATCAAAGGCTAATTGGGATAATGTGCTCTCTTGATGGACTAAGCGATAGGCAATAAGGTTTAACGCATAGGTTTGGATATATTTTTTAAATGCGCTTCCTGTCGCTTTGCGGAAATACTGGTTAAAATAGCTCTTATTAATATTGAATTTTTCTGCGATATTCTGAACTGTTAGCAGATGCTTATCCATTATATGTTTATCAATATAATTAAGGATAGACTGTATTCGTTCATCTCTGAGAGTCGCAAGGACAAGATTTTCCTCTTCTGACATCAATGCCATAATCAAACTCAAGCAATTCTTGATGATGATATTCTGTAGTGCAGATGCTCTTCTATATTCCTTGTCAATCAGTTGTATTAACTCACCTATATTTCTTCTGCATTCAACTGATAATAGTATTTTTCTTTTAGGAAGCACAAGCTGTGATAGAAGTAACCTGAATTCATCATCCTGCAAAAAAGACTCGAAATAACTCTCATTGAATTTGATCACACAGATCGAAGACCTTTCCTGAAACATAAAGAAATGATAGTCCTGTGGGGTTAATATAAACAAATCGCCTTCTTTGTAATTGTAGCTGTGATCATTAATCGTATGTTGCCCTTTTCCCTTATTGATATACAGTAATTCATAATGCATATGTTTATGTATCGGATACTGCCATTGATCCTCGAAGACATGATCAACCTCTATTTTATTTGTCAGAGTTCTTATATGCATCTATAAAAGTTACAATTTATTCGTTGTTTCTTGCAAGTTCCATACTACAAAAATAGCCCAATTTTGCATTGGATAAAAGCCAAAATTGAAATAAACTGATTAAATGATATTTTTTAACTGACAGAAGAACAAATAATTGCTCAATTAAAAAAAGTGAGATTTAAAATTAAAAAGAAAGAGAAAGATGGAAACGAAAAAGAGAACATTTGGATATCTTATATCTAATGAAATTCCAAAAAGTAACATTAAGGTATTTGTTACAGGGGCTACTGGTTATATTGGAGGATCTGTAGCGGAACGTTTAGTCTCGATGGGATATGATGTTTCTGGTTTAGTTCGAACAACTGACAATGCAGAAGAATTAGCAAGAAAAAATATTAGACCGATTATTGGCTCGTTGGACGATTTTGATGTCCTGACAAAAGCAGCTCAATCGGCTGATATCATCATAAATGCGGCTAATGTTGACCACATTAGGGCAGTAATAACGCTTGTTACAGCACTTGAACATAGTGGAAAACTACTAATTCACACCAGTGGATCTTCTATTGTCGCTGACCATGCCGACGGAGCATATGGGGCAGAACCTTTGACAGAAGATGACTTTTTTGAGCCTGTTCCTTTCAGGCGTGCTCGTGTTGACATGAATCGTTATGTAAGACAAGCTGCTATTGAGAAAGGAATCCGTACGATTGTTATATGTCCATCTATGATTTACGGAGAAGGTAAGGGTACACAGATAAACAGCGATCAAATCCCGAAACTAATAGATATCGCCAAACATATAAATGCAGGTCCATATTTCGGTGCAGGTCTTAACAGGTATTCAAATGTTTATATAGATGATTTGATCGATCTCTACATCCTTGCAATAGAAAAAGCTCCTGGCGGATCATTTTTTTTCGCAGAAAACGGCTCAAACTCGTTTATTGAAATTGCTAAAATAATTAGTAACTATTTGGGGTTAAACGGGGCTATTACGGATCTTACTGTAGAGCACGTAATAAATGATTATGGAGAAGAGGCTCGCTTAGGAGTAACTTCTAATAGTATGGTAAAGTCGTTAAATGCCCGACTATTAGGTTGGCATCCTCATGGACCATCTCTTGAAGAATATTTTAAAGACAAGCAATAAGTTAATATTGGCAGGAAATTTATAGTGGCTTTATTTAGATAATTAATAAAGCCACTATAATATGATTAATAATAGCGAGACTGCTTCACTTTCAATACTAAACTATAACGGAGAAAATAAAAGATATTGAACTCAGAAAAATCTGTAACCTGAGTGATTTGATTATTAATAAATTATAAAGATAAAAGGAGAACAGCGTAATAATCTTAGACGATATATTTAAATGTCATTCAAGAATCATTCGGTATGTAGCATTGAGATTCGATATAATCCATAATATTTACCATCAAAATTTATGCTTATGAATGATTTATTAAAAGAAAGGATTTTCAGATTGTTATCTGAATCAGTTCATATTACAAAAGAAGAAATTCAACTTGCTTATGAAGATTTTGTAGTTCAGGTAGATAAACTAAATCAAACCGAATCGGATTACTCAATAATCTTTCGGGTATTGAATCTTACTCGTATTGAGTTTAACTCATTAGGACTATTCTCATTTTACGAGCAGGGGGGAAAATGCGCTAAAAAACTTATACCTTCAAAAGGTAGTTTGGTATCTTGAATCTGAGATCGATTTACTAAGACTAACATTCGCACAAACAAATCAATGCCTTCAAAGCAATATTAGATATAATAAATCGAAAGTCTATTTTATCCCTAGCTCGCAAGGCTTAGGGATTGATGGTATGGGAGAATTTGCAACCACATTGGAGCTATCTAACCAATTTTTAGATGAGAACGGCAAACCTGCTCCATTTAAAGAGATTACTGAAACTCTAGAATATGCATTTAATTTTACTTTTGGGAATGCATACAAATCCAAGTCTAGAATATTTAGCCGTAAACCTTACAACTTAACAAAAGCACTTGATTATTTGAAGAAATTACTTATTCGTGAAAGTAGAGATAAGAAGATTGTAAAAAGATGAATATATAATCATCTGATATACAATTAGCTAAATAGATCATTTAGGGGAATCTATAGGGATTCCCCTATTTTCTTGTATCCAATTGTCAGTTCTTTGCTTTACCAATCGATTGGAATTAATCAATTATTAATTTCAAAAACAACGTATTATGTATTTAGACAATGAAGACTTCCTATCATGGATGGAGAAACTTTCTAAAAAGCTTACAATTATAGGCAGTGATCTTAAAGCAATGATGGCTACAGGAGAAGCATTTAACAATGAAGATAAATTGTTGGATAATCAAGATCTCGCGTTTCTTCTCAAAGTGAGTTATCGGACTTTGCAACGTTATCGGGATAGTGGACAACTTCGATATTTCCTAGTTAGGCGAAAGACCTTCTATCGTATGGCTGATGTAAAAGAATTTATTCAATCCTATGCCTCAAAGAAAGAGATTGTGATGTTCAACAAAGGCATAGAAGATGGTAAAACCTTGAAATGATTCTGCATCTACTCATCTAAGCAGAATGAAGCAAAAAGGTGAGGGCTGTGTCTAGTCCATCACCCTCCCTAAAAGCTCCGCATTTAGCAGAAACACCCCTCGCTCAACCGCTTCGGATTGTTTAGCTAAATTGAGCAAGAGGGAACTGGACTCACGTCCTGTTCTCCTCTTGCCCTTCGGGGCAAAGCCTTCGGCTTTAGTGCTTTATTAAAAAGCACTGTTATAACACTTGCTATAACTGGAATTGATAGACAATTCTGTTTAAGCAAGTTAGCTATATGAATAACTATAAAATAGTTATAACAATGGAAAAGCAGAATAGAAAAACCATATTTACAACCATAGCGATAGATAAAGAAACAGATAGAATTATAGATAAACTCTGTAAACGCTATTCACTGAAAAAAGGAGAAATAACAAAACTTGCCTTTCAGTATTTAGATAAAGCAAATATCAATCCAAGCGAAGCACCTGAATCGACAAAGGCAGAACTAAGGAAGATCAACAAACGACAAGACGATCTAATTCGCTTTATCCGACACTATGAAGAAGAGCAACTCAATCCTATGATACGGACAAGTAATTCGATTGCCACAAGATTTGAAAGTATTGTCAAGTCAATGGAAGATATTATTCTCTCGCATCTTAAAGCCAATCAGGAAGGACAGAGTAATTTGCTAAAGATGCTAAGTGAGAAATTTACAGGGCATGCTGATGCTATTAACAATCAGGCGAAACAATTATCAGTAATCTATAAGAATCAGCAGAAGGATAATAAGAAATTACTGCAATTAATCAGCTTGTATTCAGAACTAGCCACAGCTGGACTAATGGATGGTAAACGGAAAGAAAACATAAAAGCCGAAATAGCCAATCTTATAAATGAGCAATAACACTTACACAAATGAATATAGATTTCCCGCCACCATCGAACGGCGTATATAATAATGCAGGTAGTAGCAGTAGGCTTGCGAGATACCTCGAACATGAAGATTTGGAACGAATGGAGAAAGGTATTTATACGGAGGGCTTTTTCAATCTGGCCCAAGAGAATCTATATAAGTCTCAAGTAGTAAGAGATATAGATAACAACAAAGCCCAACTTCTTAAAACGGATGCTAAATTTTATGCTATTCATGTCAGCCCATCTGCTAGAGAATTACAAGCAATGGGAGAAACGGAACAGGAGCAAGCCGAAGCTATGAGAAGATATATTCGTGAAGTCTTTATTCCAGAATATGCCAAAAACTTTAATAAGGAGTTATCAGCAGATGATATTAAATTCTATGGAAAGATACATTTTGATAGAGATAGATCGGAAAGCAATGAGGGAAATATGCATTGTCATATTATTGTCAGTCGTAAAGACCAAAGTAATAAAATCAAGCTTTCGCCATTAACAAATCATCGAAATACCAAGGCGGGTGTTGTCAAAGGAGGATTTGATAGAAGCGGTCTTTTTCAGCAAGTGGAGAAGAATTTTGATCAGCTTTTTAATTATAACAGACCTATAGAAGAAAGCTTTGAATATTATAATACAATGAAGAATGGCTGTATCACAGAACAACTCAACATGCAGGAACAACGAATTTTTAGCGAAAAGATCAACAAGAAAGATAACCTACAAATTATTGACATTGAAAAGAAAAAGGAACAAGCAATGAAGAAACAAAAACAAGAAACTAAACAAGATGAGAAAATTACGAACAGAGGGATTAGATGATAATTGCCTGATAATTGCCCGAATCGATTTTACAAAAGAGCGTGTAGGACATGGAGCACACTTTATTAAGTTCTTGGTCCAAATAGCGGTTAAATACAGATATAACATATCGAACTAGAATCCACTAATGAGAAAAGTAGAAATTTTTCAGAAAAGCTGAAATTCCAATCTATTGATGGTTTCAACTATACAGTATTGATAGGGACTCTTATCGATTGTTTTCAAAATAAGACTTAATGTAATCCTTTATTTATCTCTACAAAAAGCGATACCTAAAGAATAAAACGTCAAGGCTGAACAAAGTGCTTGGCTAAATCTGACTTTCTCGTTCCTTAAAAGAGTATTTACCAAAATAGCTTTGTCATATCCAGTCTTTCCATAGAAGAGGTGTTTAGCAAATCTAAAAAGGGGAAATATCTGTTTTTGAATTTCGTTATTCTACGGAATTTAATAAAGTTATATTTTAGCAGTTATGCAAATATTTACTAATTTTATTGACAATATAATTTATGAAAAAATGTCTATACTAAACGATATAATTGATTGGGTTGAAAATAAACCTGTTTTTTGGCAAGTTATGATTGATAGACTTATTAGAAATAATAGTCTTACAGAGGATGATATTATAGAAATTAAAGAAATCAGCAAAGTTCAATATGGCTTATCTAATTTTGAATATATAGATGTTGATTTTGAAGACCTGCGTGAATTTGCAAATAATGCAACGAGCAGTGAAGATATTTTACTTTCGAAAATATATAATATCGATAATATCAATGCTCTTTCAACTACAAATGAATTAAAATTTGCTCTTAATGGATTAACAGTTGTTTATGGTGATAATGGATCTGGCAAATCAAGTTATACAAGTATTTTGAAACATACCTGTAATACAAGAGGTCATAAGCCAACAATAAATGATAACCTTTATGATTCAACTTGTATTGGAAAGGACAAAAAAGCTAATATAGAGTACACAAAGGATAAAAGGACTTTCAACTCTGTAAATTTTATCAATTCAACAGTTAATAATTCTATTTTAAAGAGTGTCGATGTTTTTGATTCATTTAGTGCAAATCATTACATAGAAGGAGAAGATGAAATTGCATTTATTCCTCAGGGATTATCAATTATAGAGAAGCTTGCTATTTATCTTAGAAAAATAGAAGATAAATTGAATGAAGAACTGAATGGACCCAAATTGAGAAAGTTTGATTATTCTTTTATCGAAGTTGCTGATGATTCAACAGCAAAAAGGTTTTTGAATGGCTTGAACTCAAAAACAAAATTAGATGACCTAAGAGCTGAATCTATATGGACTTTGGCTAAAGAATTGAAGATAGAAGAATTAAAAAAGGAGATTGATAAAATAAAAGCAACTGACCCGAGGAAAAATTTAAAAGAGAATGAAGAAAAAATAAAAAGGTTTGAAGTTGTAAAAGATAAAATTCAGTTGTTAGAAAATAGTCTGACAGGAGAAGCAATAAATGAATTAAAATCAACACTATATGATTATTCAATAACAAATGAAGCATTAAAAACCTCTTCGGAGGAGGCATTTGCGGAATTACCCATAAAAGGCGTTGGAAATAATCAATGGAAGTTATTGTGGGAAAGTGCCAGAATTTTTTACAATGAAAGTGTTGGTGCTGTAAATTTTCCTGAAGTACAAGGAGAAAGTAAATGCCCTCTTTGCCTTCAAAAATTAGATGAAGAAGCAAAACAAAGATTTACTGATTTTGAAAAATTTGTAAAAGATGATATTCAAAAAAGGCACGATACTGCTTTAAGTAAGTTAAATGCAAAAATTACAAATTTGAATAGATTGAATCTTTCATTCGAAGAGCAAAAGCCAACAGTTACAGAAATAGAAGTATTTTTTCCAGATTTTTCTCAAGAACTAACTCAATATTTGGAGTCTCTCTCAAAACATAGAGATTACTTATTGGGAATTCTTAACTCAAAAAAAACAATTGAGATAATTAATGAGATCGATATTGAAAACACTCCCAAAACATTAACAATAAAACTTATCAAAAATCTAGTAGAAGCTAATGAGAAGCTAAAAGTTCAATCAATAGAAGAGAGCCTTAAACCATTAATTAAAGAATTAAACCAACTAAATGGAGAAAAAAAGTTATTTGAATTTAAACCTAAACTGGCAAGAGAAGTATGTAGACAAAGGAGAGTCGAATTAATAAATCAATGTATAAATAATTGTAATACTCGTTCGGTCACAACTTTAAGTAATCAGCTAACAACTACTTATATTACCCAAAGTTTAAAGCAAAACTTTAAAACAGAATTAAGAAATTTAGGTTTTAAGAATATAAAAATAGAGACTGAAACAAAAGGAAAGAAAGGCAAACAGTATCATTATTTAAGGATTGATGAAGAAAATGCAAATAATATAGCTTTGAAAGATATTTTGAGCGAAGGTGAGCATAGATGTATTTCTTTAGCAATGTTTTTGTCAGAGGTGTCAATATCAGAACACAAAAGTACTATCATATTCGATGACCCCGTTTCGTCTCTTGATCATAAATGGCGATATAAAATTTCAAAGAGAATTGTAGAAGAATCCAAAATCAGGCAAGTGATTGTTTTTACGCATGATATAACCTTTTTACTAATGCTTCAGGAGCATTCAGCCGAGTTAGCATGCGATATAGAAATAACGAGTTTGACTAGAAGACCGAAAGAAACGGGAATTATTGCAAGTAATCCACCTTGGGATGCTTTATCTATAGGTAAACGAATAGGCTTGTTGAAAAATGCCTATCAAGGTTTAGAAAAGATAGAGAGAACAGAAACAGAAGAAGTATATAAAGAAAGAGCAAAAATGCTATATGGAAAATTACGAGAAACTTGGGAGCGTTTCGTGGAAGAAGTATTGCTAAATGGTGCTATTCAAAGGTTTGGGCGGTCTGTGCAAACTCAACGACTATCGAAAGTAGTAGACTTAACAGATGATGATTATCATATGGTAGATTTAAATATGAGCAAATGTTCTACCTATTTTACAGGGCATGATACGGCAGGGGCTTTAATTGAAGAAATGCCTGATTCAGCAGAGTTTCTATCTGACATTGCTACTTTGGAAACTTTTGCTTCCGAAATAAAAAAACGTAGAAAATAGTCGTTTTCTTTTGATATAAAAACACAAGATATATGACCACAGAAATCAATTACATAAGCATAGACAACAACTCAGCAATAATTTTTTTAAAAACAATTGCTCTTCTTAATTAATGCAAAGTAGGTGTAGTATATACATTTGTGTTGGTAAAACAGGACAAATTGTTGGTGTTTCAGAGATTTACAGCGATATATTCAAAATAGGCCTACTTTGTGTGTTCTTTCATTTATCCAACAAGGGAGGGGTGCAAAAAAGAGAAATATAAATTATCAAAAAAGACAGAGTTATTTTCTTGTCTAATTAATTAAGATACAATATTTTTGCAAAATACATCAATAGTTTGACAATGGAATTAAATAGATTAAAAGTTGTACTTGTAGAGAAAAACGTACAGGAAAATGGTTGTCTGAAAAATTTGAAAAGAATGAAGCTGCTGTTTCTCGTTGGTGTACAAATGAATCTCAACCTTCGCTTGAAACTCTTTATGCAATTGCCAAAGCTCTGAATATGAACATTAGAGAGTTAATCGTAGAAACAAAAAATTAGAAATTGAAATTGAATGGCAATTGCAGAATGTAAATATGATAATTTAAAACATTTGTTTGATGGGAGTTTAATTCTTTTAGTAACTGTTACCGAAATAGAAACAGAAACATTAAGGTCTAATTTGATACCAATAAATGGTTATGATCATGTTTTGAAAGTATACAAAGGGAATTATACATACTACATTGGGAAGTTTGGCAAATATAACGTTGCCCATGTGCAGTCATCTATGGGGTCTATATCAAAAGGTTCGTCCATTGTTACTGTAAAATCTGCATTAGATTGTATTAAGTCGAAAATTGTAATAATGATTGGCATCGCTTTCGGTATTGATAGCGAAAAGCAAAATATAGGAGATGTCCTTTTATCAGAAACAATAATTGCATATAACCCAAAACGAATTGGTAAAAATGAAACTGTTCAGAGAGGATCTGAACCTTCCGCAAGTACGTTTTTACTAAATAGATTTAAGAATATAACAACGTGGGAGTACATTCTTGATTGTGGAAATAAAGCAAAGCTTATTCCAGCAAAGATGTTATCAGGCGAAGAATTGATCGACAATCAAGAACATCGAGATGAATTGCTCAAAATATACCCAGAAGTCAAGGGTGGGGAAATGGAAGGAATTGGAGTTGCGACTGCGTGTGATAATTGTGCTGAATGGATTTTGGTAAAAGGAATTTGCGATTTTGCTGATGGGGAAAAAGGTACTGATAAGAAAAAGAGACAACAAGCGGCAATAGAGTCAGCAGTTAGTGTCTGTCTGGAGTTATTTTCTTCTGAAACCCTTTTCCTTGATAAAGGTATAAATCCTAACTGTGCAAATATTCAGCAGTCTTATAATATAATTGCCAATATTAATGATGTATTATTTGATGTATATGATTTAAGTAAGGAAGATTATTATATAGAAAGGGCGGAAGATATAGACTTTAATCAAAAAAGCAATCAATATGGCATTTGGATATATGGTCCAACAGGAAGCGGAAAAACAAATTTAATATTACGGAATCTACTCAGAAATCAATCTGAATTTGTTGAGATCTCTTTGGGGGCATGTTCTGGACAGAAAAATATTGCATTTTTCAACGAGATACTTTATAGCTTATTCGAAAAAACAGGAAAGGAGGTCTCTTATCCAAAACACAAGGCTCTACCTTCATGCAATCGAGATATTTTAAAACTACTTGAGAAAAATTATAAAGACAAAGAAATTGTAATTTTCATAGAAGAAATACCTATTGAAACCGATTTAGAATATAAATCATTTATGAATGGTCTATACGCTCTTATCTGTGGGAAAAGTTTGATTACTGGACTTAATAGGGTTATGTTTGTCCTTTCATCAATAAAAGACCCATCATTGCATATAAGCAGAAATGCTCAAAAGATTCATCAATATATATATTTTATGCCTTTCAAATATTGGGAGAAAGAACTAATAGATTCACTTATCAAAAAAATAGAGATTGTTTTAGAGTTAAAACTCTCTGAAAATGTAAGAGCTGAACTTATTCAATGTGCAAATGGATCCCCTCGATTTATAAAGAAGTTTTTTAGAAATATTCTTGCTCAAAAAAGCTCAAATGAGGATGCTTTATTAGCAAAAATAAAAGAAACAAATCAAGAACTAAAACAATTTGGATATGTCTAAAATACTGAAACCATATACTATAGTCCCTTCTGATCTATATATACAAAGAGATGCTGACAGACAAATAGAGAATATCATTAATGATATGGGGCGTCCTGGCTATGTCCTCGTTTCTCGACAGATGGGAAAAACAAATCTTCTTCTTAACGCAAAGAGAAGATTAGAATCTCCAGAAGATATTTATGTCTATATTGACTTGTCAAATCCTTTCGAAGATATAAAGAGCTGTTTTGAGAATATTATAGATATAATATTAGACACAAATACGGATAAACTATCTTCTGTTTCAAAAATGATTCTTTATGATAGAACTCAACATAAAGACTTGCCTCCCCACAAACAGCATTTGAACGAGCTAAGGACAATATTAAACTATATCAAAGGTAAATTGGTCGTAATACTCGATGAGATTGATGCTCTAACTAAAAAAATATATTCTGACCAAATATTTGCTCAAATTAGAAGTATTTATTTCTCACGAGTTAACTACAGTGAACTGAATAGGCTCACATATATCTTATCAGGAGTTGTAGAACCTAATGAAATAATCAAGGACCCTAAGATTTCACCATTTAATATCGGGGAAAAAATTTTTCTAAATGATTTTTCCAAAGAGGAGTTTGAGCTGTTTGTTGATAAATCTCATTTAACTATAGGAGAAGAGGTTCAAAATAGAATATTTTATTGGACAGATGGTAACCCTAGAATAACTTGGGATGTATGTGCAGAAGTAGAAGATAGATTTGGAAGTAAAGACATTACAACTACGGATGTTGACAAACTTATTCATGAGATGTATTTGACAACATTCGATCGTCCACCTGTAGATAATATCAGAGAGTTAGTAGAAAATGATAGAGAATTAAGAAATGCTCTTATTGAAATAGAATATAACAAATCAAAAGAAATTTCAGATAAAATAAAGAACAAGTTATACCTAGCTGGAATTATTAATTACAATGGTAATGATAATGTCCATATTAAAAATGAGATACTAAAGCATACATTAAATCTTGATTGGATTAAGAAGTTAGAAGAAGAAGATAAAGGAGTATTGAGATTGGCTCTAGAGCTCTATGATAAACGTAATTATAAAGAAGCTCTTTCATACTTTGAAAAATATCTTGTTGATCAAATATTTGAAGATAATGATATGTCTGTGTCTTATTATTATATGGGACATGCAGCCTATTCTATTTCGGAATTTAATAAGGCAATTAAATATTTAGAACTTGCAAAATTTGACAAGGAAGATGCCGGAAATATATATTATAGGCTTTTGAATTTAAAAGGGTTAACGTTCTTTCATCTCAACAAATATAAAGAAAGTCTAAATTGTTTTAAACAGGTAATTGATAGTGGTCGACAAGATGAAACATACATACGATCTTTGTTTAACTATGGAAGCTCATCGTTAAAATCAGGTGAAGAAGAATACAGAAATGAAGCAATTAAGATATTTGAAGATGTTACTAATGAGGTTGGTTTTAATAAGGAAAAATTGAAAGCGGATTTCATTAATGAGACAAAATCAATTGCTCATTATAATCTTGCCCAGATATTTCATGAGGAAGAACAAATGGAAAAAGCTATTTATAATTACAGGAGAGCTATCCGATTGTCAAAAATTGAGACAAAACCTGTTATTTTACTTGGGCTTTATTCAGTATTGAAGGACGAAGATGATAAACTTAAACTGATAGCAGAGCTAGTTGATTTGATTATTGACAATAAAATAATTCCAATTGTTAATGATCCAGAAAGATCAATGGATTTTAATGTTGATAATTTGAGACAAGTGTTAATCTTATCATTCTTGTATTCTAAATCAGAATTTGATAGATTGAAACCATGGATGTCTCATTTAGGTAAAACTTCTTTTTCCGAATGTCTTCATGAATTAGCCATTTATGCGATAAATTATAATCAAGATTGGAAAACGGGAGTCAAATTGTTAGAAAATATCTATGACAACTTTAATAATATTGAATTTGAGCTGAATGATACAGTGAAATATGAAACGCTACAGCTATTGGCATTTGTTGAAGGAAAAGAGCTGAAACGAAAGAGTGAATATATTGCGCTATTTTCTGAAAATAGAAAATTTGCAGTAAATTACTTGGATATGGATATTTTCGCAAATGCTATTTATATTTTGATTGAAAAAAAGAGATATGCAGATGCTGTGAAATACATCGGTATAATTAACTCCTTAAAGGGCGAGGTCGCAAAAGAACTTCTTATCAACTATATTGCCATCTATAATCTTGAATTAAATGCATATTTCTATTTAAATAAGAATGATAAAATAAAAGAAAAGGCCAGAGAGATCTTAGATTTATGCAATGACGAGTCTGTTAAAAAACAAAAAAGCAATTTACTAGGAGATACAGGCTTAGAAACAATTCGACAAAATGCAGAATCTATTCTATTTCCTAAGGCAAAGGGGCTGAAACCAATAAGAGTAGGGAAAACATATGGAAGAAATGAGGTTGTAAAAGTTAAATATAAAGATGGTAAAATAGTTCAAACCAAATTTAAAAAAGTTGAGACTGATATTAATCAAGAATTGTGTTTCATATTAAACGAGTAAAGTAAATGAATTCTGAACCTAAAGGCATAAAATACAAACAGCAACTCACTGATGATTTAGAGAGGACGCTATTCCTTTTCTGAATTATCATGCAGGAGGTATAATGTATATTGGAATCCATAAATCAGGTATAGATATTGGCATTTCTGATATTGATGGAGATATGCTCAACGTGAAAAATAATATTATGCCGTCTGGTATGGGATTGTTTGATGGAGTAGCAGAGAGTATTCCGCTATTTGGACTTAGTTGAACATTTCTGATCTGACGTCCCTCGTATTTTAAGAACTTATGGCAAAGAATGTTTTAAATTTACCGAGAATTTCTTACGAATGACATTCCCTGTTTCGGAGCAAGTGACCGAGCAAGTCAAGAAACTTGTTAAAGTTTTGGATAAAGAAATGGATAGGCAAGAAATACAAAATAAATTAGGACTTTCTCATAGGGAAAATTTCAGGTCTAATTATCTAAAGCCTGCATTAAATGTTGGTTTTGTTGAAATGACTATACCTGATAAGCCAAATAGCAGTTTGCAAAAATATCGCTTAACAATACTAGGAAAACAACTAAAAGGAAAACTTTAATATTGCCAACTAATAAAGTGTGATCTTTTATCTATACCTGCTAGGGTATAAAGTGAGATTTCAAGCTTGAAGTTATACCATATAGGGTATAGCTGAGTATAAATTAGAAAGACAGAAATTGGACTTTCAAGACAATTTTCTATCTTTACAACAACGCCACAAGAAGTTGTGAAGTAAGCAGAAAAATAGTGAAATACAATCGTAGCCTGACTCAAGGACTACTTTTTAGACATCATACAAACAGGCTTGTATAGCTTAGTTCAAGATATACGACCCGTCCCAGCGGGATCACTAGCAAATGATGCAAAAAGAAGTAAAGTCTTGATTTTCAGTAGAAAGTCAAGGATTTTTCTTTTGTCCAAATTTATTCCTGTGTTTTATGGGACTTCCTTTTTCGGATATTGAACAACTAAAGTCTGAACATTTGGTAAAGGACAACAACGGCTAATTATGGATTTGATTTTTATAGACAAATATGCGGTCCTCCTGTTTGTGTTGAAAAGGGAGTATTGTTTTGTGTGTCTACGAATCAACCTATGAATGGAAAAGGGGATAAAAGATATACCTTTTTTACTCCATGATATTCAGGTATCTTGGTGTGCTGATGTCCGATTCTCAAACTTAATTATAGGTTGTTGAGGTAAAGTCTTCGGAGAGCTTATTATCCACTAAGCTGTCTATTCATTATAATAAAATACTGTAAAACAATAAACAAGTAAATTATTTTTCGTATCTTTATAAATTGAGCAATCTAGTTTTTATTGTATCTGTCTTCTCAATGTTTTGCTCCGTCCTAGCTGGCGGATCTTCCCATCGTCAAAATCGACAACAAAATCAACTTTCTTGTTTATGCTATCAATCAGTTACGAAAATGTGTAATGCTTTTGTCGTAACACATTTTTGTAAAAAAGATGAAATTATTTTTATAGGGAACTTGGGGTTATTCACAATAGGATGAAGGAAACGTATCTTTGTCCGGTTTCGTATTGGTGATTGCCAAAGAAGAAGGCTCGAGAGTTGCATTATCTGCCTGAAACTGACATCCCTGAAAAATAATTAGCAATAATTAAAAATTAAAACATGACATTTAAAGAATTAAATATTATTGAGCCAATCTTGAAGGCTTTGAATGAAAAAGGATATACAAATCCGACACCAATACAACAGCAAGCCATAGCTCCTGCTCTAGATAATCGCGATTTACTAGGATTAGCTCAAACCGGTACAGGTAAAACGGCTGCATTTTCACTTCCAATCATACAGCAATTATATTTAAACAAAGTCCATGGTAAAAAGAGAGAAATCAGAGCTTTGATTTTGACACCGACCAGGGAATTGGCAATCCAGATAAATGAAAGTCTGAATGACTATACTACTTATACAGGTATACGCCATTGCGTGATATATGGAGGCGTGAAACAAAATGCTCAGGTGAGCCAACTGAAAGAAGGAATAGATATATTAGTTGCGACTCCGGGGCGTCTACTTGATTTAATGAATCAAAACATTACCAGTCTAAACTCTATCCGCCATTTTGTATTGGATGAAGCTGACCGCATGCTGGATATGGGATTTATTCATGATATCAAACGTTTACTGCCT
Organism: Indolivaga capnocytophagoides; assembly: GCF_036511535.1. Taxonomy (GTDB): domain Bacteria; phylum Bacteroidota; class Bacteroidia; order Bacteroidales; family Dysgonomonadaceae; genus Dysgonomonas_A; species Dysgonomonas_A capnocytophagoides. The sequence continues at coordinate 2,320,874 of NZ_AP028867.1, read as the reverse complement.
AAGCTTCCTAAAGAAAAGCAAACACTTTTCTTTTCGGCCACTATGCCTTCCTCTATAGCAGCTCTTTCGCGTTCTATCTTACATAATCCGGTGAAAGTCGAAGTTACTCCTGTATCATCTGTTGTTGATACCATAGACCAGTATATTTATTTTGTAGAAAAACAAGAGAAAAAAGACCTGCTTATAACCTTGTTGAGAAAAGACAGAAAAAAATCAGCTCTTATATTTTCCCGAACTAAACATGGGGCAGACAAGATTGCACGTATACTTGATAAAGCGGGAATAGGCAGTGCAGCCATTCATGGGAACAAGTCCCAGAATGCAAGGCAACGAGCCTTATCCGATTTCAAATCTCATAAGATACAAACCCTTATCGCAACGGATATTGCAGCCAGAGGTATTGATATCAGTAATCTGGAATTAGTCATTAATTATGACTTGCCGGACGTTGCCGAAACTTACGTACACCGGATCGGTCGTACAGGAAGAGCCGGTAATACAGGAATGGCCTTAACATTCTGTGCTCAAGATGAACAAGGTCTGCTCAAGGATATTCAGAAACTTACAGGAAAGCGTCTTACTGTATCGAGCCAATAATAAACATTCTCTAAAACACAATAATATGGCAGCAAAACAGAATTCTTCAGCAAATAAAAAAGAAGGTGAAATAACCCGTTCAGAAAAGACCTCGGCAACACAACAAGCCGAATCGGTGTTGAAAAATGCAAAAGAACGAGCCGGGGATGTTATCCATGTCGTTATTAGTGACAGGACTACTATTGAACTTCCGGCTCATTTATCACAGGAAGAAATAGATGCCCGTGTAGAGAAATATATCAATTTGCATAAATCCAAGACATAAATATCTTCTGTAGATATGTGTAGTAGATAGAATTAAGTCTGAAACGATAAATAGATAATCAGACTGATTTTTCAAATCTCAAAACAAGAAATAATATAAACATACCCTTTAATCCAATATAAAGATTTTAAGAATAAATATGGCGAGTACATTTAATAAAAAAGAAATAGAAAAAAAGAAGCAACAAAAGAGAAAAGAGAAACTACAAAAACGGGAAGATAGAAAAAATAATCCAGTCGATTCTTTTGAGGATATGATTGCTTATGTCGACGAAAATGGTGTTATAACCAGTACTCCTCCCGATTTGACAAATAAACGGAAAATAGACATTGAAAATATAGCCGTTTCTACACCCAAAAAAGAAGATCTGGAAGATCCTCTTTTGAATGGACGGGTAGAATATTTTAATCCCGATAAAGGATATGGTTTTATCAAACATACAGGAAGTACGGACAAATATTTTTTCCATATAAGTAGCGCCCCTACTTCCATTGCAGAAGGAAATATGGTAACATTCGAGTTGGAACGTGGTCAAAAAGGCATGAATGCCGTAAGGATTACTCTTGCCAATAAGGACGGCCACTAATCAATAATAATTAATTAAGAAAAAGAATGAACATTTATGTATCAAATCTAAACTTTAGCACAACAAGCGAGAGTTTACAGGAATTATTTGCAGCGCACGGTGATGTTGAATCTGCAAAGATTATCACAGACCGGGAAAGCGGAAGATCGCGAGGTTTCGGTTTTGTTGAAATGCCAAATGATACCGAAGGACAAAATGCTATCTCAGAATTGAACGAGACAGATTTTGAAGGAAAAACGATCAGTGTAAACGTTGCCCGCCCAAAAACAGATAGAAGCAGCGGCGGATACAATAACCGAGGCGGAAACGGTGGATATAATAGAAATCGCTATTAATCAAATAGTATTATAGTTAACGGGTAGGGGAGAGAATCTCTTCTACCCGTTTCTTGTTTTTATAATCAGGAGCATTTGTATAGGTGCAATAGCATTCTTCTTAACTATACCTGTTTTTATCTCGGATATGGTTAGTCAATATATCGTTGTGGCATATTTTACAGATAAGATCAAATTTTTTCTAAACTTTATCTGATATACCTTGGACTTTACTTGGGTTTACTTTTTGTTCTTAACTGATTGCATAAGGCAAATAAAATTACTTTGAGATAATCTTACTATTACAATTTTACTAATATTTCAATATTAAGAAAGGCTCCTGTTTTTTGCTGAGAAAGTACCTAAATCAGGATCTTGTAAGCAGGGGGATATAATGCTGTGAAATACTGAATTGCCTCCGAAAAATCGCACTGTATATATACTATACAATCTTCCTGCGACCATATTACATTATGGTTGCAGGTCTTATTTTCAGAGGTCTGTCTTTTAATAATAATAAAACAATATTGATAAAATACCTTAATTAATGAGGTATACCTTCGTCATGCTCTAAATAATCGGAATAAGTTGTTTAGATGCGGTTCATTGTCATTGCATAGTTTTAAGGTTGTCTTTTTTTAACATTTATAAATTAAAATCAATGAAAATTTTAGTAAAGGAACTACTCCTGTTTTCTTGTTGCCTAGTCTTGTATTCATTGTCTTCATTTGGTCGTTTACGAGCGGCGGTATCTCAGCCGGAAACAGAATTGTATACAATGTATTACAATTCATCAAACGAAATGAAAGAGAATCAACAAGACCTACAAGAAATAAAAGGAATTGTTTTAGACCACAACAACGAGCCTATTATTGGTGCCTCTGTTTCCGTAAAGGGTACAGCTCATGGAGTTTTGACTGGAGTCGATGGAACTTTTTCATTTCAAATTCCCCGATCAAGTGAATTTATTGTAGTTTCTTTTATCGGATATAAACAGAAAGAAATAAAACTGACTAACGAAACCAACCTGAGAATTATACTGGAAGATGACTCTAAAGTACTTGATGATGTTGTGATTGTTGGATATGGAGTTCAGAAAAAAATAAATTTAACGGGCGCTGTAGAACAAATATCGAGCGAAGTATTCGAAAACCGTTCAGTATCGAATGTTACTCAGGCATTACAAGGTACTATCCCTAACTTAAATATCCAATTGACAGATGGTAAGCCTGGGCGTTCGGCAAATTATAATGTCCGTGGAACTACATCAATCGGGCAAGGGGGAAATGCCTTGGTACTTATCGATGGAGTGGAAGGGGATCCTGCCATGCTCAATCCAAATGATATTGCCAGTGTTACCGTTCTTAAAGATGCGGCATCTGCAGCCATATACGGTTCGAGAGGTACTTTTGGAGTGATATTGATTACTACCAAAGAACCCTCTAAAGATAAAACGTCTATTACTTATTCTGGAAGTTTCTCAGTTCAGAAACCGATAGCTGTACCAGACTTTGTGACAGATGGATACGAATATGCTTCGCATTTTTACGAGGCTTATCATGCCTGGAACAATTATTCAGCCGATCCGAAGAATATAAATAAAACGCAGGATTTTTCTTTGGGATGGCTCGAAGAATTTAAAAAACGTAAGGAACAGGGTATTACTGACGAAGTTACAGTAGATGCCAACGGCAAATACGTTTATTACGGAAACGAAGATTATTACAAAGCGCTGTATAAAAAGAATACCTATGCCCAAGACCATAATTTATCTATATCGGGAAATAACGGCAAATTAAATTACTACTTATCTGGTCGATTCTATGGGTACGATGGATTATTTAAATACAATACAGATGACTATAAAATGATGAATATACGTGCCAAAGGATCTGTACAGGTTTACAGTTGGTTGAAAGTAGAAAATAATATGGATTTTTCTAATATGGATTATCATAATCCAATCAATGTCGGGGAAGGCGGTTCGATCTGGCGTAATATATCAGACGAAGGACACCCAACTTCACCTATATTCAACCCTGATGGCAGTCTCACGTTTTCGGCGGCTTATTCAATAGGTGACTTTATATACGGAAAAAACGGTATTGATACCAATAATCGGATATTGAAAAATACAACAAGCTTTACAGCTTCTTTCTTAGATAATAAGGCTCATCTGAAAGGTGATTTTACTTTCCGAAATACTGATAATGAACAAACTCAACGTCGTGTTCCTGTACCATACAGCACTTACGAGGGAGAAACAAGGTTGTTGAGCAGTCAGTATAATGACTTGAAAGAAACTTCTATGAGAACCGATTATCTTGCAACAAATATTTATACTGATTACGAAAATACGTTTAACGATCGTCATTACTTCAAAGGGATGATCGGATACAACTATGAACAATCGGAATACAAAAGTACAAGTGTACAGCGAAATGGCTTGTTGTTAAGCGATTCGAAGAACATTAATCTGGCTTTGGGGGATGCTATTACTACTTCAGGCGGATATAATAAATGGCGTGTTGCCGGAGGTTTTTTCAGATTGAATTATGCTTTTGATAATCGTTACTTATTAGAAGTAAACGGACGTTACGATGGCTCTTCTAAATTTCCTAATGATGAGCAATGGTCATTCTTTCCTTCGGTATCGGGAGGATGGAGAATATCCGAAGAACCATTTTGGAAAGTAAATAAAGATATATTTTCCGATATCAAAATACGTGCGTCGTACGGGTCATTGGGTAATGGTAATGTATCTCCGTATAGTTTTCTCGAATTATTAAAAATACAAACCTCGACTCGAGTTCTGAACGGGCTTAAAAACAAATATACAAGTGCTCCTGATGTATTGCCTGATGGGCTAACATGGGAAACTACTACTACTTCGGATATTGGATTGGATATGAATCTGATAAAGAATAAACTGAGTTTTTCGGGAGACTATTATATTCGTAAAACAAAAGATATGTATACTGTAGGGCAAACCCTTCCTGATGTATTCGGAGCAACATCGCCTAAAGGTAATTATGCTGATTTGACTACCAAAGGATGGGAATTAAGCCTTACATGGAAAGATCAGTTCTCACTAGGAAATAAGCCTTTCAATTACAATATACGTGCAACTTTAGCCGATTATATTTCTACAATAGACCGATATAATAATACTACCGGAGACCTTAATGATTATTATGCAGGTAAACGGGTAGGAGAAATATGGGGATATGTGACAGAAGGCTTATTCGCCGATCAGGCAGATATAGATAGCCATGCTAAGCAGACTTTGATACAATCGTCATCAAAAAACATTACTTATCCGGGAGATGTAAAGATAAAAGACCTGAATGGAGACAATGTAATTGATTACGGTAATAATACTATCGATGATCATGGAGATAAAAAAGTAATAGGAAATATGTTGCCCCGTTATACCTATAGTTTTAACCTGGGTGGAGATTGGAATAATTTCTTTCTGTCAGTATTTTTTCAGGGAGTCGGAAAACAGGATTGGTATCCAAGTTCCGAAAGTATCTTTTGGGGACAGTACAATCGTCCATACAATAATTTACCGAAATGGCATTTGAATAATTATTGGACGGAAGACAATAAAGATGCTTATCTGCCTCGTTATGCCGGTTATAACAATTCATTGAAAGCAACCCCTCAAACCCGTTATTTGCAGAATGTAGCCTATATACGTCTGAAAAATCTTCAATTTGGATATAATATTCCTCAACAGATCATATCGAAAGCTAAAATCCAAAACCTGCGTGTATATTTTTCGGCAGAGAATATTTGGGCATGGTCTCCTCTATACAAACATACCAAAGACTTGGACGTCTCAAATATTTATGGATCGGATCCCGATCTTACAGATGCTAATATGTCATCAGGCTTAAACGGGAATCGGGGTAGTGGTGATGGAAACAGTTATCCTTTGATGAAAAGTTTTAGCTTAGGTTTATCTGTAACATTTTAATAAATATAACTATTAATAATAATATGAAACGAATAATATATTTCGCGACAGCCTTCTGCTTATTATATCTTTCATCTTGTTCTTTAGATGAAATACCTCAAGACTCTGTAACCAAGGAGACGATATTCAGTACCGAAAAAGGACTTGATACATACTCCTACTCATTTTATAACATGTTACCGTCTGTAGACGATGGATTCAAACAAGATGCAATGTGTGATTACGGGGCTGTTACGAGTTTCGACAACTTTTTGAGAGAAGGTGCTTATTCTGCAGAACTGAGTTCCGGTTGGTCGTGGACAGACCTTCGAAACATTAATTACTTTATCGAAAATTGCACAAGTGAGGCTGTTGATGAATCTGTAAGAAAACATTACATCGGGGTGGCACGTTTTTTTAGAGCTTATTTTTATTACAATAAGGTTGTCCGATTTGGAGATGTACCATGGATTGACCGTCCATTAGCTGTTGACGACGAATTATTGTATGCAGGACGCGATTCGCGAACAGTAGTTATGGATCATGTTCTGGAAGATCTGAATTATGCCTGTGAAAATATATCACGTACAAAAGACGATACTGGAACACTTATAACTAAATGGGTCGCTTATGCATTGAAATCGCGTATATGCTTGTTTGAAGCGTCATTTCGCAAGTATCATACCGAACTCGGATTAACAGATACAGCCAATAAGTGGTATCAGGAGGCTGCCGATGCATCAGAAGCTGTAATGAAGCAAGGCAATTATACGATTTATACAGGGGCAGGAGAAGATGCATCACTACGCTCATTGTTTATAAGCGATAAGCCTGTAACAGCCGAAGTAATGCTTGCCAGTTGCGCCGATGCCGGATTAGCTGTATTAGGACAGGCTAATTGGTGGTGGACATCCGGAACATACGGTTCACGTTTCAGCATGACACGTACCTTTGTGAATACGTTTCTTAATATAGACGGCACTCCTTATACCGATCGTACAGGGTACCAAACCATGGAATTTTATGACGAGTGTCAGAATCGTGATAAAAGGCTTGCTCAGACAATCAGGACTCCGGGATATAAAAGAGACGGAGCCTATGCCGCTCCTAATTTCAATGGTTATTCCTATACAGGTTATCAGCCGATCAAATACACTCTTGATGCCTCTAAATACGATGCCGGAGCATTAAATACAAATGCAATACCATTGTTCCGATATGCAGAGGTATTACTTAATTATGCAGAAGCCAAAGCCGAATTAGGAACTATCACTGATGCCGATTGGGCGAATACAGTCGGAAAACTGCGTGCCCGTGCCGGTATTACCTCTGGTTTGACGACCAAGCCTACAAAAGTTGATACTTATTTACAACAGAATTATTATTCAAATATTACTAATCCTGTAATTCTTGAAATACGTCGCGAACGCTCTGTGGAACTTGCATTGGAAGGATTTCGTTTTACAGATCTGAAACGCTGGAAGTGCGGAGAACTGATGACTATGCGTTGGACTGGAATATATGTTCCGGCTCTGAATGTACAAATGGATCTTGATCGTGATGGCACTACCGATGTGATTTTTTATAAAGGAGAAAAACCTTCGGGATTACCTGCAAGTTGTACGCCTGTTGCTGTCGGTAATGGAACACAACAAGGATTAACAGGAAGCACCTCAGGGAATCTTACATGGTCTGACAATGACCCTCGTATCTGGTATAGTAACGGACGTCAATATTATTATCCGATCCCCCAATCAGCAATCAATAAAAATAAGAATCTGGCACAGAATCCCGGCTGGGAGTAATTTAATATTAAATAAAAATGAGAACTAAACTAAAATTATATTTTTCGTTTCTTTTATGCGTGATTGTGCTTTCTTCATCGACATTACCTGCTTCAAAAGAGAGTAAAACGAAACATGAGTTAACGATTGCTACTTTCAATTTACGGATGGATACTCCTAATGATGGAAAAGACGCATGGCCCAACCGTAAAGAGATGGTAAAGGGACTCATCAGATTTCATGATTTTGACATATTCGGAACTCAGGAAGGTTTTAAGCATATGTTAGATGGAATTGCAGAGCTTGAAGGATATACATATATCGGAGCAGGGCGTGACGATGGCAAAGATGCCGGAGAGCATTCAGCTATCTTTTATAAAAAAAACCGTTTCAAGCTTTTAAGCAGTGGCAATTTCTGGTTCTCGGAAACTCCCGATGTTCCGGGTAAAGGATGGGATGTGACATGTTGCAACAGGATCTGTTCGTGGGGTAAATTCTATGACGAAACAAGTCGAAAAGAATTTTACTTTTTCAACGTTCATTATGATCATCAGGGAAAGGTTGCCCGTCGTGAATCCTCTAAGCTTTTATTATCTAAAATCAGGCAGATAGCGGGAGAAAAATCGTTGGTTTTTGTAACCGGAGACTTTAATGCTGTACCTACTGATGAACCAATAACTATATTATCGGCTGATGGGTTGTTGAAAGATTCGTATACCATTAGTAAACAGCCTCCATACGGAACAACGGGAACAGCTAATGCTTTCAAAATAGAGGGCGAGAAGAACAGTCGAATTGATTATATCTGGGTAACATCCGGTGTTAATGTTGAAAAATATGGTGTGTTGAATGATATGCAGAACGGACATTTTCCTTCTGACCATTTTCCGGTATTAATAAAAGTGAACTACTAAACTGTCGGTTTATAACCATTTCAATTAAAATATATCCGATTGCAACATTGTTTGTAATCGGATATATTTTAATGATTTGGGGTAATTATATATGGTATTGCCCTTGACAAAAAAGCACAGCTATGATGAAATAGCTGTGCTTTTTAATAAATGGCTGACTTCAGTTTCAGTCAAATCCACATACAAGCATATCATAATATTAATAAACATCAAACCAAAGTTTGGTAGTCAGCAAGTCAACACCCTGATTGGCTATTGCTTTTTTGTAGCTTTCTCCATTAAGAGATTGTTCTGTTGCCGGATAATAATATCTGGATGGTAATTTGCCTTCCAATACACTCGCAGGGCCTGCTGTTAATACGGGATAATCGAGGCGTCTCCATTCTGCAAAAGCATCTAAGCCTTGTCCGAAGAAAGCAATCCATTTTTGTTCACCTATTGATTTTTTATAATTCGAAGCATCATATTTTACTCCCGATTGAGCCAGATAAGCCGCTATAACGTCGGTATCGGTAATTCCGAACTGGTTCAATGAGGCAGTGATAGCTTTTTGGTAATATTCTTCGGCATCTCCGGAAATATATCCTCTTGCTACCGATTCAGCCAATCCGAATAATACCTCGGAGTATGAGAATAATACAGCGGGAGAGACATCTGTCAGGAAAAACGTTCCGGGTTTGGATGTTTTTCCGAATCCCTGATTATTTGCATCGCTATTCGAAAGTCCGTTTGCCGCTCCTACATAAGTTCCAACCGATGTATCGGTAGGAAGTTGTGCATATACAGGCAGGCGAGGATCGGATAATGCCTTCAATCTGTCGACTATACTTTTTGATACACGATAATCATCACGGGTCTCGAAGCGGGCTGCTTGCGGATTCTGCTGAGGCGAACTTGAATATGTAAACTTAAATGTTTCGCTATTACTGCTTATCAGCCCGGCGGCATCATTAACGACACTTGTTATGGTCTCTTTGGCAAGATCACTTTCCCGATCGGCAATACGTAAGGCGATACGTAAGCGTAAGGAATTTACAAACTTTTTCCATTTATCGATACTTCCGCTATATACGACATCCCCTTCGATACTTCCCGATGCTGTGCTCAACAAACCTTGAGCTTCAGATAAATCAGCTAATATGCCTGTATAAACTTCTTTCTGGGTATTGTAGGCAGGAGTTATGCTTTTTCCTGTTTCCTCATAAGGAACATCCCCATAAGCATCTGTAAGTATAAGGTAAGTCCATGAGCGGAGAGCCAGAGCTACCCCTTTATAGTTATTGTTGGCTGTGCCGTCATCCGACAAGCTTATTATTTTATTCAGATCCGCAATAATTGTTGCATAGCCGGTATTCCATAGGGTTGTTACACTGGTACTGGTGTTTGCAAATTCATAGCGGTCGGTTTCTGTATATTGGATCGATGCCCAATGTTGTACAAAAAGCAATGAAGTATTAAATCCTGCATCGGCTCCCCAATATAGGTCGGCGGCATGCTTAAGGCTTCCGGTCAGGAGATATGCTGCATTTGGATTTTCAGTTGCATTCGGATTCTCATTAATTTCGTCCAATTGATCGTTGCACGAACTGAATAATATCAGGGTAAGTGCCAATAGTGATAATATATTTTTTTTAAACATGATCTTCTTTTTTTTTTAAGTGAGGAACTCATCAGAATCTTAGATTCACATTAAAACCATAGGTGCGTGTCGTTGGAAGAGACAAGCTTTCTACTCCTTGACCATTGCCTGTATTGAACGCTGATTCGGGATCGATATTCGGAGCATCTTTATAGATGAAGAATAAATTACGTCCGACAGCAGATACACTGGCTCCTTCCAAACCTATTTTTTTTACCAAACTGCGGGCAAATGTATATGTTACTTTTATTTCTCTGAATTTGATGTAAGATGCCTTATAAGTGAATGCTTCTGAGATATTATAAAGGGATTTGTAATAATCTTCTGCACTTGCGATAGTTGTATTTTTTTGACCATCGGCAGTAACTCCGTTTACTATAATTCCGTCTTCAAATACAGTTTGTCCGTTTGGCGAAATTCCGTCTGGAGCTAGAACTTTGCTGCTTCCATCTACGTAATAGTATAGACCGCCATGATCAGCGTCACGTCCCGGAAGGGTTGATTTCAAAACTCCGGTGTAAACTCCTGTTCTGTTTGTTCCCGAATAAATCTTGCCTCCGATACTTGCATCGATAAGAGCCGAAAGTTCTATGTTCTTATATGTGAAGGTATTGCTTAAGCCTCCTGTCCATTTTGGGGTGTAATGTCCTAATATTTTATTCTGAGAATCTTTTATAGGTAAGCCTTTCGAGTCTACAACTATATTTCCGTCGCCGTCGCGCAGATAAGCACTACCATACAAAGTTCCGTATGCTTGTCCGACAGATGCGAGAACTTGAGTTGTTCCTGAAGATGCAATTTCGAAACTTGTTAATTTGCCTGCATCGTCGAGAATCTTTACTTCACTTTTATTTATCGCATAATTAAGTCCGATATTCCATTTAAAACTTTTTAGGTCTACAGGAACCAGATCTAACTGTATTTCGAGTCCTTTGTTGTTGATTTTTCCGGCATTCAGTATCTGGGTAGTGTATTCGCTTGATGCTGATGTTTTTACCGGTAGTATCTGATTGATACTGTTTGTATTGTATACCGCAACATCTAAATGTACGCGGTTTCCGAATAGACCCAGTTCAGCTCCGAATTCAGTAGATCTTGTTGTCTCCGGTTTTAGATCGGGGTTATTCTTAATCTTGGAAGATGTAAGAATCGGATTTCCGCCGAAATTTGTTTCTATATCATATACAGTAGCCAATTGATAAGGATCTGCATCACTACCTACCTCAGACCATCCTCCACGGATTTTTAAGAAGTCTAATACTGAACTTTTTATATCCAGAGCTTCGCTCAATACTAAACTTGCATTAACAGAAGGGTAAAAATAGGATCTGTTGCTGCGGGGTAGGGTCGAAGACCAGTCGTTACGGGCGGTAAGATTCAAAAAGGCAAATCCTTTGTAGCCTAATTGAGCTGAAGCATACGTACTGTATACCCGTTGTTTTGTATATGAATTTTTGGAGATCAGATCGTCTCTTGAATTTGTAAGTGTATATAAATCAGGTACGGCTAAGCGTGGAGCTTGTTGATAATTGTTCTCATACGTTTTATTTCTGATATTAAATCCGGCTAAAGCGTCCAGATTAAAATCAGCACTAAGCTCTTTTTTATAATTCAATATAGCCTCTGTATTATTCTCATTGATTGTATATCGGTCTTCTGCATAAGACCCGTAAGGAGTACCATTAGTTCCGTATTTGATTTTATATTTGCGGGCATCATTATAATAGTCAGTACCTGTGCGAAATCTGAAATCGAGACCCTCTGCTAAATTTACTTCGGCATGTATATCTCCGATTATCCGGTTTCTGTTTTGTTCTACGGTATTGTAATTGGCTCGCCAGTAAGGATTACTGTAGTAACTGTTGTTCCAGTTATTTGTCCAGTCCTTTTTTAATTCTTTGGTATCAACTTGACGTCCGAACCATAAGAACTGCAACATAACACCCGCAGCCCTGTTACCCGAAGGTCCTCCGGGGAGATTGGGCACATCAGTTACAATGTAGTTGGCTGTTGCTCCGATCTTAATTCGTTTAGTCAACTGGTAATTGGTATTTAACGAAAAGTTGGTCTTTTTGATTTGAGTATTAGGTACTGTACCCTTCTGATCCTGATGGTTTACTCCTAAGCGAAAATCGTACTTTTCGTCCGATCCGGCAATAGAAATACCATTGTCATAGGTAACACCAGTGTCGAAAAAATCTTTCACATTATCAGGATGAGCCACAAAGGGAACAGCTTCTCCGTTCGAAAAGAATTGGGGTATCAACCGTCCATCCATCTTTGGTCCCCAACTTTCATCCACACCATCATTTACACCGCCGCCTTTACCGTCGACATAACTGAATTTTCCACTGGCACCTTGTCCGAATACATCCTGAAATTTAGGTAAAGTAGTCACCCTGGAAAAGCTGATACCCGAGTTAATGGTTACACCCAGACCTTTTTTACCTTTACCTGACTTAGTCGTGATAAGTACTACCCCATGTGCTGCACGTGATCCATAAAGGGCAGCGGCATTAGGACCTTTCAAAACGCTCATTGATTCTATATCAGAAGGGTTCAGGTCGGCTATGGCATTTCTAAAGTCACGAGTTGCTCCACCTACCGAAAGCTGCGAGTTATCTACAGGAATACCGTCGACGATAAATAATGGATCATTACGACCAGCGATAGAAGTTTCACCTCTGATTACAATACGTGATGAACCCATATCTCCCTGAGAATTGGTAATACGTACACCGGCCAGTTTTCCGGATAATCCGTTCAACAGGTTCGTTTCTTTATTACCCTCCAAGGCATCACTCTTAATCTCCTGAGTTGTATATCCCAGTGATTTTTTTTCACGGTTTATACCTAAGGCTGTTACTACAACCTCATTCAATACATTTACATTATCAGACAGAGTTATATCGAGTGGTTCTGCTGCATCATATACATCTACCTCTTGAGTACGGTATCCAAGAAAAGTGAAAACCAAAGTAACAGGAAGATTGTCTGTGATTTTTAAAGAGAAGTTTCCGTCAATATCTGTTGCTGTATTTGTTTTAGATGAAGATTTCACTATAACAGAAACTCCCGGCAATGGTTGTTTCTGACGGTCTACGACAACTCCCTTTATAATATTCTGGGAGAAAACTGCCAGGGGCAGTATGAATAGGATAAGGGTGAAGAACGCCCTGTACGCTATTCTGAATAGCGAATCAATAGTTATTTTCAGCATAATTATATAAGTGATTTTACTTGAACTAAATGGAGTTAATTTATTTTTTATTGAGAAAAAGATGGCAAAGCTTCAATATCGGACGATAATCACATGCACATTCGCATATTAGAGGAAGAAAGAATCAACTGACAATTTTTTAAATCTATTATTTCAAACGTGTCCTGATTGCCAAAAGGCAAATACGGGAGAATTTCTTTAACAAGAAAATAGGCTTTTTTACTTAATGCAAATTTCATAATTATAACCTTAATGTGTACGACTGTTCAAGGTCTCAGACCTGTTCGTTTACTATACAAAATCATTAAACACTAGCTGTTACTTAATATTCCTGTTTTGGATGTTTTAACTACAATGCAAAATAATCTAAAATTTAGAAACGAATACATACCGTACATATGGTATATTTAATGCCAGCCGTTTTGAAGAAGGAAGTATGGATGTGTAATGAGGTTTTGTCTGGACAGCTCAACAGAAGATTATCGAACTGTTTATTGCCATGCGTATTACTTTTCTAATCATTGTTCAACATGCTTACTTTAAGTATTTTTGTTATTTAATGTATAAAAAAAATACATACCTTTGAGGCATCTGAAGTATATAGGCTTAAGTTTATGAGACGGATTATATCAATATTTCTTTTACTGACAATGCTTGTTATGGGAGCACATCCTGTATTGGCTATGCATTTTTGTGAAGGTAAATTGTTTTCTGTCAATTTGACTGATACCCAACAGGGGCATTCATGCTGTGGAAGTATGTCCAAGATGACAGAAGAAGACTGTGATAATAAATTACAAGCAAAGAAAGACATATCTTCAGTGTTTTCTTCAAATAAAGCAGGTTGCTGCAATTTCAGGCAAGTAAGGTTATCTACTGATGACTTTAATAACCAGCAGCACCAGTTTAACCTGAATAATATACAGCTGTCTTTTGACAATGTATGGATGGTTTTATATTCAGTTCTGAATTATTCCGGATCAGATTATTCGGTTACAACTCAACACATTTTTCCTCCCGGAGGTTTGAACAAGTTAAATATAGACTTGCTCACCTATATTTGCATCTATCGTATTTGATTTATTAGGCTAGGCTCTGGTAATATAGTTTATCAGTAAAAGTATTTAGGCTTTGACAGAACAGCTATTGTCGTTGTTTTGTTAAAGTTATATCTACTTCGCATATCCGTTTATGTTTGAGACATAAACATGAAATGAATTAACAAAATATTAAAAATACGACCAACTATGCTAAACAAAATTATTAAGTATTTTCTGAACAACAGGCTGATAACAATGCTATTGCTCGTTATTCTGATTGTTTGGGGATTATCAACAGCACCTTTCAACTGGCATGGAGGATTATTGCCTCGTGATCCGGTTCCGGTAGATGCGATACCGGATATAGGAGAAAATCAGCAGATCGTTGCCACCGAATGGATGGGACGTTCGCCTAAAGATATTCAGGATCAGATAACTTATCCTCTGACAACTTCTTTATTGGGTATCCCCGGTGTGAAGACTATTCGTAGTACTTCCATGTTCGGAATGTCTTTCATCTATATCATATTCGATGATAATGTTGAATTTTATTGGAGCCGTTCCCGTATTCTTGAGAAATTAAACTCTTTGCCTGCCGGAACACTTCCCGAAGGTGTTCAGCCCACTTTAGGACCTGATGCAACTGCTTTAGGTCAGATATTCTGGTATACATTGGAAGGGCGTAATCCAGAAACCGGACAACCGACAGGAGGATGGGATCCCGATGAATTGAGAACTATACAGGATTTCTATGCAAAATATTCCATATCATCTGCCGAAGGTGTTTCAGAAGTAGCATCCATCGGAGGATATGTTAAAGAATATCAGGTTGAAGTAAATCCCAATTCGATGCGAGCCTATAATGTATCCATTATGGATGTGATGAATGCTATCCAGAAAAGTAATCTGGATATAGGCGCGGAAACTGTAGAGATAAATAAGGCCGAGTATCTGGTGAGAGGATTGGGATATATCAAGAAAGTTTCCGATCTGGAAGAAGCTGTAGTCACTGTCCGAAACGGAGTGCCTGTTAAAGTTAAAGATGTAGCTTTTGTCAATTTAGGACCTGCTACCCGTAGAGGTGGTTTGGATAAAGAAGGAGTCGAAGCTGTAGGGGGTGTTGTGGTTGCCCGTTATGGTTCTAATCCGATGCAGGTCATACAAAATGTAAAAGATAAGATTAAAGAGATGGAAGCAGGTCTTCCACAGAAAACATTGGCTGACGGTACAGTTTCTAAGGTAACGGTAGTCCCTTTTTACGACAGGTCGGGGTTGATACAGGAAACAATAGGTACGCTTGAAACGGCTCTGTCTCATGAAGTCCTTATTTGTATTATTGTAGTTATTGTACTTGTATTTAATTTGAGGGCTTCGGTTGTAATATCGAGCATATTACCCATTGCTGTACTTATGACGTTTATTCTGATGCGCTATCTGGGTATCGAGGCCAATATTGTAGCTTTGTCAGGTATTGCGATAGCTATCGGGGTAATGGTAGATGTCGGTGTCGTATTTGTTGAGAATATTATCCGGCATATGGAGGAAGAATCCAATAAAGGTGTAACGAAAGGAAAAGCATTTATAGATCTTATATATAGAAGTGTAAGTGAGGTTTCGGGAGCACTGTCTACAGCAATGCTTACTACCATCATCAGTTTTCTTCCTGTATTTGCGATGGAAGCCCAAGAAGGTAAATTATTCAAACCTCTGGCTTATACGAAAACCTTTGCCCTATTATCGGCTTTCTTGCTTGGTATAGCTATGCTGCCGACATTGGCATATTATATTTTCTCATTCAAGATAAGTTCTAAACTTATTCGTAAAGCTGCGAATATAGCCCTTGTCGTGGGTGGAATAGTCCTGTTTATTCTGACTGGTATTGTGCCTGTTATAGGACTCAGCCTATTCGGATTGAACAATTTATTTGCCTATAAATGGAAGAATGATAAAATCCCGACTTACCTCAATGTCGGAATAGCTATTCTGATAGCAATATATTATCTGACTATAGAATGGTTGCCGGTTGGTACTCAGGAAGGTATTCCCATTAATTTTATTTTTGTTGTTCTGGCTATTGCTGTTATACTCGGTATGCTGTGGGTATTGGTGCTTTATTATGAACGGATTTTACGATGGTGTCTTGCACATCGTTGGAAATTTATGATGATACCTGTTGTTACTGTTTTCTTTGGTTTGATTATCTGGATGGGATTTGATAAGACTTTCGGATTTGTAGCCAATGGATTTGAGGCTATAGGATGGAAAACATTCAGACAAACCGGTTTTTGGCAGGCTTCAAGCAACAGATTTCCGGGTATCGGAGAAGAATTTATGCCCAGTTTGAATGAAGGCTCTTTCCTTTTGATGCCTACAAGTATGCCTCATGCCGGTATAGAGCAGAACCTTAGTTATATAGAAACGCTTGATAAACGTATTTCAGGTATTCCTGAAGTTGAAATTACTGTCGGTAAATGGGGACGTGTTAATTCGGCTCTTGACCCTGCACCGACTCAAATGTTTGAAAATACAATAAATTACCGTTCGGAATATATTCTGGATCAAAATGGGCATCGACAACGGTTCAAAGTAAACAGAAAGGGTGAATTCTTGCTTGCTAATGGCTCAACTTACAATCCCAAAAACGGATTCAGGCTTATTCCTGCGGATAGTCTTGTTATCGATAAAAACGGCGATTATTTCCGCCAATGGCGTCCTCAGATAAAGAAGACGGATGATATCTGGCAGGAAATTGTGAATGTATCACATATGCCCGGGCTTACTTCTTCTCCTAAATTACAGCCTATAGAAGCCCGTCTGGTAATGTTATCGACCGGAATGAGAGCGCCGATGGGTATAAAAGTATCAGGACCTGATCTCGAGTCTATAGAGAAAGGAGGTAAAGCTTTGGAAACGGCGTTGAAAGATGTACCATCGATACTTCCTTCCACTGTATTTTACGATCGTGCGGTGGGTGCTCCATATATTGAAATCAAACTGAACCGGGAGAATATGGCTCGGTATGGTATTACTGTTGCCGATCTTCAGGAAGTGATCGGAGCGGCTGTGGGTGGTATGCCTTTGACAACTACGGTAGAGGGACGTGAGCGTTTTCCTGTCAGACTGAGGTATCCCCGTGAACTGAGAGAAAACCCCGAAGAACTGTCCCGGCTTATTATTCCCACTGCCACAGGTGCACAGATACCTCTTAGCGAAGTGGCCGACATAGAGTATACCAAAGGTGCGCAAATGATACAAAGTGAAAATACTTTCTTGTTGGGGTATGTTATTTTTGATAAAGTTGCAGGTAAGGCCGAAGTTGAGGTCGTAAAAGAAGCAGATAAGTTATTGAAAGAAAAGATTGCTTCGGGTGAAGTGCAGCTTCCCAAAGGAGTTTCCTATAAGTTTG
Organism: Indolivaga capnocytophagoides; assembly: GCF_036511535.1. Taxonomy (GTDB): domain Bacteria; phylum Bacteroidota; class Bacteroidia; order Bacteroidales; family Dysgonomonadaceae; genus Dysgonomonas_A; species Dysgonomonas_A capnocytophagoides. The sequence continues at coordinate 2,303,148 of NZ_AP028867.1, read as the reverse complement.
CGGGAAATTATGAACAGCAGGAACGTGCTGCAAATCGTTTGCTTATTGTAATTCCATTGAGTTTGCTGGCTATTCTGCTAATCCTTTATTTCCAATTTAAAACGGTTACAGCATCGCTGATTCACTTTTCGGGTGTTATAGTCGCTTTTGCCGGAGGATTTATTCTGCTCTGGTTGTATGGTGAGCCTTGGTTTATGAATTTTTCGGTAGGAGGAAATAATCTGAGAGATATGTTCCAGATGCATCCCATTAATCTGAGTATAGCTGTATGGGTCGGTTTCATAGCTTTATTTGGTATAGCTACTAATGATGGTGTACTGATGGGGACTTATATACATGATACCTTTCTCGAAAGAAATCCTCATACTAAGGATGAAATCAGAGAAGCTGTTGTACATGCCGGATTAAGGAGGGTGCGCCCCGCAGCTATGACTACAGCCACTGCGTTGATTGCTTTACTGCCTGTGCTTACATCTACCGGAAAAGGAGCTGATATAATGGTGCCTATGGCCATTCCTACATTCGGAGGGATGCTTATCCAGTCTATGACTATGTTTGTCGTTCCCGTATTCCAGTGTTGGTGGAGAGAATCGGTTATCAAGAAACATGGAAGTATTAAAGAATAAAAAAACGAAGGTTATGAAATATATCAGATTCAAATACTTAACAGTATTACTTATAATGGTCATATCCGTTGCCAGTGCATTCGGGCAGGCGACAGATTCATTGAACTATTATCTGCAAATCGGAGCACAAAATAATCCCGGAGTGAAGGCCGACTTTTTGGCGTATAAAGCATCCTTGCAGAAAATACCGCAGGCAGGGGCTTATCAGGATCCTAATCTTGAGATGGGTTTCTTTCTCGAACCTATGGATATTATAGGCGGAAAGCAGGTTGCCGAATTTAAGCTGATGCAGATGTTTCCTTGGTTCGGAACAAAAAAAGCTGCACAAACGGAGGCTGCTCATATGGCCAGAATGTCTTTCGAAAAATTCAGGGAAACAAGAGATAATCTTTATCTGGATATTTATACACAGTGGTATATCTTATGCAGTCTCCAGCAGCAACTGAATAATAATCGGGAGAACCGAGCTTTGCTGACTCAACTTGAAGAGTTGGCTATTCGTAAATTCTCATCACCTGTATCTGGTTCATCATCGGGGTATTCGCTTTCATCACCGATATCATCCACTGCCAATAATGTTTCAGGTGTGTCCGGAGGTAGTATGTCGGGAATGTCCTCGATGGGAGGAAGCGGTAATGTCTCCGCAAAATCTTCTTCGCAGGGTATGTCGTCTATGGGTGGAGGTTCGGCAGGAATGTCTTCCTCTTCTCCGGGTATGTCGGACGTATTGCGCGTTCAATTGGAAATAGTGGAAATAGATAATAATATAGCCAGTTTGCAGTCGGAGATAAAAGCCGAAAAAGCGAAGTTTAATACTTTGTTGAATCGGGATGTCGAAACCGAAGTTGAGATTCCCGAATCGTTTAAGCAAACTCCTTATCTTTTCGATGGAGAGTCTGTAATGGCTAAAATTGAAAACCAGAATCCGATGCTTGGCATGATAACCGAGGAGGGGCTGGCTTACAAAGCAAAAGGAGAGATGGACAAAAAAATGAGTTACCCGATGTTCGGGATAGGAGTACAGTATATGCTTAATAAAAAGACGGATGAGTCTATGCTTGCGATGGGTGATATGAATGGTAAAGATATGATCATGCCGATGGTATCTGTCAGTATTCCCCTGTACCGAAGCAAATACAAAGCTCAGCAAAGGGAGAGTAAATTGTGGTGGCAGTCGAGCCGTGAAAAATACGATAACACCCGCAATGCTTTGGAAGCTGAATTGTATAAGACTAAACATTTATTGGACGATGCAGGCCGTAAGGTAGATTTGTATAAAAAGCAGGAAGAGCTAGCCAAAACAACGTACAATCTGATTGTGCAGGAGTTTGTTTCGGGAAAAAGCGATCTTACCAATGTGATACAGGTACAAAGGCAGCTCCTCGACTATAAGTTGAAAGGAGCCGAGTCGATAGCAAGCTATAATACAATGGTCGCTTCTATTGAGAAATTAATTTCATCGAAAAAAGATACAGAACAATAAAATAACTACATATTATGGATACGAATAAAATAAAGGAAGTGTTCAGAAATAATTATATAAGATACGGGCTTATCCTCTTAGTTGGAATTCTCTTAGGATGGCTGATTTTTTCGGGAGGTTCTGAGGACATGCAGGCTGCAGATCATTCGGAACATAGCCATGAGGCGACTACCGCCGAAAATGGAAAGCAAATATGGACATGCGCAATGCACCCACAGATAAAAATGGATAAACCGGGTAAATGCCCTATCTGCGGAATGGATTTGATTCCGTTGAAGACCACGGGATCGGAAGATACAGCTGTTGATCCGGATGCCATACAAATGTCGAAAGAGGCGGTAGCCTTGGCGAATATACAAACGACTGTAGTTAGTAAACAAAATCCGGTGAAAGAAGTGAGACTCTATGGAACAGTACAGGCTGACGAACGTTTATCTCAATCTCAGACTTCTCATGTCAACGGGCGTATAGAAAAGCTGTTTGTGAATTTTACCGGAGAAAGCGTGCATCAGGGACAGACTATTGCCACTATTTATTCGCCGGAGTTATTGAGTGCCCAGCAGGAATTACTTGAGGCGGCGAAAATGCAGTCTGTCCAGCCTGTATTATTACAGGCGGCAAGGGAAAAGCTCAGGCTATGGAAACTTACCGATGACCAGATTTCGAGGATAGAGCATTCGGGAAATGTTTCGCCCTATGTGGATATAAAAGCAACCACAAGTGGTGTTGTCGTAGGTAAGAAAGTAAGTCAGGGAGATTATGTTAATCAGGGAAATGTATTGTTTGACGTTGCCAACTTTTCGAGAGTATGGGTTATGTTTGATGCTTACGAGTCGGATCTTCCTTTCTTAAAGGTAGGGGATAAACTTGAATATACACTTCAGGCATTACCCGGAAAAACATTGTCTGGAAATATTGCTTTTATTAATCCTATATTAGATCCGGTGACACGTACAGTCAAGGTACGTATCGAAACTGCTAATCCCGGTATGCAGTTAAAACCTGAGATGTATGCCAATGCTGTTATTAAATCGCCGCTAAAGCAATATAATAATCAGATCGTGATACCTAAGTCTGCCGTTTTGTGGACGGGTAAACGTTCTATTGTTTATGTAAAGCAGCCTGGAACAGAGACCCCTGCATTTATGTTGAGGCAGATAGAATTAGGGCCATCTTTGGGTGATTCTTATGTGGTTGTTGCAGGGATAAATGACGGGGATGAAATTGTTACCAACGGGGTGTTCTCTATTGATGCAAGTGCTCAGTTAGAGGGTAAGCGCAGTATGATGAATGAAGAATCATCCCGTCCGGTAACAGGGCATGAAGGGCATAATATGAATGCCGGCGGAATGAAGATGGATGAACATGCACATCATGAGATGTCGTCGATGTCGGGTGGTATGTCTTCAAAAGCATCAGAGAAATCAACTCATACGATGATTTTGGTGCAGGGGAAATGCGAGATATGCAAAGACCATATAGAGAAGGCTGCAAAGTCGGTGAAAGGTGTATCTTCTGCTAATTGGGATCAGAAAACCAAGCAATTGCATCTGAATTTTGATCCTGCTCAGACTTCAGTTGATGCTATAAGCAAAGCTGTGGCTAAAGCCGGACACGATACTGATAAATATAAGGCAGATAATGCAACATATAATGCGCTGCCATCTTGTTGTAAATACAGATAATAATAACTTTATAAGAATGTTTAAATTAAGACGAAAATGAAAAAGATTTTTATTGTAACAATGATTTTAGGAACTTTCCTGTTTGCCGCATGCGGTCAGGGAAAAACAGAAAAACAAGCTGAACAGGAAACCGCTTCAATGGAAACCGCAAAAGGGGAAGAACATGCTATGCTGGGGGTACAAGGCAAGTGCGAAATGTGTCAAGAACGTATAGAAACTGCAGCTAAAAGTGTGAAAGGAGTTTCTATGGCACATTGGGATGTGGATAAAAAGGAACTTCATCTGAATTTCGATCCTGCCCAGACTTCGGTTGATGCTATCAGTAAGGCTATTGCTAAAGCCGGACATGATACAGACAAAGATAAAGCGGATCAGGCAGCGTATGATGCTTTGCCTGACTGCTGTAAATATCGGTCATGATGTATTGGATGTGGTAAAAGTAAAGGCTTAATCTGTCAGATTAAGCCTTTGCCATGTTAGTTAAATCGAGAGACAATTCTTTGTTATAAACGGTAGTCAAACCAATCGAAATAAGCTTTGGCTTTGCTTGATTTACCGTTGGATGAAGTATATAACCCGATCATTACTCCCGTAAATCCTCCTGCGACCTCAGTACTTAGATAACGGGTATCTAACCGACCGAGTTCTTTTTCTTTTGAACTTTTCGGGTCTGATATATAAAAGGAGTATTGAGAAGGGGTACCTGTTATTTTCATCTGTATCTGATTACCTGATACTTTTTCTTCGGCTGCAATGTATGATTGAGAGCCAAGGCGGACACGTAACTGAACAATAAACTCTTTGCCGGACTTCTTCAATATAAAATCATAATGATGTGTATTATTTTGTATCAGAGTCATTCCTGCTTCTTCATTATCTGTCGACGAATCCAACATTAGCAGGGTAGAAGCCGTGAAATCGTGTTCGGTCTGTCTTCTGCAAATCATAGATACAGATTCTGTTTGATCTAAAGTATAAGGTGACGAACTGATCCTTAAGTACCCTTTCTTTTCCGTCAATGAATAGTTGTCTTTTATGGGATTTCTGAGGTACTGCCATTCAAACCCGAGTTTGTCTCCGTTGAAATCAGTTCTTTCAGGTGCTTTTTCGACCGGAAAGAGCGGCAATGTCGGAACTTCCATATTTAGAGAAACAGTTCCGTTTCCGTTTACCTGCGGCCATCCGTTTTTAGGCCAGTCCACAGGAGCCAGAAATGTCTCCCGTCCTAAGATATGATAATATGCCCATTGGTGAGTCACTCGAAAACCAAGAAAGACCATCCACCACGATCCGTCTTTGGCTTGAACAAGGTCGGCGTGTCCGACACCCTGTATGGGGTTCGACTGCCCTTTTCTGTTGGCATGTGTGAGTATCGGATTCAGCGGACATGATTCGTAAGGACCGTAAATATTTTTGCTGCGTCCTATTGTAGCACTGTGCATATATTCCGTACCACCTTCGCCTAATAAGAGATAATAATATCCATCTTTTTTATAAATGTGGGGAGCTTCGGGAAAACGTCCTCCTATACCGCCCCAAACAAGAGTTTCGGGTCCTATGACTTTTCCTGTTTTGATATCTATTTCGGTTACACGGATGCCTTCATCTCCTTGTGTCACAAAATAAGATTTTTCATTTTCATCCCAAAAGATGTCGGGATCGATACTTTTTATGTCTACCCAGATCGGTTCGCTCCAAGGACCGGCAGGGTCTGTGGCTGTACAATAGAAATTGCCGCCTGCCGAAACATTCGTACAAATGACATAAAATAGACCATCGTGATACCGCAGTGATGGAGCAAACAATCCTCCCGATGAGGGCACCTGATGCAACGGAAGTTGAGAATCACGGGTCAGGCAATGACCTATTTGTTTCCAGTTTATGAGGTCTTTACTCTGATAAATAGGTAATCCCGGAAAATATTCGAAGGAAGAGGTTACCAGATAGAAATTATCGCCTACTCTGCACACACTCGGATCGGGATTAAACCCCGGTATCACGGGATTTTTGTATCCGCTTTGTCCGTGTAATGAACCCGAAAAACAGCATATTGTTATAATGCTCATCAGCAGAATGATTTTACATAATCTCATTTGTGTTTCTTTTAAGTTAATAATATAATGTTATGTTTTATTATCAATGCCTTATCTTGGTGAAGATATCTCCGAAAGACAAACTTACACAAATAAAGTGATAATTTTATCCTCTCATTGTTGTTGCTGGTGGTATGTCTTTCGAATATAAAATTTATTGTGAAAAAGGAATTTTATGGTGATTATAAGTGTTTTATTATCTGGTGTTTATGGGTAGTTGTTGCTTTTGTTGTCTTTAAGTTTTATGATATGAAATTATAATACTAAGTTTGATAGAGAATAGGAGAGTAAAGTCTTCCTTTGCATTTATCTTTAAAACTTAACTGTTATGTTTATTTTTACTTTGACTTATAAGAAACCGTTGTCGGAAGTTGAAAAATATTTGGAGGAACATTGTGTCTATTTAGACCTGAACTATAAAGCCGGAAATTTTATCGCTTCGGGGAGGAGAGAACCTCGTACCGGAGGTGTTATTATTTGTAAAGCCGAAACCAAAGATGAGGCTTTGGATATAATGAAAGCCGACCCGTTTTATATCAATGAGATTGCTGAATACGATGTTATCGAGTTTATACCTTCGAAATATGCGGATGGTTTTGAACAGTTTATCTGATTTCAGAAAGTACAGGTGTTGATCTAAAATAAAAAAGGAAACCATCTGGTTTCCTTTTCTTATGTGAAGTAATGTGCAATTATTTTAACTTTAACACGCTGCGTTGAGCAGTTATAGATGCTTTAGCAGGCGTTGTTGATTTTCTTGTACAATAGTTAAACTCAGTCGATTTGTCTCCACTGAATGATTTCCATTTCAGTTTTAGCTTTACAGTTTTTCCTTTCGTATCAGGAAGGGTGTTCAGGTTGAAAGCCACTAAACCGTCTCCTTCAACCCCGTAAGTATCGCCATACGCATTGTGTCTGAATTCGACTTCGTAAGGATTCTCCGGATTTGAAGTGGTTATTAGGTTGACTAAATGAGATTTACTGTAGTTTCCGTACACTGTTCTGAAACGGAGGGTCAGATAGCCGTCTTCTGCGATTGTCACCCAGTCGTTAATTATTTCCACCGGATCGGTGCCATATATGCTGTCATTTTTAGTTGCGCCCAAATCGGGAGCAATAGGTTTAGTAAGTATACTGTCTATCCAATTGATATAAACAGCCTTGCTGTAGCCTTCTTTCTGATCGTTTGTTTCGCTGTAGTTGACAAGGGCTCTGGTCTCTTTGTTTCCGAAAGGAAGAGATTTCATATTTGTAGGCAATAGTGTTGTACTGTCATCTAACTGCAGAAAGAATGAGTTGTCATTGATCGGCTTTACAGTCACCAATGCGTTGGGATAACGGAGATCCCAGTTATTATCATCATCCAGACAAGATTGAAAGGTCATGGAAATGTATGTGACACTCATGATCATTAAAATAAATCGAAACGTCTTCATAGTTCTAATATCTAGTGTGTTTATTAATTATACTACTTATTTCTAAGATGAATAAAGTTTAATAAAAGTTGCACTGTTGTATGATAAAATATATTAAAATAGAATAAGTTAAATTTACTTTTATCCTTCGATAGTTACTTTACTGTGTATATCAGCTGCTTTCTTTCCCCACTCTGATATAGCATACAAAAGGGGGATGAGGGTTTTACCGAATTCGGATAGTTCATAATCGACTTTCAGCGGAGGTTTGCTGGTGTGTACCGTTCTTATTATCAGACCGTCTTCTTCCAGTTCTTTTAATTGGAGACTAAGAGTACGTTCGGTTACCATTGGTATGTCTTTTCTTAATTCGCTGTATCGTTTTTTTTCGATAAGATGAATTAATATCACAGTTTTCCACTTGCCTCCTATGTATCTCATAGCCAGACTCGTGCTGCATGGGAATTCTTTGTTGTCGATGCAATACATTATACTATCATTTTTGACCGTTCTTGCAAAGATAAAATACTATACTTATGTTTGCAACTATAAATAGTATAGTTTAATTAAAAATTATCAGATATGAACTTTTTAGATTTATCAAAGAGCCGCTACACAACGAAAAAGTATAATCCGGAATTGAAAATTTCGGAAGAAAAGATTCAACAATTAAAAGAAATACTAAGGCTTAGTCCTTCGTCCATAGACAGTCAGCCTTGGAAATTCACATTCGTTTCCGACAAAGCCCTGAAAGCAAAATATGCGGAAGTATCTTTTTTTAATGAACACAAGGTAAAAGACGCCAGCCATTTGGTGATATTCAGTGTGATAGATGATATCTCGAAATTTGAAACGCAGATAGAAGAAAACCTTCCGGAAGGATCTGTCGGTTATTATAACAAGAATCTGAAACCTCAGCCCGAAAGTGCTGTTAAATCATGGATGGCACATCAGGTATATCTTTCTTTGGGATTTTTCCTTGCAGCTTGTGCTTCTATGGATATAGATTCTACTCCGATGGAGGGGATTGATATAGACGGATATACCAAAATTTTAGATGAATCCGATTATAAACCGTTATTTGCAGTTGCTATCGGATACAGGAATCCTGAAGATAGCAACCAGCCATCAATAACACCAAAATCACGCTTGAATATTGATCGAGTGGTCGAATCTCGTTGATATGTAAGAGGTTATTGCGATTCGTAATGCCTTTGTATGATTTGGGCTGCAATGGTCTTTAATTCTTCAGGGTAAGTGATCAGGGCTATGTCCATGTATGATAAGTACCAGCGAGCCAACCGCTCTAATGAGAAAGTCATGAAATGCAATTCGGTTATCTTTTCTTTCTGAGTTTCAGATACCAGACCTTGATAGTATTTGCTGTCATCGATATGAGGCAGGTCATCAGTCTTGACACAGATGACCGCTTTGTGTAAATCGGTCTGATCTTTGAGGTCTTTTAAGAATGAATCCAAAGGAGGATGTTCTTTTTTTATCGGGAGCCCTGTCGGTTTGATCGATTTAATCCGATTTACTTTAAATGTTCTGTAATCGAGTCTTTCATTGCAAAAAGCTATAAAATACCAATTGGCCATCGAAAAGAATATTCCGATAGGGTCGACTATCCGCACCGTTTCTTCGTGTTTGCTGTGGGAGAGGTAGCTGAGTTCTATTTTTTCATGTTTTGAGATGCTGTCCAGTAACAGTTGCAATCGGTCTTGGGACGACAGGTATAGGGGTGTATTGAAATCGAGATGCCCGATTTTATCATCTATCGAGCTGATAGTTTCCTTTTCGGACAGACGCATTACTGCTCTGATCTTGCTGACACCCGATTGATAGCCTTTGCGTAATCCAGCATCTGTGAATTTATCGACAAGCCTTTCGGCCGCTAAAAATGCGAAAGCTTCTTCCTGTGTAAACATCAATGGGGGAAGTTTAAATCCGTCTACGAGTGAATAGCCCGAACGGGAGTCTCCAGCAATCGGGATTCCGGCTTCTTCCAATGCTTTGATATCCCGGTACATTGTACGGATGCCTATCCCGAAGCGTTGGGTAATCTGCTTGGGTTTTACTCCGACGGATGATTGCAGCATAACGAGTATTGCCGATAATCGGTCTATTCTGTTCATAAGTAGATATTTGAGACAAATATAAATATAAGATTCGGCAGAAAGCAAGGTCTCAGACCTTTTTATTACTTGTTAGTAAACAAGATAAATACTTTCTGCCCGATCTTAAGGTTTCAAATTTTTTTATAATCTTGCTTATGCAGAATAACCTTCGTCAGTAACCATAATAAGCCACGGTATACCGTATTTGTCGGTGATTTCTCCTATACCATCGCAGAAAAAAGTTTTTTCGAAAGGCATGGTAACCGTTCCGTTTTGAGCGAAAATGTCGAAAACCCTTTTACATTCGCTAACTTCCTGAAATACCAGAACCAGCTTGTTATTATTGCCGGCGATCACTTCCTGATCCGAATTGGCATCTTCTCCTGCAAGCTCGAAATGAGGGGTTTTGATAACCATATGAGAGATTCGATCTTTATCAGCATCGGCCACAATGGCGCCTTCTTCGTCTTTTTTATGGAAAACAAAATCTATCTTTCCATTCAGAGTTGTACTGTAAAATGTCAATGCCTCTTTGCATGTTCCCGGAAATACCAAGTGAATTTTTAGTTTCATACCTTTTTTGTTTTTATGTATTTATATAATTAACGAGAGCAAATGTAGGGTGGGGTAGTGACAACCCTATGTCGCGGTTTTTCGGAAAAAGAAGATTTGTTGATCTGATTCCTTGTCTTTACATTTGTACTTGTTGCGGATGTGTAATTTAAACCTTAGATCGTATGTCACCGGAAAAAGCGTTACAGTTGTTCAGGGACGAAAAGATTGAGCCCGTATTGCCTGTTTTAGAGGCTGTTTTGAGTAAAGAACTTTATGGAGTTTATCTTCATTTGATGGAAATAACCCAATTCCATTTGGATTTGCAGCCCGAATGGAGGTATTACAAAGATGGCAAAGCTTGGCTGTGTAAGTTTGTCTATAAGAAAAAGACTATTTTGTGGCTATCGCTCTGGGAAACATATATAAAGGTGGGTTTTTATTTTACAGAAAAGACCCGTGATGGTATTTTTAATTTGAGTATTGATGAGTCTTTAAAAGCAGATTTTGGAAATACAACTCCTATCGGAAAATTGATCCCTTTGATTCTGGATATCCGTAAGGATGAACAACTTTCGAATTTTAGGGTAATTATAGAATATAAGAAAAGTTTAAAATAGTTTATGTTACGTGATTTTGCAGCCATAGATTTCGAAACGGCCAACGAACAGATGTGCAGTATTTGCAGTGTGGGAGTTGTAGTTGTGAAAGATGGGCATATTTCGGATCGTTTTTATCGTTTGATACAACCCGAACCCAATTATTATAAATACGGGAACAGTATGGTACATGGGTTGACCTACGAAGATACAAAAGATGAAGCTGTATTTTCGAAAGTTTGGACAGAAGTGCAACCCCTTATCGAAGGTTTGCCCCTTGTCGCGCACAATAAAGGTTTTGATGAGTCGTGCCTGAAGGCGGCATTCAGAACTTACGGAATGGATTATCCCGATTATCGTTTTTATTGTACATTAGCTGCATCCCGCCGTTTGTTGAAGTATCTACCCAACCATCAATTGCAGACGGTTGCTGCCGACTGCGGATACATACTCACCAACCATCATCATGCATTAGCTGACGCTGAGGCTTGCGCCGAGATTGCCTTGCAGCTTTTATAATACACTTGCCCTATTTTTTCCTGATCTGCTCTATTATATTTTCTAACAAACCTTTTACTATTAGCTTGTGAAAGGGCTTTATCGGGAGAAAATAAGCTTTCCCCAATAAGTTATTGAATCTTACGACCGTTGTTATGCTTATTCTTTTATTATCGGGATTGGTATCAGGATCTAACAATAAAGACACTTTGAAATTGAGGTGTTTATCATTCTCTCCTAAAATGATTTCATTATCCGTCTTATCGAATATTTTGAAGATGCCTTGTTGGCTGCCCGGTTCATAATTTTCAGATTGTTGAGGTAGAGTGTCTTCGGACGTTTTGAGTCCAAATGGTTTTACTATTTTGTCTCTTAGGCTCATTAGCCATCCTGCCCAACCAGGCCCGCATGTTATAAATAGTTTCATGATTTCGTTAATGCCATACTCGTTGTCCGTATCCGAAAAACATGTAGAAAAAGAATCTATATAATTGAAAGGTTCATTTTGTTTTCTGAGAATAGAAGAATCCGGAATAGTCGATTTCTGGGTGATCATTTTGCTTGAGTTTACAGGTTGTTTGTAAAGATACAAAAAGGGGACTATATTTTGTTTATATAATCCCCTATTGGTTAAGAGCAAAATAGTCTTTTATCCGTTTATCCGTTTCATGGTAGCAATGGAATCAAGAACTTTACAAGAGAATCCCCATTCGTTATCGTACCATGCGACTACTTTTACAAAAGTAGGACTGATCTGTATTCCTGCTTTTTCGTCGAAGATGGCGGTATTGGAGTTTCCTATCATATCAGATGATACCACATCGTCGGCAGTATAGGCGAGATAACCTTTTAGCGAACCTTCGGATGCTTCTTTCATTGCTTTACAGATTTCGGCATAAGTAGTTTCCTTTGACAGGCGGGCTGTCAGGTCAACTACTGACACATCGAGAGTTGGTACTCTGAATGACATTCCGGTTACTTTTCCATTCAATTCAGGTATGACTTTACCTACGGCTTTTGCGGCTCCTGTTGTTGATGGAATAATATTTCCGGATGCGGCACGTCCTCCACGCCAGTCTTTCATGGATGGTCCGTCTACCGTTTTCTGTGTTGCGGTTGTAGAGTGAATGGTACTCATCAGAGCTTCTTCTATCCCGAATTTATCATTCAGAACTTTAGCTACTAATGCCAGACAGTTGGTTGTACATGATGCGTTGGAAATGATTTGAGTTCCTTCTGTATATTTATCATCATTTACACCCGGAACAAACATCGGTGTGTCGTCTTTAGATGGACCTGACATAACTACATATTTAGCTCCAGCTGCAATATGTCCCTGCGCTTTTTCTTTTGTAAGGAATAAGCCTGTTGATTCGACAATATATTCGGCTTCTATTTCATTCCATTTCAGGTTTGCCGGATCTTTTTCTGCTGTAATACGTATTTCGTTGCCATTAACTATCAGTTTACCGTCTTTGGTGCTGATCTCTCCTGTAAACTGTCCGTGAATACTATCGTATTTTAACATGTATGCGATATATTCTACATCGAGCAAATCATTTATTCCTACTATTTGTATATCGTTCCTGCTTTGAGCAGCACGAAATACTAAACGTCCGATACGTCCAAAACCATTAATACCTACTTTAATTGCTTTCATAATGAATTGGTTTTTAGATTAAACATCTTAAGGTCTCAGACCTTTTTTATTATTTTGGTAAGTATAAAAGCCATAGTCTGTTATAAACTTTAAATATGTCATTAAATACTTGCTGTTACTTAATTTTCTTTTGCTCAACAAAGGTATATTATATAATTATTGTCTGAAATGACAAAAAATATGCAATTTCTGCCAATTGTGCTTATGTCCTAAAATTTAATATATATATATTTAAGTGTTGAAATAGAAAAGATTATGGATAGGAGAATAGAAACTAAGCATATTGTAATACTCGTTCCTGCGGGTTCTACATTATTAACAACAGTCGGGCCTCTGGAAGTGTTCGCTAAGTCTATCGAACAATTTGATATTGTACGTAAGAAAGTGAATTTCAGATATGAAACTCATGTAGTGTCGATGGGACAGGAAAAAATGATTGAATCTTCTTCGGGATTATCCATTCTGAGTGAGGGCAGTTATGAGGAAATCGACTATCCTGTAGATACCCTTATAGTCACAGGATTGGCTCGATATATGGGAGACGAATCGAAAGAAAAGATGATCGAATGGCTGAGGCTTAAGTCGGGTTCTATACGCCGGATCTGTTCGGTTTGTTCGGGTGCGTTTGTTCTTGCGGAGACCGGACTGCTTAATGGTAAAAAAGCTACAGCCCACTGGTCAAAGAATGAAGAATTGAGCCTGATGTATCCTGAGATAGATGTGCAAATAGCCCGTATTTTTATCAAAGACGGAAAAATGTACACTGCCGCGGGTATTACTTCAGGTATGGATTTGGCTTTGGCTTTAATTGAAGAGGATCTGGGACAGGCATTTGCATTGCATGTTGCCCGTTGGCTGGTTCTGTTCTTGAAGCGTCCGGGCAATCAGTCACAATTCAATACTTATATGGATTGTAAAAAGATCGGAAATCCTGCTATCCGCCGGGTTTGTGAATGGATATTGGAACATTTGCGGGAAGACCTCGTTGTTGAGGATCTGGCTGAATATGCAGCCATGAGTCCTCGCAATTTTGCCCGTGTTTTTGTTCGTGAGCTGCGAATAACTCCTGCGAAATATATAAATCGCCTTAGAGTAGATAATGCTTGTCAGCATTTGATCGAAACACAAATGTCTCTGGATGAAATTGCCGATTGTTGCGGATTGAAAACAGCGGAGAATCTTCGCCGCCAGTTTCTCAGCCTGTTGGAAATAAGTCCAGCACAGTATCGCAAGAATTTTCAATCATCGTGGTGTGATCTTGCCGTGTAAGGTTGTAGGCTGACGCACGATTTCGCTTTCGCCACCCAACAAAAGGGTATGTGTCCCCGTCAGGCTTCGATATCGGCGGAAGATTGGGATCCCGATATATGAATAAGATATTAAAATACAGCTAGATATCATCGATAATCAAATTTATTTGTCTTAGCTTTCGAGGAACTAGGTGGTAGCTGTTAATAAAAGGGTCTGTGACCGTCGGGATGAAGACGCAGTCTTGATCTTTTGTTTCGTTTTGCATCAAGGCAAAATGAAAAACAAAGCCGGGAGGGTGAGTTAGGAAATAGCGAAACCTGAAAGTATAATCTTAAAGAATATTTTTTTACGGATTTCAAATGAGATACCAGCCTGTTTTCTGAAATTTTATCTATAAGGAAAAAACACTTTATAATTATGGCAAAATACACAGAACAACTAGGCAAGAAAATAGCAGGCGCAATAGAACAGGATGAATATACATTGGGTGAAATCTGCGCGATGTACAGCATCAGCCGTAAAACATTCTATCAGTGGGTACGCAAATATTCCGACTTCAAGGAAATGATAGATGATGCCCGTGCAGGTCGTGACGAAAGGTTGGCTCAAAAAGCCCGAAAAATCCTTAAACAAAGATTAGAGCATGGCTATACCGTAACTATAACCCGTTATAAATATGCCGTAGACGATTGTGGTGAAATATATCTGACCGGAAAAACGGTAACCATGAAAGAATATTCAGCAGACGAAAAGACCTTGAAAATGGCGATGGCTAAAGAGGGAGAAATAGAAGAGAAGGTAGAAAACATTCGTGTACCGTGGAAATCATAGTACAGAATCAAGAGGCAGCCGATCAACTTCAATTCTTACAAGATAATGGCAGCGGTAATTACACGGAAGAAGAAATGACAGAAAGACGAAAAGCACTCAAAGTCAAGTCTGATTCCCCGGAGGCGGAGACAGACTTTGATGCTTACGATCCCACACTCGACAGGTGATGAGTCAATATACTAATGCATTAATGAGAGAATAAAGTAACAATAAAAAGTACAAGTTAAGGGTAACTTTTGTTACCTTTTAAGGATAAGATATTATATTTGAGTTTAAGTTAAGCAGCATACATAAATGAACGTATTTAATGACGTATTTTCAAGTAATAACAGATTGTTGCTTTAATCAATAAATAGGTTTTGACCTTAAAAATTTAAATAAGCATATTATGGGAAAGATAGTATCCTTTTATATTTCCGGATTATTATTGATCATGCCATGCGTATTGTCGGCTAATACAGGTAATGTGGTAAAGACAGAGATGCAGCAGCCTGAACGGGTCATACATGGTGCAACCGTTTTGGGTGGTGGCTATGCTAAAGATGGAGCCCGTGTATATTATAAAGGAAAGGAATTGAAAGATGCTTCTGCTTCTTCGTTTGTGTATCTGGGTGATGGCTATGCCAAAGACTCGTGGCGGGTATTTTATCGGGGATGGCAGGTCGAGAATGCTTCATCATCATCTTTTCAATGTATGGAGGACGGTTATGCCAAAGACTCATGGAGAACGTATTACCGGGGAGAGGTTTATGATAAAAGTTCATCGGTGAAACCGTTGGGCGGCGGATATAGTAAAGATTCATGGACTGTCTTCTATCGGGGACAGAAGGTTGAAGAGGCTTCGGCATCGTCATTTGAGTATCTGGATGATGGCTATGGTAAAGATCCTTGGAGCGTTTTCTATAAGGGGAGGAAAATTAGTGATGCTTCATCATCTTCTTTTCAGTGCATGCGTGACGGTTATGCCAAAGATGCCTGGAATACCTTTTATCGGGGTGAAAAAGTAGATGGTTCATCATCGTCTTCAACCAAAAATCTGGGAGGCAATTATACAAAGGATACCTGGACTGTCTTCTATAAAGGGCAAAAGATAGAGGATGCTTCTTCATCTTCTTTCGAATACCTTGGCGGCGGCTACGCCAAGGATACCTGGAGAGTATATTATAGGGGAATGGAAGTCAAAGGGGCTTCGTCTTCGTCATTCCAATACATGAGGGACGGTTACGCCAAAGATACCTGGAATGTCTATTTCGAAGGACGGATTTCCTCAGATCGATTCTAAGGTCTCAGATCTATTTGTTGACTTCGCAAGTATAAAAGCAACGGTCTGCTATTACTTGAAAATATGTCATTAAATACGTTCTGCTACTTAAGAAGAAGGTGAACCCAGATTCTCTTTTATAAACTCTTTGGGTGACATTCCGTAACTTTTAATAAATGCTTTGGTAAAATAAGACGCCGAGTTAAATCCGACCATAAAGGCAACCTCGTTGATACGGAGGTCAGTCTCTAATAAGATTTTACAGGCTTTTTTCAGACGGTAATCCCTTAAATAATCGCCGGGAGTTACTCCGCAGATACTTTTGAGCTTACGCTGTAGATTGGATCTGCTCATGCCTAAGATTTCCGACAGGGATTCGACCGAGAAGTTTTCTTCGGATATATGCTTTTCTATTTCTTCGTTTATTTTATTGAAGAATGTTTCGTCCCGCTTGTTTGAAGTTAGTAACGAATAGGAGGCAAAAGGCATTTTATTAAAGTTTTCGAGTAAACTTCGCCTGTTTTCGAGCATACTTGATATCTGAGCTTTGATATAAAGCATAGAGAATGGCTTTTCGATAAATACGTCCGCTCCCGACCGTAGACCTTCGACTTTCGTCCAGTTTTCGGTTTTAGCAGATAAGAGTATCAAGGGAATGTGACTGTAGTTTATGTCTTCCTTTAGTTTCTTGGTGAAAGCTATGCCGTCTATCTCAGGCATCATTATATCGGAGATAATGAGATCATACACAAGTTCTCCATCAAGAAGGAGAAAGGCTTCTTTGACATCATTTGCAATGTTTACTATGTATTCATTCTCAAGGGACTTTTTAAGGTATGCAGACATATCGGCATTGTCATCAACAACAAGGATTGTATACCGGCTTTTGGGTTCATTCTGTCTGTTTAATGTTCCGGAAGTTTGATCGTTCTGATCTTTAGTTTCCGGCTTTTCCGGAGTATTATCGATTTGTATATCCCGAACGGTAAATGTGAATATCGAGCCGCCACCGGAATTATCGGATACCCTGATTTGGCATCCTAATTTATCAGAAAGAAATTTGACAAGTGATAACCCGATGCCGTATCCGATGTTTTTATCTTCTTTCGATATCTGATAAAAAGGATCGAATATGAGTTGCTTATTATTATCGGAAATTCCTTTTCCGTTGTCTATAACTAAGACATGGAATGAATTGTCGTTATTAGGTATTAGTTTCAGATCGATTCTGTTAGATGTGTATTTTAATGCATTTGTAAGCAGATTGTCTATTATCTTGGTCAGGGCATCAGCATCAAATGTCACATTGGTATTTACATTTGATGGAGGCAAAGACAGGTTGAACTCGATATTCTTCTTTTGGATAGTCTTTTTGAAGCGGTCATACAGTTCTGTCAGAAATTTATTGAGATTCAGTTTTTCGGCATTGATGATATATTGGCTCGGACTTACGTTCCTGAAATCAAGGAGTTGATTGATCAGAATATTTAGCCGTTCACAGTTCTTTTCTATGATCTCGAGGTTCTGTTTGGTATTGTTTTCGCTGTTGTTGGTATTGATAATTTCTTCCAATGGAGCGTTGATCAGACTTAGAGGAGTTCTGATCTCATGGGCAATATTAGTGAAAAACTCTATTTTGGACTTGAATGCCAATGTCTCCTGCTCATTCTTTATACTCTCAAGATAGTGCTTTTGCTTATTCTTGTTTTTACGGATGAAATAATTTATGGTTCCGTATATGCTAAGAAGGACGAGAAGAGTGTAAACGATGAGAGCGGGTATCGACAGCCAGAATGGCGGCAGTATCTTTATTGATACCGAAGTCCCTTCGTTGTTCCATATATTGTCATTATTAGACGCTTTTACCTTGAAGGTGTATTCTCCGGGAGGTAGATTTACATAGGTTACATTTTGAGTATTGCCGACATAGTTCCAGTCATTGTCTACTCCTTCGAGTTTATACGCATACTGGTTCTTGTTTTGAGAGATGTAGCTTAAGCTGACAAACGAGATTGTAAAAGATGCCTGATTGTATCTCAATTCGATTTTCTGCTTCATGTTCAATTTAGTCTGGAGCTCTTGAGCCAACTGTTCGTTTGTGTCCCCGAGTATATTTATCCGGGTTATTTCGACAGGAGGAATAATAGGATTCTTTATATTGATCAGATCTTGAGGATAAAAGCAGCTAAATCCGTTTACTCCTCCGAAATAGAGTTTGCCGTCTCTCGATTTATAGCTCGACTTGAAGTTAAACTGATTACTCTGTAAACCATCTTCTTTTGTATATAGTTTATACTGTTCTGGATTAGCAGTGTTAGTGCATACCAGTCCTTTATTACAGCTGAGCCATAGGTTTCCGAAATGATCGTCTAGAATACCGTAAACAACATTGTTGGGGAGTTTATCCGATTCTGAAATATTCGAAAAGCGGTCGGTTCTGTAATCATACAAAAATATACCCCGGCCTTCGCTCGAAAAAAGCAGACGCTTCTGGCTGTCTATATAGATGCCTGTGAGCTTACTGCCGACAATCGGATCATTGCCTTTTAGGATCTGGTCATAATATGTCCATTTCTTGCTTTCGTAATTGTATCTGATAACGCCGGTTCCATATGTTGCTATCCATAGGTTGGAATAGTCGTCTTCTTTCATATCATAAATGAATCCGGTTACTTCGTTGACCCGTGTAAATGAATTCGATTCTTTATGAAAGAGATTAAGCCCCATTGTTGAGCCAGCATAAATGGTTCCGTTGCGTGTTTTATATAACGAGAAGATACAGTCATTATCGAGAGTATTTGCATCCGATATCGAATTTCGCAGATTTTTGATGCTTTTGTTTTTTGTATTATAAATGTCAATGCCTCTCGAGAATGTTCCGATCATCAGATTATCTCCGTCTAGTAATAAAGCGTGTGTATTGTGGTAAGTTGTTTGTATCGGTTGGGTTATACGTTTGGTTGTTACATTAAAGTAATTGATTCCTCCATCTTCCGTTGCTATCCAAATGTTGCCTTGCGGATCTTCGCAAAACTGGCTGACAGCTTTCCCCGAAAGGGTTCCAGGATATCTGTCAGGGTAATATGTTTCGATACTGGATATTGAAGGTGTGAGATAGTTGATCCCGCCGAAATATGTTCCGATCCATAAACCGCCTTCCGTGTCTTTGGATATAGAATATATGTTCTGGTCACTCAGGCTGTGGTGTAGCTGGGGAATATCTATCCGGTAATAATTGTAATTGTTTATATCGAGCAGATACAGTCCGTCGTCAGACCCAACCAGGATATTGTGTTCGGAATAACGAAACAGAGTCCGTATATGGGTTATGTAAGTCGGTGAGCTCTTTGTAAAAAACGACTGCAAGCCGTTATCTTGCTTATTGTAAAGCTTCAGACCATGATCCCATGTTCCCAGCCAAAGGTTGCCTTTGTCGTCTTCATATATTGATAGGGTTTCGTATTCGGTTTCGCTCTTACTGTCAAATAACCCTTTTACCGATTCGAATTGATATATATCTTTGTTGTACCTAAGGAGTCCCATACGTGAACCTGCCCAGATTGTCCCCGATTTGTCTTGATAAATAGTCCAGACTGAACTCCCATCCAGATTGGTTTTTAATACGGGAATCCTTTGGAGAATATGTCGTTTGGGATCATATCTGAAAATACCCTGATGCATACTGCCTATCCACACAAAGCCGTCTTTGTCTACAAGCAGAGAGTTTATTGCACTGGTCATCCGGATCTGTTCTTTTGTTGCAGTTGTTAGTTTGGTGAAAGTTTCGTCGTATGTATTCATCATATATACTCCGGCATCCGTTCCCAGATATATTGTATTGTCATTGACTTGAGCGATACTGCGGATAAAGTTGTTTCCTATAGAATGTGTATTGTCTTTACTATATCGGAATGTACGGAATTTGCTGCCGTCATACCGATTAAGTCCGTCTTTTGTTCCGAACCACATAAATCCTTTTGTGTCTTGCAGCACACAATATACCGAACTTTCGGATAAGCCCGTGTCCACACCTATTTTCTTAAATTGAAAATTGGTGTAATTCTGAGAGTTTGCTTTCGGTATAAATACCGGAAGTAAGAGTATAATGAATATTATGATTGAGTATCTGTTCATATTGATTGGTGCTTTTATAGCTGGGTTACCTTCTATATGTGATGTTAATCAGTTATTTAACCTCAAAAGGTAACAAAGGTTATATGCCAAATTCATTTTTTTTCGATTGTTTCCTTTTCTCATAACTTGTAACTGATAAAAAGGCAACGATTTTTAAGGAGCTTTTTCTGTATAGATAAAATTATTCATAACAGCTAAGGTATATGATGAAAAAAATAAATCAAATATACTAATCTTGGTTTTTATTGTAAAAATTAGGCAAATAATAGTCATTTTTATTATTCAGGACTTGTAGTCTCTGATATTACATCTTTTTGGCTTAAAAAGATTATTAATCTGAATTTTTGTTAAATAGTTTTGTCGTATATCCTTTAAGTAGCAGATAGTCTTTAATGATATATTTCTAAGCAATGACAGGCTTTTTGATATTTATAAGTCTGAGACCTTAAAAGATACCATGTTAAATTTTTATACCTATTAAAATCTGAAATCATGAAGTAGAACCTAATTTTTTCCCGGAAAGAAACTATAGCCTGAATTTAGGAATCCTACGTTTCTATATCCGGATTGTTTTTCTCAAAAGGTCTTAGACCTTAGTTAACCAATTTAGACAACTTAATTTAATGCTCATGTTAAAAAGAATCATTTTATTATCGGTTATATTTTGTACCGCATTTATATCTTCTGTATGGGGGCAAAATATAAAACTGGCGGGAACGGTTGTTGATGATCGAAACGAACCGCTGCCGGGGGTTACTATTGTCGTCAAAGGGGGCTCCCAGAATACCATGTCCGATCTGGACGGAATATTCTATATAGATGTTGCTCCGCAGCAGACACTTGTATTTTCTCTTGTGGGGATGACTCCTCAGGAAATAGCTTATACCGGACAAAAATCATTGAAGGTCGTAATGAAAACCGATGATAAACTCCTCGAAGAAGTAGTTGTTATCGGATATCAGACTATAAAGAAAGCCGATTTGACAGGGGCTGTCTCTGTCTTTAATACGAGCGAAATGAAAAATAAAACGGTTACAGGTACAGTGGGGGATGCCTTGGGTACTCTGCCCGGTGTTTTCGTGCGTACCGCCGGTAATCCGGGAGCGGAAGGTAAAGTCGAAATCAGAGGTACAGGTACTTTCGGAGACAGCAATCCATTATATGTAGTGGATGGTATCGTATCCGGTGCGAACCGTGACTTTAACTTTAACGATATCGAGAGTATCCAGGTCTTGAAAGATGCATCTGCGGCTGCTATTTATGGGTCACGTGCAGGCAATGGTGTTATCATTATCACTACCAAACAAGGAAAAGAAGGACCTATGAAGATAGATCTGTCTTCACAGATGACTGTGCAATGGCTTCCAAAATA
Source organism: Indolivaga capnocytophagoides (assembly GCF_036511535.1). Taxonomy (GTDB): domain Bacteria; phylum Bacteroidota; class Bacteroidia; order Bacteroidales; family Dysgonomonadaceae; genus Dysgonomonas_A; species Dysgonomonas_A capnocytophagoides. The sequence continues at coordinate 2,281,571 of NZ_AP028867.1, read as the reverse complement.
TGATCTGGTAGGACGTGACAGATGGATTGAACTGAATGATATGGCTTTTGCCAATGGGGGAAAAGCTCCCGCTAATCACTTCGATGGTAATACCGATTGGCAGAATGAAGTATTCAAAACCGGTATAGTACAGGATCATAATATTTCGATATCTGGAGGAGGAAAAACCAACAGGTATTTCTTGTCTGGTAATCTGCAGAGTAATAACGGTACTACAATCGGAACCGACAGTAAGCGTTTCACTCTGAGAAGTAATATGACCTCTTCGAGAGATTTTGGTGATGCAGTTACTTTTCGTATAGGTGAAAATATGGTTTTGAGCCATTATCGAGTTAATGAGTTGAATACGAATCCTATTGTCGATGTATATCGTATGCTGCCTACTATAGCCGTTCATGATCCTAATAATGATGCAAAAGGCGGATATGGTTTCGGTGATGGAAGCAGGGATGTTACATTCGGTACAAATCCTTTTGCCAAAGAAGATTTCGAAAATACAACTAACAGCAACCTGCGTGTAAGAGGAAATGCTTTTACAGAGTTGGAAGTGCTGAAAATGTTTAAATACAAATTCAATTTCGGTTTTGACTTTAGCAATGATAAACATAAGTATTTGCGTAAAGAAGGATATTGGACATATAACCAACCTTACGATCCTTCGTCTTTAAATAGAAATCAGGCTCAGTCCAGAAATCTGGTGTTTGACAATACGCTCGAATTTAACAAAGAATTTGGTAAGCATTCGGTAAGTGCAGTTGTCGGAACAAGTTATCAGGCTTCTAACTACGAGCAGTTGTGGGGTACTAAAAATGATGTGCTCATGAGCGGCGATTCTTATTTTGATCAGTTGGATGCAGCTCTTTCAGGTCCAAAGACAGGAAGTTACAGAAATCAGGAAAAACTGTTCTCTGTTTTCGGACGTGCTAATTATAATTTTGATGATAAGTACCTGTTCAGCTTTACAATGCGTAGAGATGAATCATCTAAGTTCAATCCGAAAAATAATGTAGGTTATTTCCCTTCATTCTCTGCAGGATGGCGTATCAGTAAAGAAAAATTCTTTAACGTAGCTTGGGTTGATGATCTGAAAATCAGGGGTAACTACGGTCGCTTGGGAACGTCAAACAACGGTAAGTACGATTATATTCCTCTTATCGGGGTATTCCCTCAGGTAGTCTTTGGTAATGATAATCTCGAAAATGCCATGACTCAGATTAAACTGGTTAATGAGAATTTGAAATGGGAGATCCTGACTCAGGTAAACTTAGGGTTTGATGCTGCATTCTTGAACAGCAGATTAGGAGTCTCTGCCGAATACTTTATCAAAGATTCAAAAGATGTACTTACCGAGATGCCCATATTATTATCAACCGGTAATAATGGCGGAAATCCATGGGTAAACGCTGCGACTCTTAAAAATACAGGTTTTGAAGTTACTCTGTCGTGGAGAGATAAGGTTGGTAAAGACTTTGACTATAACATAACAACCAATTTTTCGTACCTGAAGAACAGGATAGACAAATTGGCTTACGGATTGGATGAGATTAACCAATGGGATACTAAGTCTAAAGTCGGCCGTTCTATAGGTGAATGGTTCCTGATCAAAACAGATGGTTTATTCAGAAGTGAAGAAGAAGTTCTGGCTCATAAAAACAGTAAAGGCCAGCTGATTCAGCCTAATGCTAAACCCGGAGATATTCGTTATGTCGATTTCAACGACGATGGTCAAATCACTGATGCCGACCGTCAATACTGTGGAAATACAATGCCTAAATTCCAAATGGGAATGAATATGGGATTCCGTTACAAGGATATTGATTTACAGATACAAATGGCAGGATCGTTTGGTAACAAACTATTCAATGGCCCTAGAAGCGGTTATGATATGTTTAATGACAACTCGGGCTACCGTAAAGATTATGATCCATGGACACACGAAAATCCGAATGCAAAAGATCCTCGTCCTATTTACGGCGATTCCCGCAACAGTAGAGGAGATCAGGACAGATGGCTGGAAAACGGAAACTACTGGCGTGTTAAACAGATTGCTTTAGGTTATAATCTGCCTAAATCATTGACACGAAACTTTTTCGATAATATACGAGTGTACGTTAATGCTCAGAATCTGATCACATTTACTTCGTACAAAGGTCTTGATCCCGAATTTCTGAATACCAATATCTGGGACAGAACTTATGATGGTGGAGCTTTCCCTAATCCTCGAGGGATCACTTTCGGTGCTCAACTTGCATTCTAAAGGTCGTAGACCTATTTTATTGATCAAATAAACAGTGTAATATCATGAAGAAATATATTTTAATACTAACCGTTGCCTTATCACTCGGACTTTTCTCAGCCTGTGATGTGGAACTGGAAAACCCGAATACCATAACTAAAGGAACATTCTGGAAAACGGAAAAAGATGCACGTTATGGAGTGAATGCCGTATATAATATGTTCTATAAACCCGGAACTTTCAGCCGTTGGATCTGGTTTCGTTTAGATTTGACCTCTGATGAGGGATTCAGTCAAAGTCCGTGGGCGGAGCTGAAAGAATGGACTCAGTTTAATTATACGAACTATAACTTCTGGGAAGGTAACGCATGGACATACCGTGATTTTTATGAAGCCATATTTCGTGCCAATCAGGTGATAACTTATGTACCCGATATTACTTTTCAAAACGAAGAAGATAAATCGAAGGTTTTAGGTCAAGCTTATTTCCTGCGTGGAATGTATTATTATTACCTGTCTTTGTTGTGGGGCAGTGATGCTAAGAGCCTTGCTATAAATCTGGAGCCGTCAACTCCCGAAATGAGACCTGCAGGACATACCGGAACCGAAGTGTATCAACAAGCTATAGACGATTTGACTCAGGCTGTAAGTATGCTTCCCGAATCGTGGAGCGGAGATGACAAAGGTCGTGCTACAAAAGGAGCTGCTTACGCTTACCGTGCAAAAGTATATATGCAGATGCATAAATGGACTGAAGCAAAGAATGACCTGAAATGGCTGGTCGAAGGTGAAGGAAAATCATATTATGATTTGACAGTAAATTATTTCGATAATTTCAATAAAGATACCGAAAATAATATAGAATCGGTTTTCGAAATTCAATTCTCAGATATTCATAAAGCTCCTGCAGGAGACGGAGACTTCGATGTTGACCCAAACTTAGGTCTTAACAGAGGTCAGTTTTTTGCCCCTCCCGGAATTGGTTGGACAGATGGCGAGCTTCGTCCTTGGATTGTTACCGAATTTAAGAAAGAAAAGAATGCAGATGATAAATATGATATCCGTTTGAGATATACCGCTTTTTATGAAGGTATGGAAAACGATTTCGAAAATAATAGCAAGATATACAAGTTTACCAGCAATGCCGCGACTTGGGCTCAGAGTAATTATAAAGGACGTGTGTTCTATCGTAAATACGGATCTGATTATTACAGGGATTACGATGACTATCACAATCCTACAAACGTCCGTCTTGTTCGTTTTGCTGATATATTGCTGATGTATGCAGAGAGTATTGTTCAATCGGGCGGAACTGTTGCTGATGCTGCGAAATATGTGGATAGAGTGAGAGCCAGAGTATCTATGCCTCCGTTATCGAAAAATAACTCTGCGGCTCTGGGTAGTCCTGATTTATTTCTGAAAAGACTACAAACAGAACGCGCATTGGAATTGGCGACCGAAGGTCAGCGTTTGGCTGATATCAAACGTTGGGGATTATTGGATAATCAGGCGGGTATTGATGAACTGAAGAGCCGTGATGCGGACTTTAATGGTTTCAAAATCGGAAAACATAACTGTCTGCCAATCCCATCGGATGAAGTGAAGAACAACGCAAATATTGTTCAGAATCCTAACTACTAAGTAACAGAAAGTTTTCAATTATGATAAAATCAGCAGTCTTGTTTATCCTTGCTCTTATTTGCGGTATTGCCATATCATGCAGTAGTGGCAATGGCAATGAAGACCCGCCGATAACAGGCGAGAGGTATAAAGTTCCGTTGGGAGACCCGTTTATCCTTTATTACAATAATATGTATTACGCATATGGAACCCAGTCTGATGATGGTATTGTTGTTTATACTTCTTCCGATCTGAAAACTTGGGAAAAACAGCCGAAACTTGCATTAAGTAAAGACGATTCTTATGCCGACCGTTGGTTTTGGGCTCCTGAGATATATTACATTAAGGAAAAGAACAAATTCTTTATGTACTATTCGGCAGACGAACATATATGTGTCGCTGTATCTGATTCGCCTTTAGGGCCGTTTAAGCAGGACGAGAAAAAACCCATGTACGAAGGATTTGGTATAGACAATTCTCTGTTTATTGACGATGACGGCAAAGCTTACATCTCGTTTGTGAGATCTGTTGATGGAACCGGAACTCCTGGAAATTCGATCTGGGTAGCTGAATTGGAGAATGATTTGAAAACGATAAAAACAGAAACATTAACACCAGGCCTCCATGTGACGGAGGCTTGGGAAAATGTTTGGCCCAGAGTTACAGAAGCTCCTTTCATTGTGAAGCATGCCGGAAAGTATTACATGACCTATTCGGCTAACAGTTACGAAAGCCCGCTTTATGGTGTCGGTTATGCTATTGCTGATTCACCGATGGGACCGTGGATAAAATATGAAAAAAATCCGGTTTTACAGAAGAATGACGGATTGCAGGGTGTCGGACACAGTGCCATGTTTACAGATAAAGAAGGAAAACTGAGAATTGTTTTTCATGCGCATTTTTCAAATACCAGTATTCATCCACGATTGATGTATGTCAAAGATGTGACGTTTACATCTGATGCTATCCCTGTGATGCAGATTACGGGTGATCTTATAACTCCCGAAACTATCGGATGGAGTCTTTATCAGTAAGATTTTGAATCTTATATAAAAATAGTAAAGAATGAAAATAGGAAAATATATAACCTCATTGTACTTGCTGCTGTTTGCTTTTGCCGGCTGTATGGCTCAGAATACATCAGGAGGAGAGATCGTCCCGTTGGGAGATCCGTTTATTATGCTCCATAATAATAAGTATTATGCATACGGAACTCATTCCGATTCGGGTATAGAAGTGTACACTTCGGATGACCTGAAAACATGGCAGAAACAACCTCAATTGGCTTTAAGTAAGGAAGACTCTTATGCCGACCGTTGGTTCTGGGCTCCCGAAATATATTATATCAAGGAAAAGAAGAAATTCTTTATGTATTATTCTGCCGATGAGCATATTTGTGTAGCCCAGTCAGATTCTCCATTAGGGCCATTCAAACAAACGGAAAAGAAGCCGATGCTCGATGGTCAGGCAATAGATAACTCGTTGTTTATCGATCGTGACGGTACTCCTTATATGACCTTTGTGAAATTTGTTGACGGAGACGGTGTTCCAGGAAATTCTATCTGGACAGTTAAATTGAAAGGTGATCTGGAAACAGTACAACCGAATACATTGATACCATCACTTCAGGTAACCGAAGCTTGGGAAAACATTTGGCCGAGAGTTGTAGAAGCTCCTTTTATTGTGAAGCATAAAGATAAATATTATATGAGTTATTCGGCTAACAGCTACGAGAGCCCTTTTTATGGGGTGGGTTATGCAACAGCCGATTCTCCCATGGGACCATGGACAAAGTATGAGAAAAATCCTATTCTGCAAAAGCCTTCGAGGTTACAGGGTGTCGGGCACAGTGCCATGTTTAGAGATAAAAAGGGAAAACTGAAAATTGTATTTCATGCGCATCATTCCGATACGTCTATTCATCCAAGAGGCATGTATATTATGGATGTAAAGTTCACTAATGATACTGTTCCTGTTATGACAATCGGAGGTAAGATTACCGAATGCAGACTTAAAAAATAACAATAGATGAAAGCAATAATAACGATTATCTTGTTTGTTTTTCTTTTTCAGGTAGATGGAAGGGGGCAGGCTGCTAGAGCCTGTCCTGCCGACCGCCCCCTAATTGAGTGGGATTATTCTACTATGAAGAAGCTTGCAGATACGGGAGGATATCCGAGAATGAAAAAACTCGCAGATGATTCTTTATTGATAATTTATCAGGACTATCTCGGTGATGTCGATTACAAACGCAGTTATGATGGCGGCAGAACCTGGTCGGAGCCATGCCGAATTTTCACACAGTTTGTATACTCAGATCTGAAAGGAGAAAGTACAGTCGTGAAAATTGCTAATCCGGAGATATATCAATTGAAGAATGGAGACCTTGTTGTTGCCTGCAATTACAGACCCGAAAAAGAAGAAATAGCACCTTATGCTATAGTTATAAGGCGAAGTATTGATAATGGCAAGACATGGCTGGCTCCCCAGCTGCTTTATAGTGCGGCTCCCCGTTTCAAGGACGGATGTTGGGAACCGTCTTTTTTACAATTACCCGACTCGGAATTACAAGTATACTTTGCCAATGAAAATCCATACAGGCAATCGGATGAACAGGAAATATCCGTACTGAGTTCGTATGACAATGGCAAAACATGGACGGAAAAGCCTCGTACCGTATCTTTTCGGAAAGACAGAAGGGATGGGATGCCTGTTGCTACAATTATTGGTGATGAAATAGTAGTAGTTATAGAAGATAATAACATTGATCGGTTTAAACCTTATATCGTACGGAATAAGCTTTCGGAGAATTGGAAATCTCCGGTTCTCGCAGATTCCGGACTGCGTGAATATTGTCTGATCGAACAAATGAATGATTCGGTATATATGGGTGCTCCATACATATTGAGATTGCCCCAAGGGGAAACCCTTATTTCATATCAGACCAATGAAAACCGACAATCCGATTGGGAATTTTCTACAATGGAAGTTGCTATAGGTGATAAGTCGGGGCGGAATTTCGGTTGTCGCACACAGCCTTTTCCCGTCCCTTTAGATAAAGAGGCAAAATGGGGTTCTCTTACATTGGTAAATGATTCTACAGTAGCCGCATTGACTTCTTCGAACAGAGATTCGGAGAAAATAGCACCGTGGATTATATTCGGGCATATTAAGTATGGCGATTAGTCAGACATAAGTAAGAGAAAGTGTTTAATGATATATTTTCAAGTTATAACAGGCTTGGATTGTTATACTTACTAAAGTAATAAATAGGTCTGCGACCTGAATGGAGGAATTATATATGAGTAAAAAGATTTTAGTGGTAATGGCTGCTGTATTGACGTATTTTTCGGTAAATGCACAACAAGTACAGCAGGAGTATAAGTTGACAATGAAGACGCCCGGGAATCCATCGGTTACGTATGACCTGAAAGAATCGAATGGTCAGTTGACTGCAGGGCAGTCTTTGCCTTTGGCTATCAGCCGGAATGTAACCGAAAACGGAGCATCTCAAAGGATAGAAATAACTATCAAGGCAAATGAATTGGCATATTATAGCTTGGAAGAAATATATAAACTGGGCTCGTTCGGTCACGATGATTGTCTGTTTTATATGCCGGGATTCTGGTATCGCCGTAATCTGAGATCACCGAAAGAAGCACCATCGTGGTATGTCAGTGACAGTTGGCAGGTGAGAGAAGACCGCCTGAGTACTCCGCTGACAGGTATATATAATGAGAAAACCCACGAATATTATACTGTCCTAAGGATTGATAAATTCGACAATGAGAGCCAGCCCTGCCATACATCGGGAGAAGTGATTCTATCAGGAAAAACATCCTTGGGTTATACCGGATTCAGAAATGTATCGGGTAAATCGGCTTTAGTTTTCGGATTCCCATATAGTGAAGCTCCCAAAACATATATCCGTAAACTGACGTTGGATCCTTCGGTTCAGGCTTTCGAAAAACTCGATAAAGGGGAAACCCGTAAATTGGTTTGGGAAATAACAAAAGGTACGGCTCCCGATTATTCTACTTTTGTAGCAAATGTCTGGAATTATTCGTATGATACATATAAGCCTGCTGCATTTCAGAATGCAATGTCTGCTGCTGAAGCGAAAAACGTATTGTCTAATTTCTTCAAAGAGAGCTATATGGATAAGTACGATCTGAAGTATTATTCGGGAGTACATATGAGAACCGATGATTGCGAAAGTACAGGTTCTGTAGAGGTCGGATTCGTAGGCAGAGTGCTGCTTAATGCCTTTAATGCTCTGGAATATGGCGAAACAATGAATCGTCCTGATCTGGTGCAAAATGCGAAGAATGTATTTGACAGTTATCTGGAATATGGATTCACGCCGAATGGTTTTTTTCGTGAGTTTGTTGATTATTCACATAACGATGAAACTAAAGTATACAGCATCCGCCGTCAATCCGAAGGGGCATTCGCTATCCTTAATTACCTTGAATATGAAAGGCGCAAAGGGATCAGCCATAAAGAATGGGATTCTAAAATGGTTCATTTATTAGATAACTTGCTGAAATTGCAGGAAGAAAACGGAAGTTTTCCCCGTAAATTTGATGATAACTTTGCTATTATCGATGAAACAGGAGGCAGTACACCTTCTGCTACATTACCGTTGACAATGGCATATAAATATTTCAAAAATAAAAAATACCTGGAGAGCGCACGTCGTACGGCTGTATATCTCGAAAAGGAACTGATATCGAAAGCCGATTACTTTTCATCGACTCTTGATGCCAATTGCGAGGACAAAGAAGCATCGTTGTACGCATCTACCGCCATGTATTATCTTGCGATGGTGAGTAAAGGGAAGGAGAAAGAACATTATATTAATTTATCGCAAAAAGCAGCATACTTTAGTCTTTCGTGGTATTATATGTGGGATGTTCCTTTTGCTCAGGGACAGATGCTGGGTGATGTAGGGTTCAAATCGAGAGGATGGGGGAATGTTTCTGTCGAAAATAATCACATTGATGTGTTTATCTTCGAGTTTGCCACTGTACTCGATTGGCTTTCGAAAGAACGGAAAGAACCCCGATTTGCAGAGTTTTCGGCTGTTATCAAGAGTTCAATGTTACAATTGATGCCGGTAAAAGGACATATGTTCAATATAGGCAAAGTAGGATATTATCCCGAAGTGGTACAGCATACTAATTGGGATTATGGTAAAAACGGAAAAGGTTTTTATAATGATATCTTTGCTCCGGGATGGACTGTCGCTTCTCTTTGGCAGATGCTGAGTCCGGATAGAGTTGAAAAGTATTTTAAATAAAAATAAGTATAAAATATATGATCAGGCAGTAGGCTGATATTTGTCCTGCTGCCTATTCTCCTTGAATTCAGATTTTCTTTCAAATGGGAGCCTAAAAGATTTTAAGTAACAGCAAGTATTTAATCATATATTGGGGGGGAAACAGCCTTTAGTTGTTTTACTTATCAAAGCAATAAAAAGGTCTGAGACCTTGAATATCTAAGACTGACATGCCATGAATAAAATATTTTTAACCTTTTCATTACTATTCTTTGCCGTAGGTTGTGTGTTTGCCCAAAAAACATATCCCTACAATGGTTTAGATTCTAATATGGGAAATCTATACAGATTGTCAAATGCAAAAACACGGTCTATCAGTCCCGAAAATTTTACCGGAGAAAAAGGTAAAGGAGGAATGGCTGATCCTGTAAAAGATAAAGACAAACGAAATATAGCAAATGCAGCTTATCCTGCACGGGATTTAGGACAAAGCTGGAAGGTAAATCCATATATAAAAATAGCAGGAGGAGAAGTTTTTACTATAGCGGAGATGGACGGACCGGGGGCTATACAGCATATTTGGATGACACCGACCGGCAACTGGCGTTCAACAATTATCCGTATTTATTGGGATGGAGAGACAACTCCTTCGGTAGAAGCTCCTGTCGGAGATTTCTTTTGTATGGGATGGGGGCAGTATGCTCCCTTGTCATCGTTGGCAGTATGTGTAAATCCTGGTAGTGCCTTTAATTGTTATTGGACAATGCCGTTCCGAAAGAGTTGTAAAATTACAATGGAAAATATTCTGGATGAGGAAATGACCTTGTATTATCAAATTGATTATACATTGACAGATGTACCTGAAGATGCCGCCTATTTTCATGCACAATTTCGCCGTACGAATCCAAATCTGACTTCTGATTATACAATGATAGACGGTATTAAAGGAAAAGGTCATTATGTGGGTACTTATATGGCTTGGGGTGTAAATAATAACGGATGGTGGGGCGAAGGCGAAATCAAATTCTTCATGGATGGAGACAGTAAATTTCCTACTATATGCGGAACCGGAACCGAAGATTATTTCTGCGGTTCATATAATTTTGACCGGAATGGGAAATACAATGAATTTTGTACGCCGTATGCCGGACTTCATCAGGTGATTCGTCCCGATGGTTTGTATACGTCGCAACAGCGTTTTGGACTTTATCGTTGGCATATAGCCGATCCTATCCGCTTTGAAAAAGAGCTGCGTATAACTATTCAGGATTTAGGATGGAAAAGCGGAGGGAGGTATCTGCCGCAGAAATCAGATATAGCCTCAGTTGTCTTTTGGTATCAGACCGAACCTCATAATCCGTTTCCTAAATTTCCTGATTGGTCTGAACTGGAAACAAATTAAACAGACCTTTAAATATAAAAACGACTTGAATATTTACATAAAATGAAAAAGATGAATATATTTTTGCTCCTTTCGCTCCTTACATTCTTTAATTGTTCGGATAAGAAAAATGAAACTGATATTGACAACACTCCTGTAAAGGATACATATTCTAACCCTGTGTTGAACTTCAGTATGCCCGACCCGACAATAATGAAGGTGGAGAATGGCTATTTTTATTTGTATGCAACCGAAGATGTCAGGAATGTGCCGATATATAAATCGAAGAATTTGATAGATTGGGTCAATGTCGGTACCGCTTTTACGGAATCAACACGTCCTACATTTGAACCGAAAGGTGGAATCTGGGCTCCGGATATAAATCAAATAAACGGTAGATATGTTCTTTATTATTCGATGTCGGTATGGGGCGGCGAATGGACATGCGGTATAGGTGCAGCTGTTGCCGATAAGCCCGAAGGACCTTTCACCGATCAGGGTATGTTATTCAGAAGTAACGGTATCGGTGTGCAAAATTCAATCGACCCCTTTTATATTGAAGATGCAGGTAAGAAATACCTGTTCTGGGGTAGTTTTAGAGGAATATATGCGATTGAATTATCGGACAATGGCTTGTCTATTAAGCAGGATGCTGAAAAACAAAAAATTGCAGGTACGGCTTTCGAAGGAACATATATCTACAAGAAAGACGGATATTATTATTTATTTGCTTCTATTGGTTCGTGTTGCGAGGGAGTCAATAGTACATACCGCTTGGTTGTCGGGCGATCTCAGTCTCTGTTCGGCTCTTATACCGACAAGTCAGGAAAAAGCATGCTCGATAATAATTATGAACTTGTGATCGGACCGAATGACAGCTTTGTAGGTAACGGTCATTGTTCGGAGATAGTACATGATGATGCCGGTAACGACTGGATATTTTATCATGGTGTAGATAAAAAACGTCCAGAAGGTCGTGTCCTCTTGATGGATCAGGTAAAATGGGTAGACGGGTGGCCTGTAATAAATAACGGTTCTCCTTCGTTGGAATCTCCTAAACCGATATTTAATAAATAACGACGTTCAACAATAAATCAATAAATAATGAAAAAAGGATTATTTGTATTAGGGATAACAGCACTAATGTTGTCAACATCCTGCAAGGAACAGAAAGAGAGCCTTGCTTTACTTGACAAGGCTGCTTTTGAGCAGGAGTACAACGGTAAACAAATTTCGCTATATACATTACACGCAGGTGATATAACTATGCAGGTGACAAACTTTGGTGGACGTGTAGTTTCGCTATGGATTCCTGATAAAGATGGCAAATGCGAGGATATTGTACTGGGGCATCCCGATATAAACAAATATATAGCAACGGAAGGTGAGCGGTTTCTGGGACCTGTAGTCGGGCGATATGCAAATCGTATAGCAAAGGGGCAATTTGTACTGGATGACATAACTTACCAGCTACCGATAAACAACAATGGACAAACTTTACATGGTGGTCTGCATGGACTCGATATGGTTGTTTGGAATGTAGATAGAGTGACGGATAATCAGATTGAATTGTCTTATATTTCTCCTGACGGAGATGAAGGTTTTCCGGGTCAGCTGTCTCTGCATATGACTTATACCCTGACTTCCGATAACGAATTTAAGATAGAATATAAAGCAGATACTGATAAACCGACTATTATTAATCTGTCTCATCATGGATTATTTAACCTTAAAGGAGAGGGTAACGGTACTATATTGGATCATGTATTGACTATCAATGCCAGTAATACAACTCCTGTTGACAGCGTTCTTATTCCTTCAGGTGAAATTGCTTCGGTAGAAAATACACCTTTCGATTTTCGTCAGCCAAAAGCTGTCGGAGAACGGATTAATGAAGATAATCAACAGCTGAAAAACGGTTCGGGATATGATCATAACTGGGTGATAGATCGCAAGAGCGACAAAGATGTAGAATTTATTGCCCGCATTTATGAACCTGTGAGCGGACGCCAGATGGAGGTATATTCCGATCAGCCCGGATTACAGTTTTACAGTGGTAATTTCTTTAATGGAAAGGTTAATGGTAAATCAGGTAAAGCTCTGAACTATCGTGAAGCTTTTGCCTTGGAAACCCAGCATTTTCCTGATAGTCCCAATCATGCAAACTTTCCGTCAACCCGTTTAAATCCGGGCGAGATTTATACTCAGACTTGTATATATAAATTTTCGGTAAAAAAATAAGGATTTAAACTTCGCTTCGGCGATCTCAGTTAATGTGTTGATTATATTTTGGAAGAATGTAAAAGAGAATCTCTATTTTACCTTCAGGGTCTTTTATGTCTCTTTTTATAAGCAAATGAAAGTATTTAATGATACATTTTCAAGTCATAACAGGCTCAGATTATAATACTTGCCAAAGCAACAAATAGGTCTGTGACCTTAAAATAGAATATATTATGAATAAATTATTAGCAACAACTATTTTAGTATTCGGATCTTTAGGGTGCTTATTTGCACAATGGAAGCCCGCAGGAGATAAGATAAAAACCGATTGGGCGGCAAAGATTGATGTAAATAATGTTTTGCCTGAATATCCGAGACCAATCATGGAACGCTCCGATTGGAAAAATCTGAATGGGCTATGGGACTATGCAATTTTACCCGCAGGAAAAGCCGAACCTCAGACATTCGATGGGAAGATATTAGTTCCTTTTGCTGTCGAATCCAGTTTATCCGGAGTTCAGAAAAATGTAGGAAAAGATAATGAATTATGGTATCATCAGACCTTTACAATACCATCGGATTGGAAAGGGAAAAGTATCCTTTTGCATTTCGGGGCTGTTGATTGGAAAACAGAGGTTTTTGTAAACGACGTAAAAATAGGAAGCCATACGGGCGGTTATACTCCGTTCAGTTTTGATGTGACTCCTTATTTGACTACAGGCAGACAAAAGTTGGTAGTAAAAGTTTGGGATCCTACAACAGACGGTTTTCAGCCGGTAGGTAAACAGCATACCAATCCTCATGGCATCTGGTACACACCTGTAACCGGTATTTGGCAGACTGTATGGCTCGAACCGGTAAGCCCTCAATATATTTCACATATTAAAGCGATACCCGATATTGATAAGAATCGGTTATCAGTAGCCATTGATGCCGAAAATGTAAAATCCGCAGATACTTGGGAGGTTACCGTAAAGGACGGAAGCAATGTTGTATCTAAAGCAAAAGGGGTAGTCGGACAATCGCTGGACGTCTGTATAAATAATGTGAAGCTATGGTCTCCCGAGTCTCCTTTTATTTATGATCTGGAGATTGCTTTGTTTTCGAACGGAAAGCTTGTGGATAAAGTGAAAAGCTATTCAGCGATGCGTAAAATATCAACCAAGAAAGATGAAAATGGAATTGTACGTATGCAGTTAAACAACAAGGATTATTTCCAGTTCGGACCTTTGGATCAGGGATGGTGGCCCGATGGCTTGTATACTGCTCCAACCGATGAGGCATTAGTATATGATATTAAGAAGACTAAAGATTTCGGGTTTAATATGATTCGTAAGCATGTGAAGGTAGAGCCGGCGCGTTGGTATACCCATTGCGACCGTATGGGGATTCTTGTGTGGCAGGATATGCCCAACGGCGATAAATCTCCTGTATGGCAGAATCACAATTACTTTAATGGTACCGAATTGAAACGTTCTCCCGAATCGATTGCAAACTATTATAAAGAATGGAAAGAGATCATAAACTGTTTGGTATCCTATCCTTCTATCGTTACCTGGGTTCCTTTCAATGAAGCCTGGGGACAATTTAATACTGTCGAAACTGCTGAATGGACAAAAGCTTACGATCCTTCGAGATTAGTGAATCCTTCGAGTGGAGGCAATTTCTATTATACAGGCGATATTTTGGACTTACACAATTATCCCGGTCCTGATATGTATTTGTATGATGCCCAGAGAGCTAATGCGCTAGGTGAGTATGGAGGTATAGGTCTTCCTTTGGATGGGCATTTGTGGCAGCCTGACCGAAACTGGGGATATGTTCAGTTCAAGAATGCTAAAGAGGTCACTGATGAGTATATTAAATATGCAGAACAATTGAAGAAAATGATCAAAGCCGGATTTTCCGCTGCAGTATATACCCAAACGACTGATGTTGAGATAGAAGTAAACGGCTTGATAACTTATGACAGAAAGGTTGTTAAGGTAGATGAAGATCGTATCAGAAAGATCAATCTGGAGATTTGTAACAGTTTGAATAAATAGATCAAATATTCTGATTTGATGAAAAATGTATCCCCTGAAAAATCGTTTTTCGGGGGACATATTTTTTAGCATCTAATTACAAAGTACTGTTTTTGTCTCTGTATTCTTTTGGCGTGCATCCGTGTTTTTTCGAGAAGTTTTTGAAAAAGCTGACTCTATTGGCGAATCCTGATTTGAAGATAATCTCATCGATTGTCATCATAGTTTTAATGAGTAGATTTTCTGCTATGTACAAACGTGAATCTCTTATCATATCGCTAATGCTTATATCTCCTATCTCTTTGAGTTTACGATATAGATTACGTGAGCTCATATTCATTTCCGTAGCAATAAACTGAGCCGAAAGCTCTTTATCGGTAATATGTTTATTTATAATTTCAAGTATATCGTTTATCAGTTTCTTGTGATCTTTATGTGTCAGTTTTCCATAAGTGAAATCATAAGCACTCAACGGCGATAAGAAATAGTCCTTCAATGCTTTTTTTCGATTGATCAGCTGTTTTACAGTGGTTTTTAAATATTCTGTATTGAATGGTTTCGTTATATACACTTCCGCTCCAGCATTTATAGCCTCTATCTGACCTTCTACTTCGTGTTGTGCTGATAATAATATTAGCGGGATATGTGCCGTCTTTGAATTCGATTTTAATTTGTATGTCAGGGATATACCATCGGTTTGGGGCATCATTACATCACATAATATAATATCGGGATAGACTTTCTGTAGAATTGAATCAATATCATCTGCCCTGTCCAGTGTGATAATATTGAAAGAATCAGCAAAGATGTCACTTATCAGCCATAGTATTTCTATTTCGTCATCAATTATCAGTATGGTAGGTAAAGACTCATGAAAGGTGTATTTGGGTAAAGACTTGATAACACTTGGTTCATTAATCCTTTTTATATCCGGGAGATTTGTTATTTGCTGGAACTTCAGATTGTTTTCCGGTAAATAAGGGAGAATCACTTCGAAAGAGGTTCTTGCATTTGGTTCGCTTTTTATTTTTATCTCACCTTGTAGCAGTTTTGCCATATTGTTGGATATAACAAGTCCCAATCCATTTCTAGACCAATTATTCGAATCATTTTGATTCTCAAAATTGTCGAGAATGCTGTATCTGTCAAATATTTTGGATATGTCTTCATGCTTGATTCCTTTTCCTGTATTTGATATACTTAGGTGGATAGTATCTTCCTGCTGGAATAATGTAACCTCTATCGATCCGTTGTTGGGAGTGTATTTGAAGGCATTGGATATGAGGTTGGTTGAGATTGTTATAAATAGGTTTTTATCGGTATTCCAGTTTAATGTCTCAGGTATAAGTTTATTTATTACTATCGATTTGGATTCTGTAATATCTTGAAAAGCATTAATTATTTGATTAAGAACCGATGTCAACTCTAATTTCTCGATTTGAGGTTCTTTATACCCGGTTTCGATTCTTCGGAACTCAATAAGGTCTTGGATTAAAGAGTTGAGCCTCTCTGCATTTTGCTGGATTATATGTGTATATTTTGTTATTTGTTTATCTACATTTTTGATACTTAATATGCGGTTGCATGGTCCATATATTAATGTGAGAGGTGTACAAAACTCGTGGGCAATATTTGTGAAGAACCGAAGCTTAGACTCATATACATCTTCTTTATGCTTTTGTTCCAATTGTTGGAGCATGTTATTTTTTTTCTTCTTGGCTCTGATTCTAAACGAGCGGATTATAATAAATATAAAACCGAAGGCTGCGATACAATAGAAAATATATGCCCACACAGACAGATACCATGGAGGTAGCACTTTTATTTTGATTTTATATATGGGGCTGTCTTTGCCTAATATCCGATTATGGTACTTTACCGATAATACATATTCCCCCGGACTGAAGTTGGTAAAAAAGATTTTGTTTGAAGAGCCATTTTCTATCCACTGATTATTCGAACTGTCCAGTTGGTACTGGTAGCTGTAGTTATTGCCGTCTATGTAATCGATCGCAATGAAGGACAGAGAGAAAAAATTCTGATCGAAAGACAATGTCAGTTTATCTTCATCATCGCTTCGGGTTATAAAATCATTAATATTATGTTCCTTTCCTAATATTGTCAGGTCGTTGAAATATACAGGCGGCATATAATCATGCTTGACTGCACTGTCTTTACTGATAGCTACAAAACCATTAATACCTCCGAACAAAAGCAAACCTGTTTTATCGTCTTTAAATGCTGCACCGTCACTAAACTCAATAACGTCTAATCCACTGAGATTATCGAATACTGTGAAGGAGAAGGTATTGAGGTCATAATTTACAAGACCTTGATTTGTGCTCAGCCAAAATGTTTCGTCAGAATCTTTTAATATGCTGTGGATAACTGTTTGTGGAAATCCCGGGGTTTCTTTCTTTTTATACGAGTTGTTACCTTTATTGTATTCTATCAATCCAAAACTGGTTCCGATAAGATATTGATCTTTCTTTCCTCTTGCTACAGAATAGATTTCATTTAAAGATCTGTTCTTTAATTTACTTACAAAGACAATAGTGTCAATTTTGAACTTTGAGGTGTTTACTGTATAAATTCCCGAGCCCCTGTTTGCGAACCACAAGTCTGTAGGTGTATCAACAAATATCGAGAAAAAATAATTGGAAGATATAGCTCCGTTATTCAATATGATATGTTTATCGGGTGTCAGTATCGGATTATTTCCATGCCATTTGAGATGAGCTCGTATTATACCCATTCCGGCAGTAGCGATCCATAATACAGAATCTTGCTCATGTATATCATGTACATATTTTATTTGGTTCTTATTGTATTCGAGTTTGATAGATTTGATCTTGTTTTCATTCTCCGAATAATAATTAATGCCTCCTTCACTTCCGATCCAAATGCCCCCATGTTTACTCTTGCTGATAGTGTAAATGGAATTATCAGCTAAAGCACTGTTATTTGTTGTATATGCTTCCGTTTTGCAATTGGCCAGATTGGCATTGATATCATAATTATATATTTTTCTTACCCCGTCGCCTTTACTGCCTATCCATAGAGTGCTGTTTCTGTCCAAATACACGGTTCTGATAGGATGTCCCATGTTTAAAGAGGAATCATGTAATTTTACCGAGCGTATAGAGTACAGGTCATTGATATAAGTATAAACACCTTGCCCGTCTGTACCGATCCAGACAATATCCTGATATCGGTCTTTTATAATGCTGAAGACTCCGCAATTTATAGGAAGTTTCTCTTTATAAAACTCATTGCCTTTTGCTCGCAGAACGAGTAGTCCGTTTGTTTTAAATCCTATGAAGTAGTCCTTATGATATTGAGTTATAGTTGATATTTCTCCGTTTTGTTTTATCTCTTTACTCAAACTATAGACAAATCTGAACGATTGGCTTTGAGCTGCAAAAACATATAAATCAGAATTTGAATCGATAATATATGCGTCATTCCCTTCCTGAAAACATTGATTTATCGGGAATTTATGTTTCATCTCTTTTTCTTTAATGATAGATATCTTACCATTGTTTTCAAAAGGGGATATATTATAGCATAAGACTGTTCCGTTTTTATTGATTATCCACATCTTATTGTTGTTGTCGATAAACATATTCTGGATGTCATTAAATTTTATGCCTTTCAAGACAATCATTTCGAACTGTTTAGTTGATTCTGAATAAAAATAAACAGCATTGTCGGACTGTATTACGAATAGTCTATTGTAGCAGTCTGTATCGGTAAACAAGACTTGATTCTGCATATTGAAGTGTTCTAGCTCCATCAGTGTCAGGTTAACCTTATCAAATCCGTAATATGTCTGTACCCATAATATATTTTCAGTTGTTTCACTTATTTTATCGATGAGGTTTCCCGATAGTACTACTTGTTTTTCCTTGTTTCCGAATGTTTGCACATATCTGCCGTCGTATGTATTGAGTCCGTCACACGTTCCGATCCACATCAATCCTTTTTTTGATTGGAACAGAGAGGTAATTGAACTATTTGACAAGTTGTCCTTATTATTAATCTGCCTCAGATTGTATCCATATATATGATGGTTGTATAAACAGACTATAATAAATAATAATATGGAATATTTTTTATGATAAATCTTTTTCATCTTTTTGTTCTATGTAAATGTGAAAATATCTAAAACAAGAACTTGCTCTTTTAGTATTACAAAGAAATAAGTAAAAAGCAGTTATTCCTATATTAGTGCCTGAAATAAACGGTTTAGGTAGTTAATATATGCGACATTGTAGTTAATATATGCGACATTTTATGTAAAAACAGAAGACATATTATTCCTAAAAAATATAAAAAACTACATTTGAAAAAAATCTAAACTATTTGATGGATGACTATGAAACATACAATTCTTTTTTTTCTGATAAGCCTTATGTCTATGTCTGTAAAAGCAGATGTGGATTCGAAAATGCCTGTCGATTATGTTAACCCTTATATAGGGAATATTAGCCACCTTTTGGTTCCAACTTATCCTACAATACATTTGCCGAATAGCATGTTGCGTGTGTATCCCGAAAGAGAAAATTATACAGGCAATAAAATAAACGGGCTGCCTATTATTGTTACAAGCCATAGAGGTAGTTCGGCTTTTAACTTGAGCCCCTTTCAAGGAGATGTTTCCAACCTGAAAAAAGTAATTCCGTTTGGATATGACAATGAGATTGTCAAACCATATTTTTATAGTGTTGATCTGGATGATTATGGTATAAATGCAGATTATGCAGTGTCTCATCAGTCGGCTATTTATGAGTTGTCTTTTACGAATAGCACTCTGCCTCCGTATTTGATGTTAAATTCAGGAAACGGAGAAATGAGTGTTGATGGTAATATTGTTAAAGGATACCAGAAATTACAGAATAATACGATTGTATACCTTTATCTTGAAATAGACAGGAACCCCGAGGATACAGGTGTAATATCAGATGATAAGTTTAATAATTCCAAGAAAGCATCGGATGGTGAGAATGCCTGTGTGGCGTTGAAATTTTCCAAAGGAGTAACCAAACTAAAAGTGAGATATGGAGTATCTTTTATCAGTTCAGAACAGGCTGCGAAAAATCTGCATCGAGAAATAAAGGATTATGATTTGAAAAGTGTTGAATCTAAAGGACGTCGGTTGTGGAATGAAACATTAGGGAAAATAGAGGTTAATGGAGATGATGAAGATCAGAAAACGATTTTCTACACATCTTTCTACAGAACTTATGAACGGATGATCTGTATTTCGGAGGATGGAAATTATTTTAGTGCATATGATGGAAAAGTGCATAACGATAATGGTACTCCTTTTTATACAGATGATTGGATTTGGGATACTTACAGGGCAACCCATCCTTTGAGGATAATTATTGAACCTCAGATGGAAAATGCCATGATAAATTCGTATGTGGTAATGACTCAGCAAATGTCTCGTCCCTGGATGCCGAATTTTCCCGAAGTGACGGGTGATAGCCGGCGGATGAACTCCAACCATGGTGTGGCTATGGTAGCTGATGCCTATGTTAAAGGTTTGAGAGGCTTCGATCTAGCAGAGGCGTATAACGCGTGTAAGGCTGCTATAACGGAAAAAACATTAGCTCCGTGGTCTTCTAAACCGGCTGGTGTTCTGGATAAGTTCTTTAAGGAACATGGCTATTTTCCTTCGTTGGCTCCGGGAGAGAATGAGACAGCTCCCGAAGTACACGGTTGGGAACGGCGTCAGCCTGTCGCAGTTACTTTGGGCACTGTGTATGATGAGTGGTGCTTGGCGCAGATTGCCAAATTTCTCAAAAAGAATGATGAGTATAAGTATTTTAGTAATCGGAGTCTGAACTATCATAAAATATTCAATGCCGATACTAAGTTTTTCCATCCGAAAGATACATTCGGAAACTTTATGCCTAATCTTGATTATCGCTTTCCGCCGGGTATAGGTGGACGAGATGCTTATGACGAAAATACAGGCTTTGTTTATAAATGGGATGTACAGCATAATCTTGGAGATTTGGTCAAAATGATGGGTGGGAAAAAAGCTTTTGTTGATGAACTCGAAAAAATGTATGATACCCCTTTAGGCAAAGGAAGACCTGACTTTTATCATATTTATGCAGATCATACAGGAAATGTAGGCCAATTTTCCATGGGTAATGAGCCAAGTATGCATGTGCCTTATCTGTACAATTATGCAGGAGAGCCGTGGAGAACTCAAAAACGGGTAAGAACATTATTAACCCAATGGTTCAGAAATGATCTGATGGGTATTCCAGGTGATGAAGATGGAGGTGGTCTGACTGCTTTTGTTGTGTTCTCTCAGATAGGTTTTTATCCTGTAACTCCCGGTTTACCAATGTATGTGATAGGCAGTCCGGTCTTCAGATCGGTAAAGCTGGATATCGGTAATGGAAAAACCTTTGAGGTTGAATGTGTAAATTATTCACCTGATAATAAATATATTCAGTCAGCATCACTGAATGGTAAAATTTGGAATAAATCGTGGTTCAGTCACGATGATTTGATGAAGGGCGGAAAATTGGTGTTTATTATGGGTAAACATCCTGATAAAGATTGGGCTGCTTCTGATGATGCTCTTCCTCCATCTTTTAGTATGCCGGGAAGCAGGTGATGGGTAAACTTTACAAACAAACTTATTAAATACAATTAATTAATCTAATCTTATTGATTATAAGGGAATAGAGCAGGGATAACTTCCTCTGCAGGCCATTCCTGTGTATTGTCGAATCGGTTTATGTATTAGATCATTAAGGTAAATAACAATAATAGAATAGTAAAATGGCATTGAAAAACAACTTAAAAAAAGCTTTTACAGTCCTTCTTTGTACGATTGCTTTGTCTTCTGTTTCTGCTCAAAAGACAACGGAACCAATAGATTATGTGAGTACACTTACAGGTACATTGTCGAAGTTCGAGTTATCCACGGGAAATACATATCCTGCAATAGCGTTACCATGGGGAATGAACTTTTGGGTACCTCAAACAGGGAGTATGGGGGACGGATGGACATATACTTATACAGCTGATAAGATCAGAGGTTTTAAACAAACCCATCAGCCCAGCCCATGGATGAATGATTACGGGCAATTTTCGATTATGCCTGTCACCGGCAACTTAACTTTCGATCAGGACAGGCGAGCAAGTTGGTTTTCTCATAAATCAGAAGTAGCAAAACCTAATTATTATAAAGTTTATTTGGCCGACTATGATATAACAACGGAAATAACCCCGACAGAACGTGCAGCCATATTTCGTTTTACTTTTCCTGAAACCGATAAGGCTTATGTTATTGTTGATGCTTTTGACAGGGGATCATATGTGAAAATAATTCCTGAGGAAAAGAAAATAGTTGGTTACACGACCCGTAACAGTGGAGGTGTCCCCGAAAATTTTAAAAATTATTTTGTAGTGGAATTTGATAAACCTTTCACATACACAGCATCTGTTGCCGGAGGTATGATAAATTCTAAATCGCTAGAGAGTAAGGATAGCCATGCTGGAGGAGTAATCGGCTTTGCTACACAACGAGGCGAAATTGTACATGCCCGTGTTGCGTCTTCATTTATCAGTCCCGAGCAAGCCGAATTGAACTTAAAAGAATTGGGTGCGGATTCATTTAATCAAGTGGCAGAGAAAGGTCGTAAAGTATGGAACGATGTATTAGGACGTATTTCTATCGAAGATGATAATACCGATCGTTTGCGTACATTTTATTCTTGCCTGTACCGTTCGGTTCTGTTTCCCCGAAGTTTTTATGAAATAAATGAGAAGGGTGAGATTGTGCATTATAGCCCTTACAACGGGCAGGTATTACCCGGATACATGTTTACCGACACCGGTTTCTGGGATACGTTCCGTTGTTTGTTTCCTTTTCTGAACCTGATGTATCCTTCGATGAACGAAAAAATGCAGGAAGGTCTTGTTAATGCTTATAAAGAGAGTGGATTTTTGCCTGAATGGGCTAGTCCGGGTCATAGAAACATTATGGTCGGAAATAATTCTGCTTCAATTGTATCGGATGCATATATCAAAGGTTTAAGAGGATATGATATCGAAACTCTCTGGGAGGCTTTGAAACATGGGGCAAATAATATGCATCCGAAAGTATCGGCATCGGGGCGTGCGGGTTATGAGTATTATAATAAATTGGGATATGTACCTGATAACGTAGGCTGGGGACAGTCTGCTGCACGTACTCTTGAGTATGCCTATGATGACTGGACTATTTACCAGCTAGGAAAAAAACTGAATAAACCCCAGTCCGAAATAGAAATTTATGCCAAGCGTGCCATGAATTATAAAAACCTGTATAATCCTCAATACAAATTAATGACAGGACGAAGTGACAATGGTGAGTTCGATAAGAACTTTGTCGCTGAAGATTGGAGCGGAGCCTTTTGTGAAGGTAACAGCTGGCATTGGAGTTTCTGTGTTTTTCACGATCCTCAAGGTTTAATAGACCTGATGGGGGGAAGAAAAGAATTTATCACAATGATGGATTCTGTATTTATTGTTCCCGGAAATAAAGGGATGGAAAGTCGGGGTATAATCCATGAAATGCGTGAAATGCAGGTGATGAATATGGGACAATATGCTCATGGTAATCAGCCTATACAGCACATGATTTACTTATATAATTATGCAGCTGAACCTTGGAAAGCTCAATACTGGGTACGTGAGGTTATGGACAAACTGTATTCTTATAGTCCTGACGGGTATTGTGGTGATGAAGATAACGGACAGACCTCGGCATGGTATGTATTTTCGGCATTGGGATTTTATACTGTATGCCCGGGTACCGATCAGTATGTGATAGGATCTCCGATATTCAAATCTGCAACATTGAATCTGGAAAATGGAAAAAAGGTTATCATAAAATCAAATAATACAAGCTCAAATAACCGCTATATAGCTTCTATGAAGCTCAATGGAAAGGTATATACCAAAAACTATCTGACACACAAAGATTTATTAGATGGAGCCAGCATTGTTTTCGATATGTCTTCTGTGCCGAATAAGCAAAGAGGTATATCTCAGTCAGATGCGCCCTATTCGTTTTCGGATGAACTGAAAAGGTAGGCATTATAAACCTAATTTAATTTAATATGAATCTATGAAAAGAAAGAAAGTAAAACAAGGTGTTCTTTCCTCTATTCGGGGATGTATATTATTGGCAGTATTTTTCCTTTCGGCAAATGTCTCCCAATTGTATGCATACAAGGGTAATGAGGTAACTGTGCAGGAGGTCAAGCAATCTAATGTTACAGTGAAAGGGAAAGTACTCGATAGTAAGACTAAAGAGACACTTATAGGAGTCGCTATAATTGTAAAAGGTGTTGAAAAATCGGGTGTTATTACAGACATAAATGGAGAATTTAGTGTAAATGTTCCGTATGCGAACGCAACACTGGTATTTTCGTACCTTGGATATCGTCCGACCGAAGTTCAATTAAATGGACGCAGGCAAATAGATGTTGAACTTACGGAAGATTCCAGAGCTTTGGATGAGGTTGTAGTTGTAGGATATACCACTCAAAAGAGAGAGAATATTACCGGAGCGGTATCTACTATTACTACAAAAGATTTGGTTCAAAGCCCAACCGCTAATATAAACAATGCATTGGCTGGGCGTTTACCCGGTATGATTGTCAATCAGTTTAGTGGAGGTGAACCAGGAGTGGATAAGTCGGAATTATTTATTCGGGGTAAATCTACTTATGGCGATCAGTCTCCCATCGTTATCGTGGACGGTATAGAACGGGATATGTCGTATTTATCGGCAAACGAGATAGAAAGTTTTACTATACTTAAAGATGCTGCATCGACAGCACCATACGGTATTCGTGGAGCTAACGGAGTTATCGTTATTACAACCAAACGTGGTGAAGCTACCGAAAAGGCTACTGTTAATTTTAAGGCGTCGTTAGGTTTTAACAGACCAACCAAGCTCCCCGAGTTGTTGGGCTCTGCAGACTATGCCATGTTGTATAATGAGGCAAAACGCAATGATGCTTTGATGGAAGGTGGTACACCTACCAATTTGTTTACTGATCAGGCTATTGCTGATTTCAGAAATGGGTTGGGATATAATAATGATTATTTTGATTACCTTTTTAAAACAGGTATTCAGCAAGAATATAACCTGTCGGTAAGAGGTGGGTCGAAAGTTGCACGTTATTATGTAATGGCAGGGTATACAGATCAGGGAACCAATTTAAAGCATGTCGATTTATCAGCTTTTGATGCTTCTGCATCTTTTAAAAAATACAATTTCAGATCTAATATTGATATTAATATAACAGACAAATTTTGGATTAAATTAGATCTGGGGGCTCGTATGACAGACAGAGGTTCGCCCGGTACATCAGCCGAACGGCTGGTAACTATTGCCATGACCCAGCCTCCCTATCTTCCGATATTTGTAGAGCAGAATGATAATGAATCTAACAGCAAATATTATGTAAATAACCCTAAAGGTATGCTTTATGGTGATCAGATTTATCGGTATAATATCAATGGAGAGCTTACCCGTACAGGATATACCCAACAAAAAGTAACCCAGATAGAAAGCAGCTTTTCTATGGGATACGATCTGGACTTTATAACAAAAGGATTGAAGGTCGCCGGAACTTTTTCGTATGATGATAAGAATGACGAGTGGATCAACCGTAATCTGGGAACTTATGACGACGGATATCGTAAATACCCTAAATATGCAACATTTATGCCTGTTGACAGTGAAGGTGGCAGAGATGTGTATATGACTCCGGGAAATTATGCAGGAGCTTATAAAACCGGAAATAAATATGAAATAGATCAGACTATAGGTAATGGTGTGGATATTAAAAATCCGGCTCATCGAACTTACTATCAATTGCGCTTGACCTATAATAATAAATTTGCGGATAAGCATTCGGTAGCGGGCTTGCTCTTACTCAACCGATCGAATGAAAATGTGTACAGCGGAAGTGAAGGATCGAGAAATGCAAAACCAAACCGCCGCTATCAGGGATTGACCGGGCAATTCACTTATAATTTCGAAGATCGCTATTTTACGGAATTTAATTTCGGATATAATGGTTCCGAAAATTTTGCGAAAGAAAAACGCTATGGATTCTTTCCTGCCGGTTCTATCGGATGGATGATATCCAATGAAAAATTTATGGAAGAAACCAGAGGATGGCTCGATCAGTTTAAACTGAGAGGTTCTTATGGTTTGGTTGGAAGTGATAAATTACCGGGAGACAATCGTTTTGGATATCTCCAATTTTACGGGGGTTCTAGCGGAACAAATTTCGGATATCCAAGCTTTGGATCGGGTGTGAATGGTTTGAATGAAGGAACACTGGCAAACACTGCTTTGACATGGGAAAAAGCGAAAAAACTCAACTTGGGGCTGGATGCCATGTTTTTGGATCAGCGATTGAAAATTTCATTTGATTATTTCCATGAAGATCGGTATGATATATTGACAACGCTGGATGATGATAAAATGGGATTTCCGTCTATTGTCGGCAAAGATGCACCTCCATTGAATGTGGGCAAAGTAAAGAATCATGGTATAGAGTTTGAAGTTACATGGTCAGATAAGATTGGAAAAGACTTCAGGTATTTCATAAAGCCGAATTTTTCTTTTGCGCGTAACAAGTTGATATATAATGGTGAAATACAATATCCTAATTCGTGGAGAGGCGAAACAGGCAAGTCTCTATATTTGAATTATGTGTATGAGTTTGACCATTTTGTGAAAGATCAGGCGGAAGCCGACGCTCTTAATGCTTCCGGATATCAAGGTGTGTTTACTAACAAACTAATTCCGGGAGATGCAGTTTACAAAGATCTGGACGGAGACGGTAAAATAACAGATATAGGAGACCGTAAAGCTATGGGGCATCCTCGTAGTCCCGAAATTCAATTCGGATTGCCGATAACTCTTCAATATAAAGATTTTGATTTTAGTGTGTTATTTCAAGGTGCTTTAAATTCTTCTATCATGCTGAAAGATGCCGCTATTTGGGATTTCCCTAATTTCGACCAGGATAAAACAGGGTCTGTAACTCCTTATCACCTGAAGAACAGATGGACGCCAGAAACTGCTGAAACGGCTAAGTATCCGGCTCTTCATATCGGAACTCATACTAATAATAAGAATTCGAACAGCAGTTTATTCTTGTATGATGGTAAATATGTGAGACTGAAAAATATAGAAGTTGGGTACACTTTGCCGCGTCGTGTAATAAAGTTTGCCGGATTGAGCAATGTAAGGGTATATGCTCAGGGCCAAAATTTATTGACCTTTGACAAATTAGGAGATTCGAATCTCGACCCCGAAGTTGGTAATACCAGTGGATATTGGTATCCGGTATTGAAGGTGTTTAATTTTGGAATTGACGTAACATTTTAACAACTGAATGAAGATGAAAAACATTAAATATATATTAAGAAGCTCTCTGCTGGCATGTTCACTGCTGTTATCTTCATGCAGTGATTATCTGGATATGCTGCCGGATGACCAGAAAACCGAGCAAGAGGTATTTAGTCAGTACAGCTCGGTAAATGAGCTGGTTGCGAATGCTTATGATAAAACCAATGGAGCAAACAGGATACTGACATTTTTCAATCACTTTTCATCGGCTGCTGTTACAGACGAAGCCGAAGGCTCTACTGTGGAAGGAAATATTACTAACCGTTTCAATAACGGAGACTGGAGTATAACAGATCTTCCGGGAAGTGCCGGGCAGTATTGGTGGGATTTGTACGAGGGAATCAGAAAGACAAATGTGATATTAGCAGGTGTAGCGAAATATAATACACCTGATAATCCTCTAGGAGCAGGAGATCTGGAAAAACGAATTGGTGAAACATATTTTCTTCGTGCCTATTTTCACTATTTGCTACTTCGTATGTATGGAGAAGCTCCGTATATCGATTATGTAGTAGACCCTAATCAGGCGATGGATTTTAAACAAATTTCAGCTCATGAAATGGTCGAAAAAATTTCAGCAGATGCTCAGGAAGCTTATAAGAGAGTGCCTGCGTCGTGGAATAAATCGTCAGCTGATTTTGGACGGGTGGATCAGGGTGCCTGCCTTGGGCTTATTGCTTCGGCTCGGTGGATTGTAGCTACTCCTTTATATAATGGAGCTGCATCTTATGGATATAAGGGGACCCGTATATTCGAAAGCGAGTATAGTACATATGATGCAAATCGTTGGGTTGCTGTTCGCGATGCCGCAAAAGCTCTACTGGACTTTAAGTTTAATGGAGAACCTCGTTACAAACTTTATACAAGTTATACGAATCAGGATTTTAAAGATGATTCAGGTAATGATATGAACAACTCTACAGTGTATACACGTTTGTGGAAAATGTTTTTCGATCCGGAAGCTTATGCTGATGAATACGTCTTTTTCAGACCGAATGAAAAAGATCAGGGCTGGTTTGGAGATATATTTCCGCCAAGTAAGAGAGGAAGCTCTCGTCTGCAGCCTGTACAGGAGCAAGTAGATGAATATGAGTATATCAGTCCTGATGGATATGGTTATCCAATTTATTCTGATCAGGCAATAAAGGATGGTTATGATGATGGAAATCCTTATATGTCAGTAAAAAGAGACCCTCGTTTCTATCGGGATATTGTATTTCATGGAGCTCCGTTCAGAGATGGAAGTAATAACAAAGAGATTATTAATACCTCTACAGGTTCGGATCGTATAGGAGCATCCAATGCTACGACTACCGGTTATTATTTAAGAAAATGGCTTATAGAATCATATAACTTCTCGGGTAGTTATAAATTGACGGGCGCAATATGGAGATTACCCGAGTTTATGTATATGTATGCCGAAGCGGTGAATGAAATATCAGGACCTAATCAGGATATTTACGATTTGGTAAATAAAGTGAGGGCACGTTCTTTTATGGCTCCGATGCCTGCCGCCTGTAAAACAAATAAAGAACTGATGAAAGAGTATATCAAGCGTGAACGCCGAGTTGAGTTTTTCTATGAAAATAAGAGAATGTTTGAAACCCGTTTATATCTTGAACCGAATAATGAAACCGAAGTTACAAGAGAAAAAGAATGGTTGGCTTCAGGCACGGATAATACGACTCGTTCTCAGAAATATTGGGCTGTTTATCACAAACCGTATCCCAGAACTCAGCATATGATAAATGGGATGAGAGCAGTGGAGGATCCGAATGGAAAGATTGAGATTAACGGTGTTAAATATCGCATGGAACGCTTCTGTAAGGAAACCCGTGTATTCGAAACGCCCAAACATTATTTGTTCCCGATAATGCAGGCCGAATTACAAAAGTGTCCGACATTAGTACAAAATCCAGGATGGTAACCCTGTATATCCAAACACAGGTATTGATTAAATTAGAGTATTATTAAATATTTGAAACGAAGCGGGGTAGAGGTTATTATTCTATCCTGCTTTATCTCTATTCTTGAATAATAATAAAAGTAAAGTGTTGTTTATGAAAAAGCTGAATCTGATAAAATTATTTTTGATATCATTGACCTTAGTGTCGTGTGCAAATCCTTCTCCTTCAGGGAAAGCGTTAGACTCGAATAAAGATAATGTATTGCCCGAATGGGCTTTCGGTGGTTTTGTCCGTCCCGAGAGGGTGAATCCGATTATAGAACCCGATTCTACAGTGAAGTTCTTCTGTCCAATGAGAAAAGATTCAGTAGGCTGGGAGGAAAGTGATACATTTAATCCTGCAGCAGTAGTCAAAGACGGGAAAATATATGTATTATACCGTGCCGAAGATAATTCGGCGACAGGTATAGGTAAGAGGACTTCCCGTATAGGGTTGGCTGAAAGTACCAATGGCCTGAAAATGACGAGAGGTAAAACTCCCGTATTATATCCTGCAGAAGACAATGCCAAGGAGTTTGAATGGGAAGGAGGTTGTGAAGATCCCAGAGTGGTTGTAACCGAAGACGGTACATATGTGATGATGTATACTGCGTGGAACAGACAGGTTCCCAGATTGTGTGTGGCAACATCAAAAGATTTGTTGGAGTGGACTAAACACGGACCTGTTTTTGCTCAGGCATACGAAGGCAGGTTTAAAGATCTTGAAAGTAAGTCGGCATCTATTGTAACGAAGATTGTCGATGGTAAACAGATTGTAGCCAAAATTAATGGTAAATATATGATGTATTGGGGCGAAAAAATGGTTAATTTAGCTACATCGGATGATCTGGTCAACTGGACTCCCCAACTGAATGAAAAAAATGAACTGAAAGGGTTGATTTATCCCAGATATAAATATTTTGACAGTGACCTTACCGAATGTGGCCCTCCGGCAATTATAACCGATCATGGCATATTGTTGTTGTATAATGGTAAAAACAGGATAGATGACAGGCGTGACTATCGGTTTAATGCCGGAACTTATAGTGCAGGTCAGGTTCTTTTTGATCTGAATAATCCGGATAAAGTGCTTGCTCGTCTGGATGTGCCTTTTTTCCGTCCTATAGCCGATTTCGAGAAGAGCGGTCAGTATGCTGATGGAACAGTGTTTATCGAAGGTTTGGCTTATTTGAATAATAAATGGTTTTTATACTATGGATGTGCAGACTCCAAGGTCGGAGTTGCAATATATGATCCTGCAAAAAAAACAGCAGGAGATCCGATAGAATAATCTTTATAAATAAAATACGATGAGGAAGAGTTTTTTTTCATTTGTAGCAGTCGTTTTCTGTGTATTCTGTTTGAATGCACAGAATCTCACTGTTGCAACGTTTAATGTTCGAAATGATAGCAATACGGAAGATGCAAAGAACGGTAATGGTTGGTCGCAACGTTATCCGTACATCGCTCAAATGATCCTTTTTAATGGATTTGATGTATTCGGAGCGCAGGAGGTTTTGCATCATCAGTTAAATGATCTGCTTGGCAGTTTACCCGGATATGATTATATCGGGGTGGGGCGTGATGACGGTAAAACAGCCGGAGAGTATGCTCCCATATTTTATAAAAAAGAGAAGGTTGAGCTGATCAAAACAGGTAACTTTTGGTTATCGCAGCAAACCGAATTTCCGAATAAGGGATGGGATGCCGTTTTGCCCCGTATTTGTACATGGGGAGAATTTAAGGATAAAGATGGAAAATTCCGTTTTTGGTTTTTTAATCTGCATATGGATCATGTCGGTGTTATAGCTCGTCAGGAAAGTGCAAAATTAGTTTTATCCAAAATAAAAGAAATGTGCGGAAATGATCCTGTTATACTAACAGGTGACTTTAATGTTGATCAGACTCATGAGAGTTACAGACTTTTGAATGAATCGGGAGTTTTAAATGATTCATTCGAGAAAGCTCAAATACGCTATGCGCTCAATGGTACATTTAATGCATGGGATCCTGATTTGAAGACGGATAGCCGTATTGATCATGTATTTGTGACAAATTCATTTGTTGTAAATAAATATGGGGTATTGACCGATACTTACCGTTCACCTCGTGTCGATTCAAAAACAGTTCAATCCGGAAATTTTCCGAAAGAAGTATCTCTGAAAGAATACGATGCCCGTTTGTTATCTGATCATTTTCCGGTTCGGGTAGAGCTTACTTTTGATAAGAAAAAGAAATAAGTTATATGAGCTCTGATTGTTTTTTTATCTATATAGAAAGTCATGAGCCAGTCAGTTAGTCAGAAAAAGGTAACTTATGGAAAAACACAGGAAGGTTGTAACTTTTGTAACCTTTTGGGGAAATGAAGATTGGTCAGTGTTAACTGACTTAATAACCCCAAGCCCCATCAGGGATAAAGTGTCACAATATAAAGTGTACCCTTTTCGTGGAACCTTTGTAACCTTTTTTATGTAATGTATTGAATAGTAGTTGAAAGATGTAGAAGTCAAATAGTGAGAATTTATGATGAGGAAAAAGATAATAGTGTTTTTATATACCATAATACTGTCGGTTTGTACGGTAACTGCTCAACAGAGGTTAATTGACTATGTAAACCCGATGGTTGGGACGAAAAGCATGGGACATACTTTCCCCGGAGCATGTTCTCCATTCGGATTGGTGCAGCTGAGCCCTGATACCGAAATGATCCCTCACAATATAGACGGCAAGTATCAGCCTGATGCTTATAAATATTGTGCGGGATATCAGTATGACGATCCTACTATTATCGGATTCAGTCATACTCACCTGAATGGAACAGGGCATTCCGATCTGGGAGATATACTTATTATGCCTACTACAGGAGACGTAAATCTCGATATGGGATCATCCGATGATAGTTCGAAAGGATACAGGTCTCACTATAGTCATCAGAATGAACATGCCGAAGCGGGTTATTATTCAGTATTGTTGGACGATTATCAGGTCAATGCTGAATTAACAGCGACCGAACGTACCGGAGTTCATCGGTATACTTTTCCGAAGGGAACAGATACGGGACATATTATATTAGACCTTACTTATGGTATTTATAACTATGACGGTAAGGTGCTCATGTCTAATTTGAGAGTAGAGGATGAATATACGCTAACCGGCTACCGTATTACACGGGGATGGTCGAGAATGAACTATACATATTTTGCAGTGAAATTCTCTAAACCCATAAAGAATTATGGATGCCGCAATGCCGAAAAGCCAAAGTATGTTGGTTGGTGGCGTAAGTTTAAGATGGAAGATAATTTTCCGGAAATGTTCGGACAAAAGTTAACTGCGTTTTTTGATTTTGATTTTACGGATAACAAACCTTTGGAGATAAAGGTTGCTCTTTCTCCTGTCGATTGTTCAGGAGCTCTGAATAATCTGGAGACAGAAACTGCTGGCAAGTCTTTTGATGAGATTAAAGCTGGAGTACAGAGTAAATGGGAAAAAGAACTGGGTGTGTTGAAAGTTGATGCGGATGATAACCGTAAGAGGATTTTTTACACGGCTCTTTACCGAACAATGATAAATCCGTCCGTATATCAGGATGTAGATGGTCGTTATCGGGGAATTGACCATAATATACATCAATCGGAAGACGGAGCTACCAACTATACCGTATTTTCGGTGTGGGATACTTATCGGGCAGAACATCCTTTATTGAACCTGATTAAACGTAGTTACAGTAAACAGATTGTCAATTCGATGCTCAATCATTATAAGCAGAGTGTACATGGTGCACTGCCTATTTGGTCGCTGATGGGAAATGAGAATTGGTGTATGATTGGTTATCATTCGGTATCGGTTGTATCAGATGCTATTGCCAAAGGTATTGATATAGACAAAGATCTGGCTTTGAAAGCTTGTATAAGCAGCTCCAATGTAGATTATTATGATGGAATAGGTGCTTATAAGAAATACGGGTATGTCCCTTCGGATTTTAGTGGTGTATCGGCATCTGTAACTATGGAATATTCCTATGATGACTGGACTATTGCCGAGCTGGCAAAGTATACCGGAAAACAGGATGTGACTGACCAATATACAAAGCGGGCACATAGTTACCGAAATGTGTTTGATCCGTCTATAGGTTTTGCCCGTCCGAAGGATAAAGAGGGAGTGTTTCAATCTCCTTTCGATTTGTTGGATACCCATAATCAGGGCTTTATAGAAGGTAATTCGTGGAATTATTCGTTTTATGTGCCGCATGATGTAAATGGTTTGATAAACGAAATGGGTGGTGACAAGCGTTTTGTTCAACGGCTCGATTCTTTGTTTACAATGCATCTTCCCGAGAAATATTATAAGGACAATGAGGATATTAACGAAGAGGGTTTGATGGGTAATTATGTACATGGAAATGAACCGAGCCATCATGTCGCTTATTTATATGCATGGACTTCTCAGCCGTGGAAAGCTCAATCCCGTTTACATGAAATTATGAATAAAATGTATCGGAACAAAGTCGACGGACTTTGCGGAAATGACGACTGCGGACAGATGTCGGCTTGGTATGTATTCTCCTCAATGGGCTTCTATCCCGTATGCCCTGGGTCTGATCAGTATATCTTAGGATCTCCTAATGCGAAAAGTATTACCCTGAATCTTGAAAATGGCAATACCTTTAAAATATCAGCTCCTAAAATGGACGATAAGAATGTATATATACAATCGGTTTGGCTGGATGGTAAACCTTATAATAAGGCTTACATAACATATGCAGACATAATGAAGGGTGGAGAACTTCGTTTCGAGATGTCATCCAAGCCGAATAAGAGAAGAGTATTCTCGGCTGCAGAGAAACCATATTCATTAACACCAACCTTACAATGAAAAACATCAGTATATTAATTATTTTACTGAATTTCTATCATTTAGTATATGCCCAAAAATGGGAGAGCCCGAAATGGGAAACTTTTAAGTACCCCGAAATAAATTTCCTGAATAAAGCAGAAAATACCGAAGGCTGGAAAATTTATAAGCGTATAGTTCCTGATCCCGAAACGTTTATACAGCAGCATGCGCTATGGGTTGCACAAACTCTTTACTGGTCAGCATCTGATTCTATACCTAATGTCGAAAAGATAGAATATACACTTGAAGATGTAGATGGTATATCGGCTAAAGGAGGTCAGCCTCCTGTCGTGAATATATTCTATAGTTCCCGATGGGTTGAGAAGTCCGAAACATCGGAAGGGGATGATAAAGTACTTTATGAAACCCGTGGAGTTTTGTATCATGAACTTACTCATGCTTTTCAGCTTGAGCCTCAGGGGGCAGGTACTTATAAGCAGGGAACGGAATTCTGGGTTTTTATAGAAGGTATGGCTGATGCAGTACGTTATCATAACGGTTTTTTTCCTGTTAGCAGCCGAAAAGCTGGTGGACATTGGATGGATGGCTACCGCACAACCGGATTCTTCCTTGAATGGCTGACTTGCAAGGATCCTGACTTTTTGAGGAAATTCAATAAATCTACATTGGAAGTCATACCGTGGAGTTTTGATAAAGCAATGAAGCATGTTTTTGGTGATCAGGTGACAACTGACAGCCTATGGGATGAGTATCAGGCGTTTTTGAAAAAATAAGGAGTGAAAAGATAAAACGGGCATTTGAAAAGATATAATCAAATGCCCGGTCTTAGATGGAATAGGGTCTCCGACTACCGTATGAATTTTTCGTATGGCGTTTTGTAGTCTTCGCCCATCATTTGCTTGTATGTATTGGTAAATTTTTGATATCTTTCTTCTGCCAGATTTTCTTTGTTTAATTTGATCGAAGACCTGATGTAATATGATAAAGCAAAATCACTTAAAGGGGATATATCCAATATTATTTTAGATAAAACGGATACTGTCTGGTAATTTTTTCTCTCATAACAATTTCTGAGCGACTGTTTTAGTTCCGATTCCAATTTATCTTCAACGAGGGCTTTCCACGTGTCGAACAGAGGTTCGTCGTTGTTTTTCAGGAATTCGCCATTGGATAAAATGCGGATAAACTCAACTGAATTATCTTGGTTCTGTTTTTCATTGATGATCGTTAAGAAAGATAAGTAATCACAATAGCACTTGCTGCTGATTTCAATGCGGTAAGTCGATTTTTCATAAATCAGGCTAATACCGTCCAATTCTTCCAGTACTTTTCGAAGACCGTTAATTGTTACACCTCTGATGTTCTTTGCTTTCTTGTTGTTTCTGTCGTCCCATAGCGTATCAGTCAGGTCTTTAGATGTTATTCCACCATTGGCACTATGCTGTAAAATCAGTAAGAAGGCATGCTTTAGTCTTGCGCTGAGCATGTATTCTATTTCTTTACCTGATCTATTGATAACGGAAAATTTACCGAATAGAAATATTGTATTAGGCGTTTTCTTTATTTCCTGTTCCGGTAAACTCTGATTTTCGTCTGATGTACTCAATGCATGTAAACTACTTGAATCTTGTCTTCTCCGGAATCTCCAGTAGATTATAGAAGTTAATATTGTGATCAGAATAAAAACAGGGATGATATAAATAAGAGTCCTGCCGGATTTACCTGAAGGGGGTGTCATCTGAAGCGAATCGAATGACACGGGCGGATAGGATAATGTATATAACTTAAACTTAGAGCCTATATCGTCATTGTCGAACTCTTGAACCACAGCATAAAGTTTGCTGAATTTCTTATCAAGAAACAGTTGGGCGTTAGTTCCTATCTTTTCTGAACGGATTGGGATAGAATCTCCCAATTTACTGTAATGTCCGTTTTCCAAAGAAAATTCATAAAGTTTCAGAAAGGTATTGGAATAATGTTCGGGATAACAGAATGTAATAAATGTCTGTTTCTCTTCATTTATAATCATTGATTTTATGGGAACCATATCCTCTTTTTTCCAGTCTATTTCCCATAACTTCTTAATTGTATAATTATTGAGATCGACCTTATACAGATCGTAAAAATATTTGCGCCCTACATTGTATTCTCCGGACTCATTGCCCATTCCTCCGAAAATGTACAGACTGTTTGTTTTTTCGAGGTAGCCCATCGATAAGAAGTAGCGGGGATGTATGATATCTCCTTTGAAATTGAGCTTGCTCCATGTTTTGGTGTTCAGATCGAAACTATAGAAGTCATTTGTATATAAAAGATTTCCGAAGCCGCCAAAAATAATGAACCTGTTGTTTTTCTGATCGAAGAAACGTCCGTGATGATGTCTTTCGGTGGGCAATTTATCTTTACTTAAAACAGACCATGTTTTGTTGTCGAAATTATATTCGGCCATCATCACATCCTTACTAAGGGTTTTGTAAGTTTCGTAAACAATCATACTGTTATTCGACGGATTCAGAAAATTATCCCCAAGCCTAAAATCAATAGGACATTCGTTTTTGTATTTTATCGTACTGATTTTTCCATTTATCATATTATACAGGATTAGCGAATCCTGATTGAAGTAATATATTTCCTGTTTATCTTGGTTGAAATTAAATCCGGCAACCTTTTTGGACATTTGCTGTCCGGTGTATTTCCAATAGTAGGCATCATTTATCAGCCATATCGGATTATTGATGTGTCCGTTAATATCTCCTTTACATGGGTACACAACCGATCCGGTATGTTCGCTCAGAGGATATTCGAAAGCCACGTTTTTACCGGATATTTTCAGGTTTCTGATAGAGAATGAAGGTATATCTATAAAATAGTCACTGCACCCGAACAGAACTTTAGTTTCGAGGTATTTCGGAAAGTTTAATTTTTCAATTTGGGAATGGTCTCCTATCGAAAAACTGATCAGACCGTTAATCAGATCGAGGTGAAGTTGTAATTTAGACCATTGGCTGAAAGTGTAATCTTTCTTTGGGATCGACATAGTTATCAATCTGCTTTTTCCTTCCAGGTTGAGATGGTAAGCTATATTATTTCCCTGTGAATCATAAGCCAGATTGAATGTAAGATCAGGATTCTGTGTTTTGATCCTGAATAAATAACCCACTTGCGGTAGTGTATCACATAAAATATCGAAATCTATGGTCAGGAAATCTTTAAAAACAGGAGACGAATTATTAAAAACATTGTAAGATGTCCGCTCTTGAATAAGATAGCTGTTTCCTTTAAATTTTAATCCTTGAGATCTAGCATTATAATGTGTGGTTGCTAAAAAAACTAGAAGGAATAATATATATTGTCTTCTCATAAGGTCATGGTAAATGTAGATACAACAAATATAATAAATTATAAAAAGAAAAATCAATAAAGAACTCGATAAGCTTATTGTAATCTTTATAAATGTGAAAAAGTGTCAAGGTTAATGAAATAATTTGGTTTAAGATTAAATATTAACTGGTTATTAACCCCTGTATTAACCCTTCGATTAATCATATGGGACTATTTTTGCATATATAAAAGTCCGGCCTTAATATATTGCGATCTAATATCTTGACCGAGGACATATATTATTTCTTACAAGATAAGAAGCCTGTTGACCTTATAATTGCGCATTTTTGTAGTAACCCTGAATACTGAATATCATTTATATTATAAATAAAACACATAATGAAGAAACAATTCATTTTTCTATTCACGGCATTTCTGACTTTTTATCTGAATGCTCAGACTAATCTGCCTCCTGTTGATTATGTAAATCCATTGATGGGTACTCAGTCGAAGCATGCGCTTTCGACAGGAAATACTTATCCAGCCATCGCTTTGCCTTGGGGGATGAATTTCTGGATGCCTCAAACCGGAAAGATGGGAGACGGATGGGCTTATACTTATGATTCCGATAAGATCAGAGGATTTAAACAAACCCATCAGCCCAGTCCATGGATCAACGATTATGGTCAATTTGCTATTATGCCGATAACGGGTAAGGTTGTATTTGATCAGGATCAGCGAAGCAGTTGGTTTTCTCATAAAGCTGAAATCGTAAAACCGTATTATTATCAGGTGTACTTGGCGGATCATGATGTTGTGACCGAAATAACCCCGACCGAACGTGCTGCCGTATTCCGCTTTACGTTCCCTAAAAGCGAAAACTCATATGTAATAGTAGATGCCTTTGATAAAGGTTCATATATAAAGATTGTTCCATCAGAAAATAAGATCATTGGTTATACCACAAAAAACAGTGGCGGTGTACCCGATAATTTCAAAAATTACTTTGTTATAGTATTTGATAAACCGTTTACTTATACGGCTTCTGTTGCGGATGGAAATATCAGCCAGAATAAAACCGAATCACAAAGTGATCATGCCGGTGGAATTATCGGCTTTTCGACAGAAAAAGGAGAAATCGTACATGCGAAAGTGGCATCGTCATTCATCAGTTACGATCAAGCCGAACTTAATCTTAAAGAAGTACAGGGACAAAGCTTTGATGACGTTGCTGCAAACGGACGGAAAGTATGGAATGAAGTATTAGGAAAGATCAAAATAGAAGATGAGAACGTAGATAACATCCGCACATTTTATTCTTGCCTATATCGTTCAGTTCTGTTTCCCCGTAGCTTTTTTGAACATAATGCAGCCGGAGAGATAGTACATTACAGTCCTTACAACGGACAGGTTTTACCTGGATATATGTTTACAGATACCGGCTTTTGGGATACATTCCGTTGCTTATTCCCGTTTCTGAATCTGATGTACCCTTCAATGAACGAAAAAATGCAGGCCGGATTGGTTAATACTTATAAAGAAAGCGGATTTTTACCGGAATGGGCAAGTCCAGGTCATCGAGACTGTATGGTTGGTAATAATTCGGCCTCGGTTGTTGCGGATGCTTACCTGAAAGGGTTAAGAGGATATGATATTGAAACTTTATGGGCTGCTGTTGTAAGCGGTGCTAATAGTGTACATCCTCAGATAAAGTCTACCGGGCGTTTAGGATATGAGTACTACAATAAGTTAGGGTATGTTCCTTACGATGTGAAGATAAACGAAAATGCTGCTCGTACATTGGAATATGCATATGACGACTGGACAATATATAAATTAGGCTTAGCATTAGGTAAACCTGCAAAGGATATAGAAATATTCGCAAAGCGTGCGATGAACTACCGTAATCTTTTCGATCCGTCTCACAAATTAATGAGAGGGAAGAATCAGGATGGAACTTTTCAATCGCCATTCAATCCCTTGAAATGGGGGGATGCCTTTACTGAAGGAAATAGCTGGCATTATACATGGTCTGTTTTTCATGATCCGCAGGGACTGATAGATTTGATGGGTGGAAAAGAAGGGTTTAATATCATGATGGATTCTGTTTTTAATGTACCGCCATTGTTCGATGACAGTTATTACGGTGGTGTTATCCATGAAATCCGTGAAATGCAAATCATGAATATGGGTAATTATGCACATGGTAATCAGCCTATACAGCATATGATCTATTTATATAATTATTCGGGTGAACCATGGAAAGCTCAATACTGGACTCGTGAGGTAATGCGTAAATTATATACTCCGACTCCCGATGGTTATTGCGGTGATGAAGATAATGGTCAAACATCGGCTTGGTATGTGTTCTCAGCATTGGGTATGTATACGGTAGCTCCGGGAACGGATCAGTATATCTTAGGCTCTCCGTTATTTAAGAAGGCGACTATCAGCCTTGAGAATGGAAAACAAGTCGTTATAACTTCAGAGGGAAACGGTTCGAATAACAGATATGTCGATGCTATGTCGGTAAATGGGATGGATTACACTAAAAATTACTTGACACATAAACAGTTGATGGATGGTGCTGATATCCGTTTCAGAATGTCTGATAAACCGAACAAAACAAGAGGGACAAAAGAGGCGGATCTGCCTTATTCTTTCTCTACTGAATTGAAACAAAGTAACCCTAAACTTTGGAATAAGATACGTAAATGAAGGTCTTTAATGATCTGTTTTAAGTTATAACAGGCTCAGATTGTTATGCATTTAAAGTAACAAGCAGGTCTGTGACCTTGAATAAGAAGTAACTAACCAATACTTAAAATCCATGAAAAAAATAATAATACTTGGCACGGCATTGTTTCTTTCGCAGATGGAGATAAAAGCATGGGAGACGATTGATTTCAGTTTACCATTGGATAATACTGCAGTGAAAGCCGATCAGTATATCAGCCGGCGTCCGCAGGAATCCGAAAGATTATTCAAATCGAAAGCGATTGAAAATGAAATACAGCGGATAAAAAAACTTCTGAAAAATCCGAAATTGGCGTGGATGTTCGAAAATTGTTATCCGAATACGCTGGATACAACTGTCCGTTTCGAAATGAAGAACGGAAAGCCCGATACAAGTGTCTACACAGGTGATATTCATGCTATGTGGCTGCGCGATTCGGGAGCTCAGGTATGGCCTTACGTGCATCTGGCGAATAAAGATAAGGAACTGAAAAAAATGTTGGAAGGTACTATTCTTCGTCAGTTCAACAGTATTATTTTAGATCCTTATGCGAATGCCTTTTATACCGATACAAATGAGGTCGGTCATTGGAAAGATGATATCACAGATATGAAACCCGGTGTACATGAGCGTAAATGGGAAATCGACTCTCATTGTTATCCTATACGTTTGGCATATCAGTATTGGAAAGTAACAGGTGATTCCGGAGTTTTTCAGGAAGAATGGCTACAGGCAATCACTTGCATCATTACTACTCTGAAAGAACAGCAGCGTAAAGATGGAGTAGGGCCTTATACATTTCAAAGAAAGAGCGAACGTCAGTTGGATACATTGAGCAACGATGGAAAAGGTGCTCCCATAAAACCGGTCGGACTTATAGTATCGTCGTTCCGCCCTTCGGATGATGCTACTACACTGCAATTTCTTGTTCCTTCTAACTTTTTTGCAGTCAGTTCGTTGAGAAAAGCAGCCGAAATACTGACTAAAGTAAATAAAGATACAAAGTTAGCTCAGGAATGTACTGATCTTGCAAATGAAGTAGAATCAGCCTTAAAAGAACATGCGACCTATGAGCATCCTAAATACGGAACGATCTATGCTTTTGAAGTGGATGGTTTCGGTAATCACTTGTTGATGGATGATGCTAATGTCCCCAGTTTGCTGGCAATGCCATATTTGGGTGATATAGCTGTAAATGACCCTGTTTATCAGAATACACGCCGTTTTGTCTGGAGCGAAGATAATCCTTACTTTTTTAAAGGTACGGCTGGTGAAGGTATCGGTGGACCTCATGTCGGTTATGATATGGCATGGCCTATGAGCATAATGATGAAAGCTTTTACAAGTACCGATGATGCAGAGATAAAATGGTGTGTAGAACTTCTGATGAATACCGATGCCGGAACCGGATTTATGCACGAATCTTTTAATGTGAATGATCAGTACGATTTTACACGGGCGTGGTTTGCCTGGCAGAATACCTTATTTGGCGAACTAATTGTAAAGCTGGTCAATGATAATAAACTGGATATCTTAAACAGTATTCAATAACCTAAATAACTATTACAAAATGAAAAAACATTTATTATTTATGCTTTCGGGGTGTTTACTATTGTTTGGATGCAATACCAATAAAACAATAGAACACGATATTGTATCGAGCGGAATGCGTCCTCCGGCGTATCCTCTGATTACAATAGATCCTTATACAAGTGCTTGGTCTACGACCGATAACCTATATGATAGTAATGTAAAGCACTGGACAGGGAAAGATTTTCCACTGATAGGGGTTGCTAAAGTCGATGGGGAGCTATATCGTTTTATGGGTATAGAAGATGTTCAGTATGAGCCGATAGCCGTTACGGGTGAGCAAGGAACCTGGACGGGTGCATATACAACTCAGAAACCTGCCGATAACTGGATGAAACCAGATTTTGATCATACAAAATGGCAGACCGGAGCTGCGGCATTCGGAACTACTGTAAATGAGCCCACGGCTAAGACTAACTGGGATACCGAATTTATTTGGGTACGCAGAACTATTAAGTTGGATAAAGATTTTTCGAGCAAAAATGTATTCCTGGAATATTCGCATGA
This sequence comes from Indolivaga capnocytophagoides, assembly GCF_036511535.1. GTDB lineage: Bacteria > Bacteroidota > Bacteroidia > Bacteroidales > Dysgonomonadaceae > Dysgonomonas_A > Dysgonomonas_A capnocytophagoides. The sequence goes on along the minus strand of NZ_AP028867.1, from coordinate 2,239,396 downwards.
TGATGATGTAATTATATATGTGGATGGACAGGAGGTTGTTAATAGCGGCAATACTTGCAAGAAAAACGCTATACTTCAGCTGCCTGAAACGTTGACTAAGGAGTTTACTGCCGGAAAAACCGTTACGATTGCAGCATTCTGTCATAACAGAGTAGGAAACGGGCTGCTTGATTTTGGACTGCAAACAGAAAAAGATACTAAAAAGTATTTTGAAAAGACAGCAGTTCAGAAATCGGCTGATGTGCAGGCAACACAGACTCATTATGTATTTGCCTGTGGAAATGTTGATCTCCGCCTGACATTTACTGCTCCTTTATTTACGGATGATTTAGATCTTCTTTCGCGTCCTGTAAACTACATCACATACGACATCGTTTCGAATGACGGAAAGAAACACGATATCGAACTTTATTTCGAAGCATCTCCATTGTGGGCGGTGGATAAACCCCATCAGGAAACACAAAGTGAAATTGGAAATTCCGATAATCTTGTATTCTTGAAAACCGGAACAAAAAGTCAGAATATATTAGCAAAATCGGGAGACGATGTTAGAATAGACTGGGGATATTTTTATATGGTTGCAGACGAGAAGAACTCATTGGTTAATATAGGAGAGAATTCGGCTTTGAGAGATAAATTCGTGAATAATAAATTTGGAGAGAAAACCCAATCTACTAAGGTATACGACTATTTGGCTCTAGTAAGAAAACTAGGAAAAGTAGGGTCGGAAAGCGGTAAGATAATGCTTGGTTACGATGATATTTACTCTATCCAATACTTTAATGAGAACCTGCGCCCTTACTGGAATCGCAAGAATGACCAGACAATTGTTTCTCAGTTTGTAAAAGCGAATAAAGAATACGACAGCTTGATTGATAAAGCTTATAAATTTGATAAAGAATTGATGGAGACTGCTTCAGTTTCGGGCGGAAAAGATTATGCCGAATTATGCGCCTTGGCTTATCGTCAGGCGATAGCAGCTCATAAGTTGGTTGAAGCTCCTAATGGAGACCTGTTATTCTTATCGAAAGAAAATTTCAGCAACGGATCTATCGGTACGGTAGATATAACCTATCCTTCGGCTCCTATGTTCCTTCTTTATAATGTGGACTTGGTTAAAGGGTTGATGAACCATATCTTATATTACAGCGAAAGCGGCAAATGGACAAAACCATTCGCAGCACACGATGTTGGTACATATCCTTTGGCCAACGGGCAAACTTACGGTGGTGATATGCCTGTGGAAGAATCGGGTAACATGCTGATCCTGACAAGGGCAATCGCTGAAGTAGAAGGTAATGCCGAATATGCGAAAAAACACTGGAAAGTATTAACCGTTTGGGCTGATTACCTGGTAGAGAATGGACTCGATCCCGAGAACCAATTATGTACAGATGATTTTGCCGGACACTTTGCCCACAATGCCAATTTGTCGGTGAAAGCAATTCTTGGAATCGCATCTTACGGTGAACTGGCTAAAATGTTAGGAGATAATGCCACTGGTGAAAAATACATTACTGCAGCAAAACAAATGGCCGGAGAATGGGAAAAAATGGCAAATGACGGAGATCATTACAAACTTACATTTGATAAAACCGGAACATGGAGTCAGAAATATAACCTTGTATGGGATAAGATCTTAAAAATGGGAATTTTCGATTCGAAGATTGCAGCTACCGAAATTGCATATTATCTAACCAAACAAAACAAATATGGTCTTCCTTTGGATAATCGTGAGTTATATACAAAAACAGACTGGATTATCTGGACTGCCACACTAGCTGATGATAAGGCTACATTCGAAAAGTTCATTGCTCCCATCCATTTATTTATGAACGAAACGAAAGACCGTGTACCTATGTCGGATTGGGTGTTTACAGATGCTCCTAATCAAAGAGGATTTCAGGCTCGTTCTGTTGTCGGCGGCTATTTTATCAAAATGTTGGATGATAAATATAACAAAAAATGACCTGACGATTTATAAAGCGGAGGCATAATGCCTTAACTACATATACACACAGTTCAATATAAATCTAATAAACAAATGAAACTGACTAATTTTTTAAAGGCTTTTGTCTTTACAGGACTCCTATGTGCCTTCGTTATGGCATTGGGTGCGTGTAGCGACGACGATAAATCGGTTGCTTTAGGTACGGGAACGGTCGTAGGTTTGGTCACTGATGACGTTGGTGAGCCAATTGCCGGAGCGACTGTCACGATATCGAGCATCGGGGGTTCTGATGGATCTGTGACTACCGGCAGTGATGGAAAGTATACATTCAATAATGTAACGATTGATTCGCATGCTGTGACATTTTCTGCTGAGGGTTATCAAACGATCAGTACTACTATTACCCCTGCTAAGTTTACTGAAGATAAGATAGCGACAGCTAATATGTCGTTGTTGAAATCGGTGAAGATTCAAGGGGTGATAACTCAGGCGGATAAAGACCGTACTCCTCTGGCTGATGTGGTCGTTAGTGTGTCGACATCTAATTCTGTGACAACAGGTGCAGATGGTAAATATGTTCTGGATGGTTTGGGTATTAATGACTATGATGTCACTTTTACTAAAGCCGGCTTTTTGACTATAACCCGGAAGATTGCGAAAAGCGATTTTGTTGATGGTATGGTTGTGCTTGATGTTCAGATGGGCGGAGTTGAGTTGCTTCGGGGAAAAACAGCAGTGGATTTACAAAATGCCGATAAATGGTTCTTCAGTGAATATCGTGGCGGACGTAATGCCGATGCTTATCCTCATTGGGATTGGGCATGCGACTATATGTGTACGCTTGACTTCTGGGGAGCATGGCAGGAGCAGAACGAAGGTACTACACTACAAATCAGAAATACAGGAAAAGAACAGGAAAATCCTGCAGATATGGATGTGTTCGATTCGTATGTATATGGCAGTAAGTCGATCACTGCTGATAATAAGATATTGTCATTGAGAGTCCGTACGCATAGTGCAGACGCTTCTTCACCCGCTTATTTTGGGGTGCAGGTTATTGATCTGTCTGCTGCAGAACCTGTGACAGAGAAGGTTGGGGATACTAAGACCTATGGTTCGGGCGACTATACCGATTTTCATTTCGATTTGAGTAAGTATATCGGAAAAGAAGTGATTGTAGCAGTGGGGATTTATCGGAAAGAAACCGGTAATTATTATAAGCAATTAGTGCTTCGCCGTATATCTTTTGCTCAGGAAAATGTAACCGATTGGAATTGGATACCCGGAACAGAAGTTGTATCGGGATGGAAATTGACACAGGAAATGGTGCGTTCGACAATGCCTCATACTCGGAAATCTTTTACAGGTATCAGTCCTAAGTCTGGAAACAGAGATAATTATGTTGACGCTTACCGTGCTTGGAGAGATGTCGGTCATATCGGTGCTACATGGTCATTTGTTCCGTTAAGGAAGGATCCGGAAGTGTTCCCTTCGGAAGGATATCTCATCAAAACAACAGGTAACGGACCGATAGATACAAAAGTTCCAGAATCTTATTTCTATGCGAAATTCAGTGTCTCAGAAGGACAGAACAAGCTTACCTTCAAGACACGGAACTTTGGAAGTAATTATACCTTCTTCAAAATGACTGCGATAGAAAATAATGGAACGGTAACTCATTTATCTCCTAAATCCAATACAGCAAAAGAAGCATCGGCTGCTGCTGATGGTTGCTGGAAATTTAAGCATGGAGAGGGTGGAGCCGGAGATCCCGATAAATATGCTTCGTTTGTTTATGACCTTTCTCAGTTTAACGGAAGTGATGTAACTCTGGTTCTTGGGGTGTACAACGGCGAATTAAACGGTGATGAGAATAAACTGGTTCTCTATAATATCGCTCTGAATTGAGGTATTAGTTCTTTATATAGTAATAAAAAGAATTCGGCTATATCTTTTCTCCGTATGCTTATGTGTACGGAGGAAGTGCCGGATAGCTAAAAGAAAATAAGAAAGATGAAAAAATTATTTGTGACTATTTTTTCTTTATTGCTCGTTGTAACTGCTGCTTGCAGTGATGATCCCGAGAATAACAACGGAGATAACGGAGGTGGGCCTATTACTTCTTCTGACCTGGTGGAGCAGAATCTGCTTCGGGCTATGCAGATGGTTGACAGTGCTGTGGTGAATCATTTTACCGGATCGGGTATGGCTATGGCAAGATATTATAATCCTTATACAGGAACCCGTTCAGCCGAAAAGGGTAGTGTATGGATGTATACAAGTTCGATAGAAGCCGTAAATGCTATTCTCCATGGACTTAAAGCCAATAAAGAACACGGTAAATCTGAATTATATGATAAGAATTTTGCCCGTTATACTCAGTTATTACATGATCTGTATGAGAATGCAGCTTTTTATCAGGGAACCTTCACTCTGACTTCTTATACTCAGACCAAGGAATGGTCTGTATATGGTGTGGATCGGGGAGGAGATAAAGGGTCGGCGAGTGTAGACGGGATTCACAATGTATATGATGACCAGCAATGGTTGATACGTGAACTTATCGAGGCTTATAAGCTGACCGCAGATCAAACTTATCTGACAAAGGCTGAATACTTGTCTCAGTATGTATTGGATGGCTGGGATTGTACTTTGGATGACAATGGTAAAGAAAATGGAGGCATCACATGGGGACCTGGTTATACAACCAAACATTCATGCAGTAACGGGCCTATGGTAAGTCCATTGGTTTGGTTAAGCGAACTGTATCAAGGCAAAAATGATGAAATTTCATACTTATATATCGATGCGAACCAAAACCGTAAAACAGCATCGATGAAAAAGAGTGAATATTATCTGAAGTTTGCCCGTGCGATATACGACTGGCAAAAAAACAGCCTGATGCGTTCGGATGGTGTATATGATGATATGATGGGTGGATGTGATCCTAATTGTGATGTCGCTTACGAAATAATTGACAATGTAAAATACCGCAAGCACACAGGTCTTAGAGATAAAGTAGGGCCGGCTATTTCATACAATAGCGGAACTATGCTTTCTGGTGCTGCCGATCTGTATCGGGTGACCAAGGAACAGGTATATCTGGATGATGCGAAACAATTATCGGACAATAGCTTTAAATATTTTGCGAAGCTCGGGACTGCTGTTGCAGAGCATTATACTTACGATATTTCAGGATTTAATAACTGGTTTAACGGAGTATTGATGCGTGGATATGTGGATCTGTATCCTTCTCATCCGGATGTCTCGAAGAATATAGAAAGTTTCCAGAAGAATCTGGATTATGCGTATGATAACTTTTTCTATAAGGGATTTCTGCCTCCTAACTTATTGGTCGGATGGAATCGTGAGAAGGGAAAGAACAATATGGAAGGCATGTTTACGTTTGCTTTTGCTGCCGAATATGCGGTGCTGGCAAAATACGAATTGGAAAAGAAAAACTAACCTTAAATAAATAAGCAGTATGATAAAAGCACAATATGCTAAAAATATAAAATCCTTGCATTATAGGATTTTAATGATGCTCTTTGTTGTTTTTATGCCTTTATCGTTATTGGCACAAAATATCAAAATATCAGGTAAAGTACTGGATAATAATCAGGAGCCTGTTATCGGAGCGACCGTTGCGGTGAAGAACACGACAAATGGAACAATTACAGATATTGATGGTAAGTATACTATCGAAGCTGCTAAGGATGCAACCCTTGAGTTTAAATTTCTAGGGCTGAGTACTAAAGAAGAAAAGGTAAACGGACGTACCGAAATTAATGTATCGCTCACCGATGACCAAAGCATTGCATTGGACGATGTGGTAGTTGTGGGATATGGTACACAAAAGAAAGCGACTCTTACAGGAGCTGTGGCAGGAATTAAGGGTTCGGAAATGCTCCAGACAAAGAATGAGAATCCGCAGAATATGTTGACCGGACGTATTGCAGGTGTCCGTGTATGGCAAAAAAGTGCCGAACCCGGAACATATAACAATAATTTGGACATCAGAGGATTAGGGTCTCCGTTGGTTGTAATAGACGGGATCCCTCGTGAAGCTGCCGATTTCCAGCGTTTGAATGCCAATGATATCGAAGATATATCTGTATTGAAAGATGCTTCTGCTGCAATATACGGGGTGCGTGCCGCTAATGGCGTTATTCTGGTTACGACCAAAAAAGGGTCTAAAGCAGGTAAGACATCGGTCTCGTATAACGCCTCTTATACTATACAGCAACCTTCGAAAATGCCTAAACTGGCGAATGCTTTCGAAACGATGACGATCTATAATGAGAAGTCGATGAATAATATCAATGGCGGAAATCTTATATATACCGAAGCCGATTTCGAAGCTTTTCGTAATGGTACACGCCGCTCTACGGATTGGAACAAACTTATATTCGCCGAAACATCACCTCAGACTCAGCATGATGTGAGTATTACGGGAGGTAGTGAAAAAACTCAGTTTTATGTGGGATTAGGCTACTTCTATCAGGAAGGATTATTTAAATCGGGAGATTTGAATTACGATAAATTCAATCTTAGATCGAATATAAATACGGAAATAACAAGAGGTCTGACTTTCGAACTTAGCTTGAGTGGAGTTGCGGATCAACGTAATACTCCTTATTCAGGTTCTTCGGATATAATCAGAAACTATTGGCGTCAAGGGGTATTGAATCCTGCTTATGCCGACCCTGAAAATACAATGCTCAATTACGAAGGCTTGGATCTGGAAGAAAATACGGTAGCCAAAATGACATCCGATATATCGGGATACCGTAAGTACAAGCAAAAATATTTTCAATCTTCGGCTTCATTGAATTTCGATCTGGAAACAATATTGCCCGAATTGAAGGGGTTGTCGGCAAAAGCTTTGTTCAGCTACGATTACAGAATGGATGATAATACGATATTCCGTAAAGAATACTACCAGTATGCTTACAATAAAGTATCGGGATTATATGATCAAAAGTTGTATAACGAAAGTTCACCGAATCAATTGAGACGTGAAAACTTTTCGAAACAGCAGAAATTAGCACAGTTTACACTTAATTATAATCGTACATTCGATAAGAAGCATGCTGTAAATGGTGTGGTCGGATGGGAAACTCAGAAGCGTGACGGAGATAATTTCTACGCTATGCGTGATTTGGCATTCGCCATGGAATACTTGTTCGCAGGTGTGGATGAAAATCAGAAAGGCGGTATGTTGACCGGTAATAATGATCTTTATGATCAGGCCAATTCTGCTCTTATCGGTAGGGTTAACTATACATTTGATAACCGTTATATTGCAGAAGCTCAATTCAGATACGATGGATCTTCGAAGTTTGCGAAAGGTCATCAATGGGGATTTTTCCCTTCTGCCTCTGTGGGTTGGAGATTGTCGGAAGAGCCATTCTTTAAATCAGTTCCACTATTTTCTTTTGTAGATCAGTTGAAAGTGCGAGCCAGTTATGGTATACTGGGTGATGACGGCGATCTGGATTACGACTGGGCAACCGGTTATATTTATCCTGCAACCGGAGATAATGGGGACAAAGGATATTATGCACAGTATGCTCCCGGCTATATTTTCGGAGATCAGTTTGTGAATGGAGTTGCAACAAAGGCACTTCCAAACAGAAATATTACTTGGTTTGAATCCCGAACATTCAATGTCGGAGTCGATTTTGAAGGCTGGAACGGTTTATTCGGATTTGTTGTAGACTATTTCGACCGCCGCCGTGAGGGACGTTTTGCCCGTCGTAAGGGAGATTTGCCCACTGTTGTAGGTGCAGATGCTCCGAGAGAGAACCTCGATAGCGACCGTCATTTCGGTATTGATCTCGAACTCTCGCACCGCAATCAGATAGGGGATGTGTTCTATAAAGTAAAGGCTATTGGTACTATTACACGTCAGAAATACATGACCGCATCGGAAAAAGGCCCATGGGGTAACTCTTATGATAGATGGCGTAATGATAATCTTACAAACCGTTATCAGGGTATGCAGTTCGGATACGAATCGGCAGGACGTTATACAAGCTGGCAGGATATATGG